>JAJDEH010000163.1 GCA_029259935.1 Planctomycetota bacterium
CGATGCATCGCGCGCGGAGGAAGATCGCCGATCGGGTCGAAGCCAACCGACCGAGCGACGACGAACTGGACCAGATCATCGACGGCGCGATCGACGGCGTCCTCCCCTTGCGAAAGGGGACATCGACCGCGCCATCGCCCGCTGCGCCGGCGTAGTCGGCGTCGATCCGCGCCCCTTTACATTGCGGCGCCTGCTGGCACTGTACGAGGCGAAGGTCGAACACGAGATAGACGCCATCCAAGCCAGCTGGCAGCAGACCGCGAGCCTGATGGCACTGCTGGCCAACTGTCACCGCGATCCCAAGAAGACCAAGCCCTACAAGCCGAGCGATTTTTATCCGTTTGCCGAGTCCAGAGATGTTGAGGTAGGCATCGACGCATTGCGTGCGTTCTTGCCGCCGAATTCCCCGAATTGACGCTAGACGATACCCATGCCCGTCAGCAGTAGCGCCATCCGTGCCGGCCGTGCGTTCGTCGAGCTCTTTGCCGACGATACGAAACTCGTGCGCGGTCTGCGGCGGGCACAGGCCAAGCTCAACGCTTTTGGGGCGGCGGTCACGCAGATCGGCGCGCGGATTGCCGCCCTGGGCGCCGGCCTGGCGACGCCATTTACGTTTGCGATCCGTGCCGCATCGGACGCTCAGGAAGTGGCCAGCAAGTTCGCCGTCGTATTCGGCGAGAACGCCGCTGCCATTCGCGCCTGGGGCGATGAATTCGCCGGGCAGGTCGGCCGTGGAAAGACCGAGATTGTCTCGTTTCTGGCCGGGGCCCAAGACCTGTTCGTCCCGCTGGGCTTTGATCCCCGTGCGGCCGAAGAACTGTCGAAACAGGTGACGCAACTGGCGGTCGATTTGGGCAGCTTCAACAACATGGCGGACGCGGACGTGATGCGCGACCTGCAGGCCGCGCTCACCGGTTCGGGTGAGACCATGAAGAAATACGGCGTGCTCGTCAGCGAGGCGGCGGTCAAACAGGAACTTCTCAACCAACACATCGATCCGAAAACCGCCACCGATCAACAGAAAGTGCTGGCGCGGCTGAATCTCATCATGCGCGGCACGACCGCCGCGCAAGGGGACGCCCTGCGTACGGCCGGCGGCTTCGCCAACCAGATGAAGGCCCTCAAAGCGTCGTTTATCGACACGGCGGAAGTTGTCGGCGGTGCGTTGTTGCCGGTCGTCACGCCGCTCGTTGGCGCATTCAGGGAAGCGGCTCGTTTCGCCGGCCAATTCGCTGCGGAGAATTCCGGTCTGGTCGTTGCCGTGGCTGCCGGCGCGGTTGGCCTGGTGGCCGTCGGCTCGGCGCTCGTCGGCTTGGGTCTGGCCGCCAAGCTGGCCGCAGTAGGCTTCGGCATTGTCGCCACGGCGGTTTCGGCAGTGGGGGCTGTGCTGGGCGCGATTCTCTCGCCCATCGGCATCGTTACCGGCGCGCTGGTCGGCGGCGTCGGCGCGTGGCTTGTCTACAGCGATGCGGGTCAGGCGGCGCTGGCGTCGATCGGCCAGCGCCTGGAGGCGTTCAAGGCCGACGCACTTTCTACGTTCCAAGGCGTTGTCGACGCCTTGGCCGCCGGCGACTTGCAACTGGCTGGCGAGGTGGCCCTGGCCGGACTCAACGTCGCCTGGCAGACGGGGCTCAACGCCCTGATGGGCGCATGGACGACGACCCGCGATCTGCTCATCGGCACCTGGCAGGAACTGGGGGCGACGATCCATCGTATCTGGGCCGAGGTCGTATCGGCGCTGGTCAACATCACGGCCCAAGTCGGCTCGTCGATTCAGGGCTTTTTTGAGAACACCGCCGCCGATGCGCTCGCCTTGTTGGGCGTCATCAGTGACGCCGAGGCCGAAGCCGCCAAGGCGCAGCTGCAGCGCAATCGGCAAGCGGAGTTGAATGGCCTCCGCGACGATTTCGATGCGGCCAAAGCGACCGCCGACATTGAACGTGTCTTGACCGAGGCCGCTCAGGCCCGCGCCCGCGGCACGGCCGAGGAAATCCGCGCGGCCGAGCAAGCTCTGGAACGGGCACGAGCGCGGCTCGCCGAATCGGTCGGTAGCGCGGCGGCGGCCCGCGCTAATGCTTCGTCGCCATCGTCGGCGGCGGCCGCCACGCGACCGGCTTTGGCCGTGCCCGCCGAACTCGACGCTATTGCCCAGCGGCTCGGTGAGGCCGCCGACGTAATGGTCCGCTCCGGCGATCAAATCCCGCAAGCAATGTTGATCGGCACCCGCGAAGCGGCCGAAGCCATTCTCCGCCACGAAGCAGGGCGCGACCGCGATCGCGCCGATCGCATCCAGCGCGACCAATTGGCCGAGCAACGTAAGGCCGCGCGGGCGCTGGAAGACATCGACCGAAACTTGCGTAACGCCGCCACGCTCGCGGTCGCCAACATTACCTGATTCCAAGCCATGTCCTTCGTCATCCGCGAACAATTCCGCCGCGACGCCACGAAGTCGGCTGACAACGTCATCTTCGAGCGCGGATGGACCGTCTGGCAGGAATCGAGCGGCGCGATCGTGGCGTCGGAAGCAGACGAGATCTTCGCCGCGCTGGAATCGACGGTGCAGATCGGTTCGACCTATCCGTCGCTGGGTGGCCTCAAGTGTGTCGAGGTGCGTCCGTCCTGCCGCGATGACGTGGAGATATGGGACGTATCGGCCCGCTATGAAATCCCGAAAGAGGAAACGCCGCCCGACAGCTTCGACGACTTCATGCAGCAGTCGCAGCAGAATTCGCCGGAGAACCCGTTTGGGCCGGAGTTTTCGGGCGGCGGGCAGACGGTCGAAGAATACCGCGTCCGCGACCTGGACGGCATGCTGTTCGTCAATTCGGCGAAACAGCCGTTTCGCAACCTCATTCCGATTCCCGTCACGATCCAAGTCGATCGCGTCACGGTCAATGAGCGCAATCCGGCCAACACGGCAAACCAGGGACGTGCCGAGGGGCGGCGGTTGCTGGCTAGCGTCAGCTACCAAAGTGCCGAACACGTCAACAAAGAAACGGGTGTCCGCACGCGGTACTACAAGAACACCTACGAAGTCTGGACGCATCCCGATCGTGATTGGGCCCGCGTCGAAGTCATCGATGCCGGTTTCAAGCAAATCAAAAACGGCAAGCTGGTCACGATCGTCGATCCCGACACGAAAGAACCGTACAGCGAGGAAAGCCTCCTCAACGGCAACGGCGTTCTTCTGGACGCCGGAGCGGACCCGCACACGATCGAATTCCGCATCCGCCAGGAAGGCCCGCTGGGCGTGCCGTTTCTGGGGTAATTGAAAGGCAATCATCATGGGGCAGCTTGAAGGCAGCATCGTCCTACAAGGCGACATGAACGCCGCCACGCTCACGGCGCGGGGCGGCAAACACGGCGAGGACAAATTCGACGCCAACGGCCGCCGCAAGGCCGATTCCGTCGTCCACGAACAGACGTTTCGATATGAGCAGGCATCGGGCACTTCCGTCGTAGCCGAATCGCGCGTCGTCGGTTCGCTGTTCGCCGATGCCACGGCCGTCGAAGTATCGATCGTCTGCGAGACCAAGCCCGACGGTTCGGGCGGCGATCCCCGCAAGTTCACCGTCGATGTTTTGAAGGGGAACCAAACCACCGCCTTCGCGTCGATCCTTCCCGGCGGCACGCCCGTTACGGTCGACAGCGGAATCGCCAACCGCCAGGTGCAGTTCGTCATGCCCACGACGACTACCGGCGCGCGGGGCGACCAGATCAAAGTCACGGTCGCGGTGAGCGGCACCACCGGCACGCAGGGCCAAGGTTTGCAGGTAAGCGTCAAGTATCGCGAGAACCCCGCGTAATGCAAGGAACGTAAATCATGCTTTCGATTATCGAACGCGACACCACGAACGCCCTGGACGCCTTTCGCGTCACCGTCGGCACGTCGGCCGCCGCGATTACGTCGACGGCGTTCGCGTGTAAACGGGGCGTCGGTCTCAAGGCGGACGCCGCCAACGCCGGCACGATCTACATCGGCCCATCCGATGTCACGGCCGGATCGACGCCGGCGACCGACGGCTGGCCGTTGGCTGCCGGCGAGGAACTGTACTTGCCGTTGGACGATCCGCGCACCGTCTTCGCCATCGCATCGGCGGCCAGTCAGCAGTTGCACGTCGTTGTCGTATGAGGCCTGCATGTTAGTCGCTACTCGCAGCCGCTTTCGCTTCTTCGGCAACCGCCGTCGCCGTCCGTCGTTGGCAACAGCGCTGTTGATCCCGTATTGGGCCGATGGAATATCGATTGGCAATCGGCCGAATTCCACCAATTGGCAGGAAAACTCCGGTGTCGCCCGTTCGCGGTTGGCGGCGAATGGCAGCGGCGACGACGGCCACCTGTGGCATATCAGCGATTCGCCCGCCAATCGCATGATGGCGCAGCGAATCAGCGACGGCGCGGGACGCGGCGAATGGACGCTCACCGGCGCGACAATCAGTGATCTCGAAGATGTCGCTTCTGCCGTGATCGGCGGCACGGCATATTTGTATTTGGCCGACATCGGCGACAACGGCAACGCCCGCAGCACGATCAACATCTTCCGCGTCGTAGAACCGACGATCACGGGCGGCAATTCGAGCACCGCCGCTTTCGAGCAGATCGTGTGTGAGTATCCGGCCGGCCAGGTGCCTAGCCATAAGGACGCCGAGACGCTGATGGTCGATCCCGACACGGGCGACATCTACATCGTCACCAAGCGGATCACACCGGCCCGCTGTTATCGATTGGCGCATCAAGCGAGTTACACCGGCACGCAAACGCTGGAATACTTGGGCGAGATTTGGACCGGCCCATTTACCGACGACGCCACCGGACCGTCGACGGGCGGTTACGTCGTCGGCGGTTCCATAAGCGACGACGGCAAGCTTATCGTACTCAAGAATTATCAAGACGTGTTCGTGTTCGTCCGCGAAGACAAAGAGGCCACGTCGATCTACGACGCCATGACCGCCACGCCGCTGGTCATGGAAGGCTATGTCGGCGGCGAGCGACCTTCCAGTCATCCGAACAACGAACCGAAGGGCGAGGGCGTCTGCTTTCTGGCCAATGGCGATCTTGTCACGACGAGCGAATACAACGCCACTTACGGTTCTTCGGCGTCGGCGTATCCGACGTTCCGCTACGCACGTCTGGCCGACGTGCCGGCGCAGTTGGCGTTTCAGGACAACATCGACGGCTACGCGGGCACGGCGGACACCTACATCTGGTCGTTGTCGGCGGAGCAGGGCAACGCCAAGGGGAGCGAAGACACGTTCGTCGCCGACTACAACAGCGGCACGGACGAACGATATGGTTTGCTCAAGTTCGACCTGTCGAGCGTTCCATCAAACGCCACGGTCATCGGTTGCGACCTGGACCTGTACATCAACACCGAAGGCCAGTTCTTCGAGCTCCGAAAGATGTACCAGGCGTGGAGCGAGGCGAGCACCTACACGTCGCTCGGCGGCCTGCCAGCGTTCGACGACGTCGATGCTGCCAGCGTGGCCGATGCTCGCCACGGCAACTACGACACGATCACGGGCGCGGTGCAGATCAAGGTTCCGGTCGCCACGATCCAGGATTGGATCGACGGCGCGGTGGCGAACGACGGCTGGGTCGTCTACGGCACGACCAACTCGGACGGTTTGCAATTCCGCAGCCGCCAGCACGCCACCGCGGCCGACCGGCCCAAACTGGTCGTGCGATACACGGTCCCGCGAAAAGCGGCGCAACTCTCCGTCGCCAGCAATCAATACCTTACCCGCGCTCACGACGTGGCTTGGGACTTGTCGGCGGCGAGCGGCTTCACGGCGTGCGGTTGGATTTACCGCGACACCAACGGACTGGCCTACTTCGCCGGCAAGTACGCCGGCATCGGAACGCGGGAATGGATTCTCTACAGCGGCTCGTCGAGTTTTTTGACGGCCCGGTTGTGCGGCGATGGCACGTCGCCGACCGTGTTCAACTCGATCCTGAGCATCTCGGCGACGGGACAATGGCGCTTCATTGCGCTCCGCTATGATCCGGCGCAGTTCGGCGCTGAGTTCATTCTGAATGTCGACGGCCTGCAAGAAGCCACGGCCCACGCCGGCGGATTATTCAGCGGCGGAGCGGCGCTGCGGTTGGGAGCGAGCGATCATTCGCTGGCCGATTCGCACAACGGGCGGATGGACGCCTGGGGATTTTGGAATCGGGCGCTGTCGGATGCGGAACTGGCGGCGATTCGCAACGGCGGGCGTGGCGTCGAATATCGGCATCTTACGGTGGCACAGCGCGGTGGGCTGATTGCGTTCTATGACCTGGGCGAAGCCAGTGGGGGTCGCGCGGACCTCAGCGGCAACGGTCAGCATCTGTCACCGGTCAATGGCCCGACCAACGCCGATGGTTTCTTGACGTAGCAAAACGAGAAAGCAATGGCCGACGCTTACGTTCTTTCCGAAACCGACGTTCGCACATTGCGGCGGATGGCCCAACGTGAACGTGGCGATCCGATCAATCATCGTCCACCGGTGCAAGGTCTATCGCATCCGGCGCGATTGCCCGTCGTTCGCCTTGGCGTCGCCTACGGCACACTTCCCGCCGCTCAATACGATGGCGGCGGCACGTTGGTTCAGCCCGGCAAAGGCGAGTGCAAGATGCATCGCCTCCGCGCCGATGGTTCCGCCGTCATCGACTTTGACGATCTGCCGACACTTGCTTACAGCATCATGCCGTTTGAAGTATCCGACGGCAAGGAATTGGTGCTGCTCCGCGACCAGACGCTGGAAGGTGACGATGCGAATGTTTCGGAGCCAGGTTACGTCGCGCTGCGGTGGGAGCCGAGCACGACGGAATCGCCCGAACGATTATTGTACGTCTGCGGATCGCCGGCCCAGTTGGTGGCCAACGACGCCAACTGGCATCAATTGCCGCTCACGTCGGTGGACAACTTCGATACCACGACGTTCGGCATTCACTCCGGCAACCAGTTGGTCGAACTCAAACGCGACGGCGTTTATGAAATCTTTCATTCCTGGCATCTGGGTTTATCGACCGGTGCGTCGCCGGGCGTGGCGAAGGTCGATGCCGTCGTCCGCTCCGGCACGATGGCACCACTAACGAACAACGTGCCATGCAGCGGTTTGACGTTAGCCTTGAACCTGGACGACGAAGTCGAACACGACGAAGCCGACGCGTCGTGCATATTCTGGTTGCGGCGGACGTCGACCGCAGCGCAGTGGATCGACTTCGCGTTCAAACGGATCATCTACGTCAGCTATCCGGAAATCTATCTCACCACGGCGCGGATTCGGTATCTGGGCGACTTGCCTGGGCCGACCGTGCAGACCTTTGAAGGACCGTGATTCGCGTGGCTTGGACGCGATATCTTGGGGCGACGTTGGGCCGATTCTTGGCCGGCCGCCGCTGGTTCGCCAGCCTGCCCGGCGGCGGCGAAAGCCGCGACATCTGGCGGCTGGGGCCGGTGTGTGTCAAACGCTGGTCGTCGCGCACCCCGCCCACCGAAGTCCGGCTGCGCTGCCGTGTTTCCCGCGAAATACCGGTTTGCAACCGCATTTGGTACGTGCCGTGGCTGCATTGGACGTTGGCCCGCTGGATCGTCGGCGAACCGGCGACGCACGATGCGTGCAATCGGCTGTTGGCGGGGTTTCCGGAGTTGCGGGACTTGCATCCGGGGAACGTCGTGGCGGGGAGCTTCGGGGCCGTGGTGGTGGATTTCGCGATTAGCACGCGAACTATCGCGTTGTGTAATTGAGTCCGCTGGATTTCATGCTCGCGAATACGCTTAGCCACGGCACTTCTCCGCCCCCTGTCCGTGTGGTAATCTCCAGGTTCTCGTCAACAGGGGGCGGCCTCGTTCGACAAACCTTACGAAAGAGGCCGAAAAAAATCGTGCGAAAGATAAGCCGTGACCGTCGACGCGATTCGTGCAGGCACCGTCGTCCGCGGACCAACCCTACCAGAACCGGTAGCAGTGCTCGCGGTCCAGTCGCTGGGCGATTCGCTCAAGATCATCGGGCGTGGTCTTAATTCTGGCTTGACTTTCGATCCGGTCCTCTCTCCCCAGCAACTCGCCCAACTAGTCGTTTCCTCCGACCGGGTTCCGTTCGATGGCGATGCGCGATTGTTTCGATTGGGAATCGAAGCCCAACGTCTCGGCCTTGCGTACGAGTACGATCCGTTCTTCTCGCTTTCCATCGCACGCGTCGATCCGTTGCCGCACCAGCTTGAAGCGGTCTACGGTTACTTCATGCGCCTGCCCCGTATTCGGTTTCTGCTGGCTGACGACCCCGGTGCCGGCAAAACGATCATGGCCGGGCTGCTGCTCAAAGAACTGAAGGCCCGCGGCTTGGTGCGGCGCGTGCTCATTGTCTCGCCCGCGAACCTCACGTTTCAGTGGCAACGCGAACTGACTGACAAGTTCCGCGAAAAGTTCGACGTAATTCGCGGCGATGTGCTCCGCGCCAACTACGGCCAGAATCCTTGGCAAGAACGAGATCAGGTCATCACTTCGGTGTCCTGGGTGTCGGTCGTCGAGGATGCCCGCGAGAGTCTATTGCGTTCCCGCTGGGACTTAGTGATCGTCGACGAGGCGCACAAGATGAGCGCCCGCAGCGAGGATCATAAGACGTATGCATACAAGCTCGGCGAAAACCTATCAAAGATGACCGACCATTTCCTCTTGATGACGGCTACGCCGCACAAGGGCGATCCCGAACACTTTCGCCGCTTTCTGGCGCTGCTCGACCCCGACGTCTACGGCAGCATCGAAAGCCTCCAGCAAGCGATGCGCGAACACGAGGCCCCTTTCTATCTTCGCCGAACGAAAGAAGCACTCGTCACGTTCCCACATCCCGAAACGGGCGAGGTTCGCAAGCTGTTCACGAAGCGCGACGTTCAGACGGCATCTTTCGATCTCGACGGCGATGAACTTGACTTCTATGACGCACTCACCCGCTACGTCGAAGACCAGTCAATGGCCGCCGCCGGCGACGAGTCGGCTCGGGGACGCGCCGTTGGATTCACGATGGCAATGCTCCAGCGGCGAATGGCGTCGTCAATCTACGCCGTTCGTCGCAGCTTGGAGCGCATGCGAGATCGACGTCAAAAGATTCTGGACGATCCCGAGACACATCGTCGCGAGCAGATCGAACGTAAGATGCCCGACGACTTTGATGACCTGACGGAGGAAGAGCAACAACGGATCGTCGAGCAACTGGAAGACGAAGTGCTGTCGGTTGATCCCGCGATGCTCCGCGAAGAAATCGGCCGCCTGGGCAAACTCATCGATCAGGCCAAATTGCTCGAAGGCCGTGACGCACAGTCGAAACTTCAAAAACTCCGCGCCGTGCTAACCGAGACGGGGATCTTCAATGACCCGAAGATGCGGCTGCTCATTTTCACCGAGCATAAGGATACGCTCGACTATCTGGCTGGCGACGGCAGGGACGAACGCCCGCTCGGCAAGCTGCGCGAATGGGGGCTGACCCTGACGCAGATTCACGGCGGCATGAAGATTGGCGACCGCGACACGACAGGCTCACGCATCTACGCCGAACGTGAATTCAAAGAGTCGGCCCAGGTACTCGTCGCCACCGAGGCGGCCGGCGAGGGCATCAATCTTCAGTTCTGCTGGTTGATGATCAACTTCGACATCCCCTGGAATCCCGTCCGCCTGGAACAGCGCGTCGGCCGCATTCACCGCTACGGCCAAGAAAAGGACTGCATCATCTTCAACTTCGTGGCGCAGAACACCCGCGAAGGCCGCGTCCTGCAAAAGCTGCACGACCGCCTGAAGGAAATTCGCCGCGAACTCGGCACCGATCAGGTTTTCGACGTTGTCGGCACGGTGTTCCCGTCGAACCAGCTCGAAAAGCTGCTCCGCGACATGTACGCCCGCGTGACCGACGAGCATCAGATTGCCGACCGCATCGTCCGGGACGTGAGCCCCCAGCATTTTCGCGCGATCACGGAAAGCGCTCTCGAAGGGTTGGCGAAAAGAGACCTAAACCTGTCGGCCATCGTCGGCAAGTCGGCCGAGGCCAAAGAGCGCCGACTCGTGCCCGAAATCGTCGAGTCGTTTTTCGTCCAGGCCGCGCCGGAAACGGGCCTGCTACCCAAAGAAACCGGCAAGGCGAGCGGCGTTTTTCGCATCGGCAAGATTCCGCGCAACCTCCTGCCCATTGGCGACCGCCAGGAATCACAGTTCGGCCGATTGGGCCGCGAGTACGGCAAGATCGTGTTCAACAAGACCTTGCTGCCGAGCGATCCGTCGCTGGAATGGGTAACGCCGGGCCATCCGTTGTTCGAGGCAGTGCGGACCGATTGCCTGATGCGGTTCGACGATCACTTACGCCGGGGGGCCGTGTTCTTCGATCTGCACCGAGCCGCGCCGGCGCTGCTCGACGTTTTCGCTGCGTCGATCAAAGACGGTCGCGGCAGCACGCTGCACCGACGGTTGTTCGTTGTCGAAACGTCTCCGACGGACGAGATGCGAATACACGAGCCGACGATACTGCACGAAATCACCCCCGCTCCCGTCGGCACACTTGGGCCGGCAAGCGTTGCGATACCGGACCGCTCCCGCGTCGAACAATTCCTCTACGAGAAATCACTCGAACCATGGATTGCCACCGCGGCGCAGGATCGCTCGGCGGAAGTCGCTCGCGTTGCCCGGCACGTTGAAATCAGCTTGAACGCGTTGATCCACGGTCAACAGCTACAGCTTGGCGAATTCCTCAATCGGCAAGTCGCTGGGCAAACCACGCAAGGTCTCGACGGCATCATCGCCCAGGCCGAACAGCACCTCGACGAACTCAACAATCGGCTGGAGAATCGCAAGCGCGAGTTGGAATTGGAACGGCACTGCACGATTTCCGACATTACGCATCTCGGCCGGGCATGGGTGCTTCCGCATCCAGAGCGAACCAGCCCGCAACTGGCCCCAATGGTTCGGGACGACGAAATCGAGCGAATCGCCGTGGCCGAAGCTGTGCGACACGAGACTGCCCGCGGCTGGGTCGTCGAAAGCGTCGAGTCGGAAAATCGCGGCTTCGACCTCATCAGCCACCGCTCGCACCCAGAGGACCCCAAGACGTTCATTGAGGTCCGGTTCATCGAGGTCAAAGGTCGGGCCGGCGTCGGCGTCGTCGCGCTCAGCGAAAACGAATACCGCACCGCCGAGCGGTTGAAAGCAGACTACTGGCTCTACGCAGTATTTAATTGCGCCGCTACGCCAAAGTTGCACTCCGTGCGTGATCCTGCGCGGCTTGGCTGGCAGCCGGTAATGGCGGTTGAGCATTACCAACTGGGCTCCAATTCGATCGTGAGTGCTGCTCATGGCTAGTAATGCTCACCACGAAGTGCTCTTCATGCCTTGGGTTGGCCTCGGAACGGAGATTCGAGTCGGCCCCTTCAAGATGATACCGCTGTCCAAGTACAGTGCGCCGGACGCACGGATTCAAGCGTTTCTTGATAGGCTTTTTGCGCGACACGTCGATCATTACGGTCATCCAGTTAGTACAATCGTTGTTGTTTCGAGGAACGACGCGCTGACACCGATATCGCCGAGTGACCACAAACTCGCTCGAAGTGCTGTAGATGCTCTTTTCTTGTCGACAATCTCTCCCGACACAATCGCTGCGGTCACAAGCAACAACCGCTACCTTGCTCCGGCAAGTGCAGATGCCTACCAATTGGTCTCGCAACAGTTTCAGCTTGGTGACGACACGATCGCAATTCGCGTCGGCGGGTCGATCCATGCTGGAACGGTGGATCGCTTGACAATTTCCAAACCTTGGGACGTTGGCGGCGGAGCTGGATTTCCGAACGGCGATTTCTTGGCAGCACTAGGCAAGCTGCTTGTTTCTCGCAAGTACGCGATGGCGCGTGAACGGATATTTCGCAGCCTAGAATGGTTTCGCCACGCTCACACCGTGGGCGACGGTTTGTCGCCGTTTACTTGTGCGGTGATGATGACGACTGCATTCGAGATTCTTTTCGCGATTCCCGATGGGCGTGGAAAGAGCGCGAGTTTCAGAAACGCCGTAGAGAGTCGTCTGCGCCGAAAAGACAGCAAATCCGAGTCGCGAGCTGTGACGACTCCAGCCGGCAAGACCAAGACTTTCACCCATTCGCTTGCCGGATGGTGGGCAAATGACTTTTACCATCTGCGCAGCCGGGTCGTACACGGTGACTCGTTGAAGCCAGCGACGCTCCGCTATCGCAAATGGCTTTCGCACCTCATCGTGGCCGACCTGGTCTACTGGCAGTCAATCATCTTGGAGCTTTACGAATTGGGGCTGTTCGGCGACACGATACGAAAGCTCTCCCGTGATTGGGACCGACTGTCGCCAAATCTTCCTGCCGGCCAATACGAGCAGCACTTGATCGACATGTTTCTTTCATTTCCAGAGATTCACCGGGCGCTGGGGTGGCTCCCACCAAAACGTAAGCGTAAAAAGTGACCAACACTCCAAAACGCCTGATCGAAGTCGACCTTCCCATCGCCCGCATCTCGGCGCATGCGCGGCGGGAGAAGTCGATTCGGCATGGGCATATTTCGACGTTGCACATTTGGTGGGCGCGACGGCCGTTGGCGGCTTGTCGGGCGGTGATTTGTGCTGCGCTTTGGCCCGACACAGCCGACGAGCTTTGCCCGGCGGGGTTTCGCGAGGCGGCAGTGATGGCGATTAAAACGTTTGCGGGCCGCGTTTTTTCGGCTCGCATTACCGCTGAAGAGAGGCAACTCAAGGAGACCGCGTCGCCGGAGAGCTTAGGGCGTTGGGAAGCGATCGCGGCGGGCACGCTTACGCTCGACGCCAACGAAGCGGCCGACATGCCGATTTTGCGGATGTGCCTGTTGGACTTCATCGCCGACTTCGCCAACTGGGACAATTCGACCGTGCCGGCGTATCTGGAAACGAGCCGAGCGCTGACACAAGCGGCACACGAGGCGCTCGGCGGCGCGCCGGGGACGCGGCCGTTGGTCGTCGATCCGTTCGCCGGTGGCGGAGCAATCCCCTTAGAAGCGCTTCGTGTTGGTGCCGATGCGTTCGCATCAGACCTCAATCCTGTTGCCGCCCTACTCAACACGCTTCTCTTGGAGCACATTCCCCGATTTCGCCAAGAATTAGCCGACGAGGTTCGCAAATGGGGCCAGTGGGTGAAGGCCCAAGCACACGAGCGCTTACGTAAATTCTACCCTAAGGACGCAGATGGCTCTACGCCGATTGCCTATCTCTGGGCAAGGGCAATCCAATGCGAGGGACCAGGCTGTGGTGCCCGGATACCGTTGTTGAAGAGTCTTGCCTTGGCGACAGAAGGTAGCGCGCGAGCACATCTGCAACTCATCCCGGACGAACGGACGAAATCGATAAGGATCGCAATTACTTCCAAACCGGTAGGTTCACCGACGGTCAAGGCATGGACCGTAACTTGTCCACTTTGCGACTACACTAATAAGAAGCAACGCGTTCAAGCACAGTTGGCTGCTGAACGCGGCGGCGCGGCGACAGCAATGTTGACCGCCGTAGCCATTTTTCGACCGGGAGATAAGGCCAAACACTTCCGAGCGCCGGATGATTTCGATTTGTGCGCTATTCGCACCGCCGTGGAACAAGCGGCGCTCTTTCCGGTCGAAGCCGATACGTTTGATTCCCCGAAGCGGGGAGGGCATAGGGCTGTTTGCTCTCAGCTTCCGCTCTATGGATTCACGACCTACGGCGACTTCTTTACTCCGCGACAGAAAATCACATTGGCGTGCCTATCACAAGCGGTAAGGGACGTTGGTTCGGACCATCCTATTTCCGATGCAACACGCCTTGCTTTGGCTTGCTGCGTGGGCAAACAGGCTGATTACTTATCGTCTTTGTGTCGCTGGCGTGCGGATGGCGCATACGTCAACCCAACGCTCGGTGGAGAAAAGAAGTATGTAATGGTGTCAGATTTCGCAGAAGCATGCCCGTTGAGTGACGGTCCGGCAAACTGGATGTCTCAGATCGACTGGGTATGTCGTGTCATCGAACAAGAGCAGGACAAGGGGTTATCGCAGGGAACCATTGTTCGTTCTGCCGCACAAGTGCAACCTCTGCCCGATGGTTCCGCGTCGGCCTTCATCACAGATCCGCCATACTACGATTCTGTTCCGTACAGTGACTTATCGAACTTTTTCCTTCCTTGGCTTCGTCAATCTTTGGGTAGCCGTGCCGTAGGTGTGCTCGGTACTGGCCCAGCGCCGAAAGGCGATGAAGCGACGGTTGATCATCCCGGCAATCAGATAGAAGAACTGGCGTACGAAGACAAGCTAACGAAGGCATTTGAGAAGGCGCGAATCATTACAAAGCCTGAGGGAATTGGCGTGATCGTGTTTGCGCATAAGTCGACGTCTGGATGGGAGGCTCTCCTCGGTGCCATCATCGGTGCTGGGTGGAGGATCACAGCATCGTGGCCGATTGACACCGAAATGCAGACTCGATTGAATGCAAAAGGAACGGCATCGCTTGCATCGTCCGTTCACATCTGCTGTGTGCCGCGGGAGGAGGCTGGCGACGCATTGCAAAGTGCGATCGGTGAGTGGCGCGATGTTCTGGATGAGCTACCAAAGCGCATTCATGAGTGGATGCCGCGATTGGCGGCCGAAGGGGTCGTGGGTGCCGATGCGATCTTTGCTTGTTTGGGGCCCGCGCTCGAAATCTTCAGCCGGTATAGTCGCGTCGAGAAGTCGAACGGCGAAGCGGCGACGCTCCGCGAATACCTCGAGCATGTATGGGCTTCCGTTTCTACCGAAGCTCTATCCTTGATCTTCAAGGACGCCGATGCTGCCGGACTGGAACCCGACGCCCGTTTGACCGCGATGTGGCTGTGGACAATTGGTGGTGGGACCAACGGCAATGGCAAGAAGAACAAAACCGCGGAGAGCGCAGAGCAAGGCGAAAGGGAAGACGGTGATGGCGAAACCTCTGCGTCTTCCTCTGCAGCTTCGGCGGCAAAGGGCTTTGGACTTGAGTACGACGCCGCTCGCAAGATCGCGCAGGGGTTGGGCGTCCATCTGGAACAGTGCGAGACGTTGGTCGAAGTGAAGGGCGACAAAGCCCGGCTTCTGCCTGTTTCGGAGCGGGCGCAGCATCTGTTCGGCAAAGGCACGCATGCCGCCGCGACCAGCGGACGCAAAAAGAAGGTGCGCCAGACGACGTTGTTCGATCAACTGGACGAAGCCGAAGCCGCCGACGCGGGCTGGTCTCAAATCAAAGGACCCGCTGCCGGTAACACTGTGCTAGATCGCGTTCATCAGGCGATGATTCTGTTCGCCGCCAACAGGGGTGAGCTCCTCAAGAGGTTTCTCGTAGAGGACGGCGTCGGCAAGGATGCCCGGTTCTGGAAGCTGGCCGACAACCTCAACAAGCTCTATCCCACCGGTACGGAAGAGCGACGGTGGGTCGAGGGCGTGATGGCGCGCAAGAAAGGTTTGGGGCTCTGAGTGAACTGTCCGATTACCCGAGGGGAAAGACCGAAAGGATAAACATGAGTACCGCATCCGATCCTGTATTTGCGCCACTTGTCACTGGAGCAACGACGTCACAGTCGCCAAACGTTCGTTCGGTAATGGATTGTCTAGATGACCAGACTTATTATGTTCCCGAGTATCAGCGCGACTCATCGCAGTGGAACATTCCGAAAAAATCCCTCTTCATGGAGTCCTTGATCAACAATCTTACGATTCCACCGCTGATTGCGTATCCCGAAACAGAGTCCGGCCGAGAGCGCTGGCAGATCGTCGACGGGCAGCAGCGACTGACAACGATCAAGGAATTTATACACGATGGATTTGCGCTCGCAAAAGAATCCGATGTCGAGTATGCGGAAAACGTCGGGCCCCTGGTTCAGGGCAAGAAGTTTTCTCAACTGCCGACCGCGATCCGAAAGCAGATTGAGCGCTACGTGCTCAATTTTATTCTATTGCCAAAGGATTTGTCGCTTCACTTGCGACTGGAGATCTTTCGCCGCATCAATGAGGGCGGCGTACCATTGAGCGCGCATGACCTCCGGTTGGCTTCGTTCGGCGGATCGCCGCGAGTCAGCCTGATTAGACTGGCTGGAGTATTCGATCCCGACCGAGAAGGGGCACGGCGAATGCTCGATGCGGCGAAGTCGTCATTTGACATCAATTATCCTTGGAAGGCAAACGCGGGCTGGAAAGAATGGTGGGTAGACAAGGCGCAGTCTGCGGGTCAGGAGCCTTCGCAGATGTACTTGTACTACGTGATCGCGCGCGATCTTCAAGATGTTGAAACTCTGTTGAGCAGCAACACTCTTCATCAGGCATTGAAGCTGAAGTACGACCGCACCACAATCTCGGTACTCGACCTTTACTGCGCGCAACTTCAAAACGAAGAGTCCGCAGGCGCGGCAAAGGTGTTGGCTACGGTTGAAACAATGCACACGTGGTTCGATGAGTTTGAGTTGTGGTTCAACGCTTTAAAGACAGAAAAGGTGCCGAAGATTCCGGTCAACTCGTCAACGAAGATCGCCCTTTTTATCGCCGGTGCGATTGCTGCGTGGGGCAAGCCAGACAAAGTGTCGGAACCGCAGTGGGAGAAGATTCAGGTGCTTATCACGCAAGGCCCAGGGAAGATCAAGGAACTTCTCGGCTTTGAATTGCCGACGACCCGCGGCAAGTGGCCTGGCCAGAAATCCCAAATCCAAGAGGTGCTCGGTATATGCCAACGACTGTCCAAAACGTAGACCGGCCACCGCATTTTTACCTGTGCGATCCGCTTTCGCGCCAATTCCCGACCGCATGGCGGGATATCCGCTTCCGACGCAGCGCCGTCAAAGGGAATGACGCGACCCTTGTCTACACGTGTCCAGTTTGCTCGAAAGCGTTTGACCACACGGACATTGACTACCTTCAAGGTGATCACATTTGGCCTTACTCGCTTTTCGGTGAGTCCTCATGGGCCAACTATCAACTGATTTGCGGAGGCTGCAATGCGAGGAAGCGTGCTTTCGTCGATGATTCCATCCGCAGAGTGCTGGGCGACGGTACTTTTCGCGAGTGTGTCTGCGATCATTTGAGAATCGCGTTAGAAGCCGGGCGAATTGATCGAACAGACCTCATCGAGCTTTTGTTGCTTCGAGGCCCCACCGACAAAGCTGGACTTTAAACTCATGGCCAAACTCAAGCCTTGGTATCAGGTCGTCACGCCGCGCGAGGATTTGCGGGACAATCGCCCGCTCGACGCCTCGGAATTCGCCGTGCATCTGGACCACATCCGCACAGGTCGAGCGTCGAAAGACTATTCCGAGCCAGAGCGGTTCTTCGAGCGAACTTACTTGACAGGCAGCCTGCTGGAACTTGCGTCGCAGGTGGTCCGGCGGTTGTCGGGCATCCAGGTCGAAACGTCAGCCGTGTTCAACATGTCGACGCAGTTTGGCGGCGGCAAGACGCACTCGCTAACGACGCTATTCCACCTGGCGCAGCGCGGCGAACGGGCGAACACTTGGAAAGGCGTCGAAACAATTCTGGCGAAGGCCCAGGTCAAAAGCGTGCCGGCGGCGGCGACGGCCGTGTTCGTGGGGACGGAGTTTGACGCCATTACGGGGCGCAAAGGGGACGGCGAGCCAACCCGTAAGACGCCGTGGGGTGAAATCGCGTGGCAATTGGGCGGCGCTACGGCGCTGGCCACGGTGGCCCAACACGATGCGCAAGGCATTGCGCCGGCCGGCGACGTGATCCGCGAAATGCTTCCCGCGGGCCCGGTGCTGATCCTGATGGACGAATTGCTCAACTATGTCAGTGCCGGCCGAAAACTGGGCATGCGCGACCAGTTCTTCAATTTCCTTCAGAATCTTTGCGAAGAAGCCCGGGCGCGGAATAACCTCGTGCTGTGCGTTTCGATTCCGCGGTCCGATTTGGAAATGAATCCTGACGACCAGCGCGATCACGACTCGATCAAGAAACTGTGCGACCGGCTGGGAAAAGCGATTCTGATGTCGGCGGACAAGGAGATGGCGGAGATCATTCGCCGCCGGCTGTTCGAGTGGGACGGATTGACGACTGACGCCAAGGCAACGATCACCGCGTATGCCGAATGGGCGGCAGACCACGCCGACCAGCTCGCCGGCGTCGATCGGGACGCGGTCTACGAGCAGTTCAAGGCGTGCTATCCGTTTCATCCGTCGGTGATTTCGGTGTTCGAGCGGAAGTGGCAGAGTCTGCCTCGTTTTCAACGCACCCGCGGGATATTGCGGCTGCTCGCGCTGTGGGTGTCGCACAATTTCCAAGAAGAGCATCGCAAGGACTCGAAGGAATCGTTAATTACGCTTGGTCTCGCGCCAATTGATAACCCGATTTTCCGGGCAGCCTTGTTCGAGCAGTTGGGTTCGTCCGAACTTGAAGTGCCCGTTACGGCGGATATTGCCGGAAAAACCAGCGAGTCACACAGCCTACGGCTCGACAAGGAAGCATCCGAGGCAATTCGCAAGGCGCAGCTTCACCGAAAGGTGGCGACGACGATCTTCTTCGAGTCCAACGGCGGACAAAGCCAGGCTCGCGCCGAGGCGTCGTTGCCGGAGATCAAGACAGGCGTCTGCGGCCCGGAAGTTAACACGGGCGATGTCGACACGGTGCTTGAGTCGCTTGCGAGCACGTGTTTCTACCTGCAATGGGAGCGGAACCGATATCGCTTCGGCTTGTCGCCGAACTTGAACCAAGTGCTGGTCACACGGCGCGGCGGCGTTCCGGAGAAGGCGATCAACGAACGGATTTGTAAGCGGACGGAAGAGATTTTTCGCAAGAACTCGACGGATGCCTGCAAACTCATCGAACGCGAGTTTTTTCCAAAGCGAACCAACGATGTTCGCGAGTACCCGAAGATCACGTTGGTTGCGATGGGGATGGAGCATCCCGCTGAGGAACGTGCCACCCGTGAGTTCATCGAGTCGATTATTCGTGACTGCGGTTCGAGCGGTCGAACCTTCAAATCGGCGTTAGTCTTTGCCGCGCCGGACGTGGGCGAGAACGTCCGCGACAAGGTGCGCGAGGCGATTGCTTGGGAAGACATCGCTGACGACGAAGAGACCATGTCGAGAATTGACGAAGGGCAGAAAAACCTCCTCAAGCGAAACCTTAAGAATGCGCAGCGCGACCTCGACGAGATCATCTTTCGCGCCTACAAGCATCTCTACTTGCTCGGCTCCGACAATAAGCTGCGATACATCGACCTGGGAAACATCACATCGAGTGCGGGCGGATCGCTCGTCGAAATCTACCTGCAACGCTTGGGCAGCAATGGTGGCCTTGATGTGGTGACAGATTCCGTCCCGGCTCGCAAGCTGCCCACGTTCTGGCCGGCGTCGCTCAACGAATGGTCGACCAAAGCGGTCCGCGACGCGTTCTACTCTTCGCCACTCTTACCACGATTGATGAATCCCGATGCGATCAAACGCGCCATTGCCGACGGCGTGACGCAGGGACTGATCGGTTACGCGACGAAGGACAGCGCAGGTCGCTTGAAATTGGAGAAGCTTAAGGAAACACTCATCGACGCCGAAGTCGAGATTTCGGACGACGTCTTTATTGTCAAAGAGGGAGAAGCCCGGAAGCTCCGCGAGCCGCCACGGCTGATGCAAGTCATGGTGCGACCTGAGCATGTTACGGTCAGGGTTGGTGAACAAGCATCATTCGGTTGTTCTGGTGTCGATCAATACGGCCAGAATATTGCAGTCGATCAGGTTGAGTGGTCGGCTACCGGCGGCGGCGTCGATTCAAAAGGGCTTTTCACAGCCGGTGATCACGGCGGCGCGTTCACCATCAACGCGACGGCGGCCAACGTCGAAGGCATCGCGGAGATTCGTGTTGTAGCTCACGATGAACCGGCCCCGCTGCCACCGACTCTGGGCGAGCAAGTCATCCGGTGGCGCGGCACTGTTCCGCCTCAAAAGTGGATGAACTTCTACACAAAGATTCTGACGCGATTTGCGTCGACGCCGGGCCTCAAGCTGGAAGTGAGCTTCGAGGTGCCGGTGGATGTAGAGCAGGTTCAAGGAAAGGTCAACGAAACCAAGGCTGGATTGAAGGAATTGGGACTTGAAGAAAATGTCGGCAACGGATGATTTTGATAGTGTAGCGACCCGCCCTGGTTGGTGGCCTGTATCTTGCTCCTATTGGCGATCGCCGCGGTGACAAACCGCGAATTCTCCGATTATTACGGCAGAAAGACAGGCGCCCTCATTAATTGATGTTTCACTACATTAGAGTGTGAAGACGGTGGTCGGTTAGCGACTGTGACAGCGAATGAAGTTGAAAAGCCGTTTAGCGAGCGAGTTCCGGTTTGGCGACTGCGTCGGTGGCGGCTACCAGGGGTAGTCTATGACGATGCGAGTACTGCCATCGACCCACTGATATACGGATTTCGCATCGTCGCGAGTATCATCGGATCGAAGATGGATACATCCATTTGAGTCACCACCGTATGCCGCAACTGTAGCCTCGCCCGGCCAACCATGGATATAGATGCCCACTTGCCCCCAAATCAGAACCGCCCATGGCATTTCAACCCGGAATTCGTTACTGTACTTGGTTGGCCATTTGTCAACACCCTCTTTTCCTTGCACGGTTAAGTCGTTGGGATATTTTCTTCCGACCTGTCCTAGGCACTTGAAGTTGCTACCGCCAACGCACTGCAGCGTACCGTCACCGTTTTTCTGAAAGCCGATTTTGATCACTTTGATTGCCATGTTTCGCTTTCCCTCTATTCGACTAGCCAGCGCGAATGGTGAGCACCGTGGAAGTGTCACTCTCCCAGGTCTTTGAAGGTGTGGCTATTTTTCCCGACAAAACAGGCAGCTAGCACTATCAACCAAGCCGAGTGAACGCCGACCGACTCGCAAAAACACCGGGAATTTCGCACTTGCTAGCAGCGCCACCTTCAAAGACATGGTGTCACTCTCCCAACCAGTTCAGGGCCAATACAACAGTCCAGTCTAGGCTTTGTCGGAAAAGGCAAAGACGGGCGACGAAGCCGCTGGCACCGAATGCACGAAACAGCATTCTTCTTCCCGTTGTTTCGGATTGTTGCAGCGATCGTCGTATCCCATGAGTTAATAATGTGTTGGCGTTTTGCTTCAAAGCCTAGCAGCGAACGTGGATAGTAGCGTCCGCCTGCAAATCCACGAGCCGCGTGGCCAGTGACAAGCCGCGCGATAATGTGCCACATTGCAGTGCTGTTAAGATCGTGTTGTAGCTTGGATTGACTTCATTATCACTGTGTCTCTTGCCGACGAGATGCATCTTGACGTTCGAGATTGTCCATTACGGGAAGGGTGCCCTTCGCGCCGCGGCTGCTCGTTTTCAAACACGCGACCTTGGTTTTGCGGCAGGCAAGCAACTTCCCGCTCTCGCAAACGGTGGCTCAATCGCTAGTGTAGTGATTCACCTTGATGGAGTTTTATGAGGTGGTGCAAAACTGCGAGTGGCATCCGCTGCTCGGACGAAATACGCCCGATTCTCCGAACCAGGACAAGACCCCGCATTAACGAATCACTACACTAGCCGCGGTGGACGGGATGGGCGTTGGAACACGGGTGTAATATCTGCGCAGGCGAATAAGAACAGCGGACGGTCTCGCCGATTGGAGCCGACCGAATCTCCGAATACGTGCGGGGCGAACCGGGAGCACTGCAGCGCGAGTTTTAACGAGGCCACCCAGAACGGAGCGTGAGACCTTGCCACGAGCGAGCCGGATGACACTTCAAAATCCGCTAAGTTCATGAACCGGCATTGGAATTCAGACGATCTTTGCCACGTCGCCCAATCGAAATGATCGACCGCTGATCTCGATCTGCTCGTCCTCGATGTTCGGCACTATTACCGCGGAGTCGTCAAGACGCTCGATTTTATTGTTGTAGCTTTGAACCACTTCACCCAGGGCCGCTTCGAGTTCCTGGGTGGAAATGCCAAGTTCGGCAAGAGCTTGGGAACGAGGTTCGAGTTCAACTTCAATTTCTGTGTTTTCCGCTTCGTCTTCCATCGGCTTGCCTCCGAAATTGAGAATGGCAGAAAGTGGGCGCCAGGCCGAGTAACATTGTCCCCCTGGCTATGGGTAAACTTGCCGGCAGGCGAGCCGCGCAGCCGGGACACCAGCACCGGTAGCCACCGCGGCACCAATGGCGCATGTTGCAGGATCCTTCCCAAGCGAAGCGCCGTAGGCCGCCAAGCCAGCAGCGACAATCGTGACGCAGTCGTCGAAACCACCTCCCCCCCCCCGGGCGTCCTTGTAATCTTGGGCCAGAGCAAACGCTTTCGCCTGAATCTTCTTTTTCATGTCGGGTGAAGCGCTCTTTACCGCGTTCGCGACTGCGTCACCCGCGTTCCCCAGTTCGCGCTGAATGTCCTTGACGATCTTTGGCTTCTTGATCTTGATCTTCCAGCCCATGATCGGCTCCCGTTGATTGCGAGAGAATTACGCGCCTTTTAAGCTGGACAAAGCCCGCCGATCGCGCACGCTCTCAAGTTTCGCTCGACGCACCGCGACGCAACCGACCTTATCCCAGCAAGCCCCCATCGTACCCCATGCAGTCAAGACTTGTCAACCACCCTACCGCCCACGGGCAGGAGAAGTCACTGATCCAATTTGATTCAGCTGCGTAGTGTACGGAAGGTCGGGTTCGTGTTCTTTTCACATGAAGGGTTGCTTAGAACAAGTCTTCAAACTCTCTTATGGGGCACTCGAAGCCAGGCTTGCTAGCGACGATATCGCTGGATTCCTCGGGTAAATGTCGATCATTGACCGCTCAATGTCGGGCCATCCGTGACGCTCGCGATAGTTTGAAGACTTGTTCTTAGGACGTTTCACCCGCGGGGAGTTTGCTTGCCTATCTTGGGCAGATCCCCGATCCTCGCGGGCGACAGGGACTTCGCCATCCGATGACGGCCATGATGGCCGCGATTGTGTGTGCTGTGTTGTCGGGAGCTCGCGGCTACGCGGCGATCACCCAGTGGGTGCGAGCCCAGCCAGCCGAGGTTTGGCACCTTCTGGGCTTCCGGCGAAGGCCGCCGACGCGAAATGCTTATCGAGCATTGCTGTTGCGGCTGCTGCCGGAAGTGTTCGAGCGGGCGATCCGGGAGTGGGTCGGTGCATGTCTGGGCGAGGCGGTGTCCGACGAAATGCTTTCGGCCGTGGCGATGGACGGAAAGACCTTGTGCGGGACGTTGTCGGCGCACCAGCGAGCGGTGCATCTGCTCGCCCTGTACGATCAACGCACCGGTGGCGTGTTGAGCCAACGGGCGGTCGATCCCAAGACGAACGAACCCAAGGCGGCGCTGGAACTTCTGAAAACCGTGGTGCTCAAGGGACGCATCGTCACGGCCGATGCGATCTTCTGCCAGCGTGAGGTCTGCCAACAGATCGTCGAGGGCGGCGGCCACTACTTCGTGGTCGTCAAAGACAATCAGCCCGAGCTGAAAGCTTCCATCGCCGCCGAGTTTACGGCGGCTTTTTCCCCCGGCGAACGAACGAGTGCGGGAAGCTTCGCATGACATCGCGGAAACGAGCGGCAAGGAAAAAGGCCGGCTCGTGCGGCGGCGACTACAAGCTAGCACACGCGTGGCCGAGTCTCTCCAATGGCCGGCGGCCGCCCAGGTTTGCCGACTGACGCGGACCACGCGTCGCGGCGGAACCGACGTGGTGGAAACGCAATACGCCATCACCAGCGCGCCGCGTTCTCTCGCCTCTGCTGCGGACTTGCTCGGCTGGTGGCGGAACCATTGGGGCATCGAGAACCGCGTCCATTGGGTGCGCGACGTGACCGTCGACGAGGACCGTTGCCGCATTCGCACCGGCTCCTCGCCGCAAATCTTCGCCGCCTTACGCAATGCCGCCATCACCACCCTCCGCTTCCTAGGCTGCGAAAACATCGCCGCCGCAGCGTGCCCGCCAGGTCGAGCCGATTGACCGTGAATATCTCGTCCAACCCTTCACGGAGCCTGGCGGCCGCGCCGGGTTGATCGTGGTTGAGTCAGTCGGCGTACTGATCGAGCTTCGCCAATCCTTCCTTCGCGCCGTGTTTCCACGCCGCCTTCAGCGTCGATCGCGCTTGCTCGTGCTCGTCCTTCGGCAGGTGGCCCAACACGTTGCGAAGCTTGTGGTTGCGACACCGCTGCACTGGGTTGTCCGCGCCGAACACTTCGTCGATTGCCTTGCGAAGCGCCTTCGCCCCGTCGATCACGAACAGCCGCCGCCGGCCGGGTGTCACGCCACGCTCGACCAGTTCGACGAGCAACGCCTTGACCACTTCGGCGTTCTCGGTGGCTCCTTCGCGCAGACCGAGAACGTGCTTCTTTCCCTCGGCGTTGACGCCGATCGCGGCCACGACCAGGTAATTGCCGAACCGCATGCCGTCGATGTAAATCACCAGCAAGTCGACGTTCGTAAAGTCGCGTTCGGCCAGTTCTTTGAGCAAGCGTTCGCCGGCGTCGATGCTCTCGCGGCTCACCTGGCTCTTGCTGATGCCGACCTGCTCGGCCATTTCAGGCAACACTTCGCGGTACTTTCGCGTCGACACGCCACGCATCAGGATCGCCAGCATGCGGTCAGCCAGCTTGCCGTCCTTGCGCATTGCTTCGTATGCCGGAATGGCGACCTCGGCCTGTTCGCCCGCGGCGGCTCGACGCTTGCGCAGCCGCGGCTTCTCGACGTGAAGCTGCCGCTCGGCCAGCGCGACGCGGCCGCATTGCGTGCCGTGCCAGCGCACGGGACGGTCGGTCGCCTTGCCTTGTTGCCGAGGGCCGGCGACCTGCTCGGCGCTCATCTTGAGGATCGCCTCGACGGTTGCGCGGCCCATCACGTCGATCACCTCATCGATGGCCCGCTCGCCCTGCGTAATCAGGTCGAGCATCGGCAAGAGCAGCTGCCCATCTTTGGCCAGAAACGCCACCAACTCGCGGCTGGAGATCGCGTCCTTGGACGAGCCGTCGACGATCTGATAGTCTGCTGACGTGGTGGTGGCCTCCGGGAAATTGGGAAAACAGCTGCCTGATCCTACAAAAAACCAGGCCCCGGAGCCGCCACCTTCGATGTAACTTTCAACTGGGGATGGGGCAGCATCTGCTGTAACGTAGATGAGACATTTATTAGTCGTGGCCTTGATAACCACATAGCACACTTTTAATGGTCTTGCCATGAACAGCGAGCTTTCAGATGCGTTTGAGGTAAGTGAGGTGCTCGAGAAAGAACTTGAGTACCTTAAGTGTCGGCGCGAACCACACGGACCTTCTTCCAACACGACACCACACGACAATCCCACTCCAGATGCGACCTGTAATCCGCCAGGAACGGACCCTCGCGATCGCTTGCGCGAAATGGATACTGTTGGGCTGGCTCTTTCCGGTGGCGGCATTCGTAGTGCCAGCGTGAGCCTAGGTTTTGTCCAGGGGCTTGCCGACTTGGCACTCCTCAGGCGCTTTGATTACCTCTCGACTGTCTCCGGTGGAGGTTATCTTGGTGGTTGGTTGTCAGCATGGATCCATCGCACACGCGACATTACAGAGGTTGAATCGCATTTGCAAACCCGTCGCAGCGCATCATCGGTGGGCGTCGACGCATTGCCCAATAGCGAGGTGGAACCTTTCGAGATTTCTTGGCTGCGTGCCCATAGCAATTATCTAGGACCTCGACTGAGCCTGGGATCGCCCGACGTGTGGGTATTATTTGCTAGCTACCTGCGCAATTTGTTGCTCAATCAAACGATGTTCATGGCATCATTGATCTGCCTGTTGCTGATACCGCGCTTTCTCTTGCTTTCGTATTGTTCGAGTGGTGCGTCCGGTGGCGCAGAGATACATGTTGTTCTGATGTTACTGTCGGCGTCACTGCTGGGCTTAGCCGCGGTGATAATGAGTCGCGGCGTGATTCCATTTCGAATCGCTAAATGTGACACAACGCAAACACGACACCCGACCCACCACATCACGTGGAGCGTATTACTCTTAGCTACGGTAAGTCTTCTAATCGCTTGGTTTGTCATCGACGGTTCGTTTTCAATCGTCGATAGCCACGGTGAAAGGCGTACGGTCCTAATGGATTGGATCAATCCGAACATGCGCTTTCCCGAGATAAGTGTTTATGCGTATGTTGGGGCATTGTCTGGGGCCATTGCTTTCGGACTGTTCGTCGTCGTACAGGGATTCACTTCGGCTATTCAGTGCTTACGGAAAGGTTGGGCTTTCAGTCGTATAGCCAGCCGACAATACGTTCGATCGACGGCAGCGATTGCGATCGTGGCGGCCGTGTGCGGCGCAAGCCTCGGATGCATTCTTTATCTTTGCCGGCGACACTGGCTTGGTATCGACACTGCAGGCTTAGATCGCGAAATACGTCGCGCGGCGAGTGTGTTGATGATCGGGCCGCCGACTGTTCTTGGCGTCTTTGCTATGGGTTCCTTCCTGTTCGTCGGCTTGATGGGGCAGTCGCTGAGCCGCGCCGAACGTGAGTGGTGGGCGCGCTTCGGCGGTGTACTCTTAAGAACTGCTTGCGTCTTCGCCGCTTTTGTTGGGTGTGCGCTGTTTGGAACGCCGCTGCTTCTTTCCGCCGGACCAACGCTTGGCGCGTGGCTGACAAGCAGCTGGGCAGTGGTCACGACTGGAGGCATCTTGGCCGGCATAAGCCGAATGAACAGTAAGGGGAAGGTGAAGAGGGGGCTTGATCACGTCGTGCGAGTGACACCATATGTATTTCTCGGCGGCTTGCTTGTCATTTTATCATCGTTTGTAAGCCTTTGCGTAGACCATCGCCCGGAACCCACTTTATTTGGCGATGTCGTGAAGTCGCCTCGTCGTGTGCCCACGAAAGTTGTCGTGGATGTCCGTGAACCCAGCAGACCGGCAGTGGTTTCAGAAAGTCAGGAGTATCAGGTAGAGGATGACGTTGGCCAACGGACAATCCGCAGCTACTGGGCAGGTATTCTGAACTCCTCCTATAATGCCACCGATAGTGCCGACCTTCGTCCTGACCGATTCGCAGCACTTACTCGCTGGTGTTGGCTTTGGGCGATATGCGCGGCTGTGGCATCGATTTTTTCCAAGTGCGTCGGAGTAAACACGTTTTCTTTACATCACCTCTACTATTTTCGACTCGTGCGGTGCTTCTTGGCTGCATCGACCAAGCGAGCGCGAGCCTTTGTATCGCGAGGTGTTCCGGCTTCGCGCGACAACGTGATGCCGCGGCAGTATGACGCGAGCACTGGTTTCGATCACAACGACGATTTGGAATTGAATCAATTGGGCTGTTGTGCCGCCGGTGCAACATCATCCTGCCAGTCCGAGAGAACTGTGGATGTTCGCGAAATCGAACGCGGTTGTGACAGCTCGCCCGATGATAACATAGGGCCTCCTATCTTGGGACCGTATCTACTGATTAATACAGCGATGAACTTAGTCGGGGACGGCGATTTGCGTTGGCAGGAACGGAAAGCGGAAGCATTTCTCCTGTCTCCCATGTTTTGCGGAAGCGAGATCTCCGGCTATCGCCCGTTACCGGCTTATGCGGCAGGCGTTGACAATACACGACTTACACTTGGTGAAGCCATAACAATCTCCGGTGCCGCCGCGAGCCCCAATATGGGATACCATTCCTCGCCGGCAGTGACCGCGCTATTGACTCTCTTCAACGTTCGGCTGGGCGCTTGGCTGCCGAATCCGGCCAAATCACAAACGTGGAGAAACAGTGAACCACGCAACTCGCTACTGTTGCTTGCGAGAGAATTCTTGGGCTTGACCGACCGCGACGCGGAGTATGTTTATTTGTCTGACGGCGGCCATTTTGAGAATTTGGGCGTTTACGAGCTTATTCGTCGTCATTGTAGATACATCGTCGCTGTGGACGCGACTGCGGATCCTAGGTACGAGTTTCACGATTTAGGCGGACTTATTCGTAAGTGCCGCGTGGACTTCGGTGTGCCGATCGAGATTGACGTCGCTTCGATCGAGCCCGGACCGGACGGCTTTAGCAAGTGGCACTGCGCGGTCGGATTAATTAGGTACGATTATGTGAAACCGAAGGCTATGCCAGGGCTCCTGATTTACGTGAAAAGTTCCTTGTCCGGAGACGAACCCTCAGATGTACTCAATTATGCGAAGCAGAATGCGCCGTTTCCCAACCAGCCAACGACCGACCAGTTTTTCTCTGAATCTCAGTTCGAGAGCCATCGTGCGCTGGGACACCACTTGGCCAAGGCGGTGTTTATGGACGCTGTTCGGGAAGTGGAACCAAGCGATGGGATGAGCGATGCGACACATCGGGATATTGTCAATCAATTATTTTCGAGTTTGCGCCGTCGCTGGTTTCCACCACCGCCGAACATGGAAGAGAATTATATTCAGACTTCAGAAATGTGTGTACAAATGCTCACGAAGTTGCGTGAGGATCCGAATTTGCGCCAACTCAGCTTTGAGATGTTTCCAGAGTTACGTTATTCCAGCCAGCATCGAATGGATGCTGCGATCACGGTGCAGATCGATTCATTAGATGTCGCTCGCAGTGAAGTTCATATGGTTGAACAGGTTTTGGAAGTAATGGAAGCCGCATGGGTGAGCAACGGTATCGACGGCCAGGACGCGCACCCACTTAACCGTGGGTGGATGAACGCCTTCCGCCGCTGGACGAACTGTCCTACGTTTCGCAAACATTGGCTTTCCGTCCGAGGTGAGTTTAGCAGGGACTTCGTACGGTTTTGCGATAGCGAATTAAGACTCGGCGATGGCAACGCAAGATGTTACGAGATTAATGAAAGATTGTCTGGGAGTGTCGCGGGCGATGCGGTGGGAGAGGCTTGGAAGACAGTATGCACGGAACACGCTCTGGAATGGCCGAGTGATCAGGTGCCGTCGCCAGATTCGTTACTTGAATCGGCGGCACATCTGCACATTGATTCTCAGACGATACGCGCCGCCTGGTTGATTGCGGCTCCGATGCGTTGGGATGCGTCGGAGGATAGGTTACATCCCTATGGATTTATTATTATGACCCCGCCAAAATGTGTCGATGATGGCTATGGACTCTGGATTTGGATTAGAGGCGCATATCGAAATCTCGGCATAGGTCGCGCTAGCATGAAGGAAGTGCAAGCCGTTTTTAAGGGAAGAGAAGTCAGGACACACTTGCCAGGGGGCAATCGTTTCGGTGCGGCTAATTCCAGCCAAAGAGCCATGTGGCTGGCGTTTTTTTATCACTATGGATTCCGCTGCGTAGACAAATCCGCGTCACGACATCCAACTGACGACGACTTGGTCCTGGTTAAGGACAAATGAACGTCGTTCGTCGTTAACGCTCCATTGTCTTGAACTTGGCGGAGTTGCGTTGGGGGGGATCACGTAGGCTGACCATGATCATCGGGGAAGCGCTTTTGTATTGGTTGCGCGTGGTGCGGTGTATTGGAGCTGCGGGTCGCGGCGTTGGAATTTGTGATAGTCACGTTGCGCGTGGAGTTGGCCGTGGTTCGGAGGAATTCGGGCAATTCGTCGATGGCGCCGAAAGAGCGGCTGCCGGCCGTCTGAGGAACCGATCACGGATCGTCGCCGAGACACGACCGGCTAGCGGGGGTGCGAACGGTCGTGAAATCGAGCGCTCAACATAGCCTGCTCGGCATTCGCCTTCCTCGCCCCGGCGGTCCCTGCCGACCACAAGTCCGCCGCCCCGCCCTCTCTCCTGCCGATGAGTGGCTGGAATTTACGCGGCGAATGACACCGCGGCGACGATCCTTTTCATCTGTCGCCCCCAACGGGGCTCGCGGTGCGCGCCGACTGGTCGCTAGCCATGAACAGGTCAGCGTCGCCAAATCTACATCGTTGTTGGGCGTTGTAGCTTGAGGGTGTGGGTTGGATCCTCGTTCCTCTGGAGAAGCCGAATTCGCCTTGTTTGATGCAAATCGCTGCAAACTCCCCGGCACCACTATTCGCACTCCGCGAATACCGGCCTGCGCTCCGCCGTTACGTGGCGGCCTCGCATTGCCCGTAAATAAATTCTTCGCCCACTTGACGCGAGCATGTACGCAAGTATACTGCTAGCACGAAACGGGCACGGAGGCGAAACACGCGTTGTTGACCCGTTTTTGAATCTGCCGTTGGAGCACGGCCGGTGCCTGGCTGAGTCCTGGGACTCACCGCTGATCTGGGCGCTTTTTTCCATGTTGTGACGCCGCACGCTGATGCATTGGCACGGCCGCGGAGTGTTCAGCGTGCGCGCGTCCAGATCCAATCGAGGTGAGTCATGTTGAGCGTCGATCTTCTTCCGCCCCGACAGCGGGCCGTCTTTGAGTTCATCCGCGACGAAACGGGGCGTACCGGCGTCTGCCCGTCGTTCCGCGACATTGCCGACCACTTTGGCGTCGCGTCAAAAAACACTGTCTTCGGCCACGTGAAGGCCCTGAAGGAAAAGGGCTTCCTCGCTCTAGAGCGAAGCCAGGGTCGGGCGATCCAAGTGCTGGTTCACGAACCGCAGACGATGCCGCTGGTTGGCCAGGTCGGCGCCGGACCGCTGGCCGAAGTGTTCGAAGTCGTGCAGGCGTTGAACGTTACGGCGATCCTGGATGACGCGAACGTCGCGGTGCGCGTGGCCGACGACTCCATGCGGAAAGAACGAATGGCGGCCGGCGACGTCCTGATCGGTACGCGCCGCCGTGGCAGCCAGTTCCAGCCGAAGTGGTTGGTTCGCGCCGTCAACTAATCGTGCAGGCAAATCAGCAAAGGGGGCCAATGAAGCTAGGAGCATTTGTCGCACGGATGGCATTCACGGTCAGAAACCATTGATGTTGGTAGGGAATCCACCATGAAACGGAAAGCTTTGGTCGTTGAGGAAGATGATCAGAACGGGACCGACGCGGAAGACGCGATCCTTTCGCTGGGCCACGAACCGTTGCGGGCCCGCAACCGTCGGGAGGCGGAGCGCCTGATCGACAGCCATGACTTCGCGTATGCCTTGGTCTGCCTCGCGCTGCGGGCGAGGCCGCGGGGCAAACCGAAGCTGGAATGCAGCCTGAACCTGATGGACCGGCTGCAGCGTGAAAAGGGACCCGGGAAGGTGCCCGTGATCGTGACGAGCGAGCTGGAGGCAATACCGACGCCTTGGATCCGAGACATCATCGACCTGGGCGCGGCGGAGTTCGTCACGAAGCCGTTCTCGCTGACCGGCCGCCGGCTATCAAAGATCATCAGCAAATTGCTGCAATTGCCTTTTCTGAGCATCGCGTATCCGCTCGCCGAAGTCGCGGAAACCACGGTTTTCAGCGGACGCTTCGTCGGCGGCGAACTGAAGTTCGCCATTGATCACGCCGAACTCTGCGGCATCAAGATCGTGGGCGACAACGGTTTCGGGTGCGCCATCAAACTGCTGCGGACGCTGGCCGCCAAGGACGCGAATGGGCATTTCGTCCATCGCTCTGCCGAGGAACTGGCCCACGCGATCGGCGCGCACGTGGGCGTCAACACGGTCACGGCCGGCGTTCAGACCATTCGAAAGAATGCGACCAGTCGGTTGAAGAAGTACCTCGGCCTGGACTGCCACGCTGACGACGTGATCCGAACCGATCACCACGGCTACTGCCTGCGGGAATGGATCACCGTGGTGGGCGACGATTCGGTGATGTCACTGCATGTCCCCGGTGCTTCCATCGATGTCACCGGTGTCACCGCTCATGTCCTCGATGTCCCCGGTCTGTCCCAGGACTCGGCGTTCAACGAACGCCAGCTTTGGGTGATTGATCAGGTGGCCCACGGAGCTCGTGTCGAGCGGGCGATGCTCGAAAAGCGGTTCGGGGTCCACGCCCGCACGGCGAAACGGGATTTGGCGCAATTGGTCGAGCGGCGATTGGTGCGGTTTGTCCGCGTAGGCAAGGCGGGTTATTACGGGGCGGCGGGGTAGGGCGGCCGACGGGGCCCACGTTGGCGAAACGGCGGGCCCCGGCACCGTCGGTTCTGCGACTTGGCGGGAAGGACGGCGATAGCATGCTTTGGGCCAGTGACGCTGCAAATCATGCGCAACCAGCTTTTCGATGGCAGCAAACCGTTTGCGGTCTCGCTACAATGCCCGCATGGCCGAGGGCGAGAGACGGGCGACCAGCGGACAGGTGTTGTATTTCTTAGAGTTGGAGCAACTTGCCGTGGGATATCAGACAATACTTCACCTGATCGACGTGAAGATTAAGTCGGAATCAGTCTCCATTGTGGAACGAGTGCTTAGTACGAGGAAGGGCAGAGGCGTCCGTCCGATACTCGAGTTCTTGAGCTTGGTCGCCGTTGACTGCGATGGTTTCCTGGCATTTAGGCCGAGCAACGATTACGACAGTCCGTATACGCCCTACGAAGAAGACGAGACTGTACCCGCCGTCTGCGGAAAATGGCACGAAGCCGACAGAATAGCGAAGTGGCTGAGGCATCACTGCCAGAGAGGCGGGCGACTAATACAGCATAGCTCGGAAGGAGATGGACTAGCTTGGGGATGGACTTTTGATGGGCGAGGAAGAATGAAATACATGGAGCTTCGCCCAATTGGAAAATGGGAATAGGCCTATTGTTGTGTGCACCCGATGTCCAAATCGAAGGAACTGCAAATGCCGAAGAATACTACACGAGTCTGGCCCGAATGCGTGTACACAATTCTGCACTCGAACAACCTTAGGAAGATGTTCCAAGCTGGCCGGCAAGGGAGCTTTACCGAAGGAAAAAAGTGGGCTAGAGCGGAAGAGCTTTTACGCAGCGCACGTGCCGCATGCCAAATTGTTCCCGTTATTTTCGCTCCCGGAGAAAACATTGGGGAGCTGATGTATTTTGCTGAACTAGATGACGTGACAATCAGCCAATGCAATGACGGGAAATGGTCGACAACGGTGTCGGTCACGAACTTGACGAGAATTCGCTCGCCTCGTCCGAACAAGACCCAGCTAACTGTATGTAGCACAGGCAAAAAACTGCACAAAAACCATATTCGAACATATGTCGTCGTGCGTACACCCAAGTTTGTGTTGAAGGCAAAGCCACGATAGATAGATGCGTTGCATCGCCACTTGGTCAGCAGAAGCCGACGGCCGGGCTTACCGCCGCACACAGAGTGATCGTCCGCCAATTGTTCGCCGAAAAAAAGGCAAGAATAAGCGAGTACTTCACTCGCGGTGTTTCACAGTATCCTGGATCGTAAGGCTCCGTAAGGCCGTAAGGAGAATCGCTGGCCGCTATTCGCCGCGATAGGCCTCACAAGGGCCATTCGGCGGCGCAGCCGCCTTTCGCGTAAGGGTTGACCTATGCTCAAGATTGACCGTGACAAACAGAGCTTCTCACTCCTCGACACGCCAACTTTGGCCGCCGTTTCGATCACCGAGCGGTACGACCTCCAAGAATTCATCTCCAACAGCCCAGATGACTTTTTCAAGGAGATCGGACAAGAGTTGTTCCTGCTTGGGAAGGAAATTGAACCGTCAAAGAACGTCCAGGACCGGATTGACCTGTTGGCCGTGGACAAAGAAGGAACCTGCGTCGTCGTAGAACTCAAGCGGGGCAACGACAAGCTGCATATGCTTCAGGCGATTTCCTACGCCGGAATGATTTCGCAATGGGAACCGGATGACTTCCTCCAATTGCTCGACGACGAGCAGCAGGAGGCGCTCTTGGAATTCCTGGAAGTGGACCGGGACGACATCAATCGCCAGCAGCGCATCATTCTTATCGCTGAGGCATACGACTACGCGCTGCTAATCGGCGCAGAATGGCTCAGCGAGCAACACGGCGTGGATGTCACGTGCTGTCGAATCGCGGTGGCAAGAGATTCAGCGACGAACTCGGAATACCTTGTTTGCTCAAATGTTTATCCGGCGCCGGAACTGGCGAAGGAAGCTGTTTCAAGAGGTAGAAAACGTACCGGTACGAGTAAGGTTCCTTGGCCGGATTGGGAAACGGCGCTAGCAGGGGTCACGAACAACGCCGTAGTCATGTATTTCAAGAAGGAAATCGCAGCCAACGTGGAATCGTACCTCCGCAAGCGGATTCTTCGGTATCGTGTTGCGCGGAAGCGGCGGTGGTTCATGGCCGCGCGTAACAAGAATGCTTACGTCTGGCAGCACGGTCGATTTGAGGGAGATGTCGAGTTTTGGCAGCACGGCTTGAGTAAACCGGATGATGTGAAGCCGGTCAAGAATGGAGAGTGCTTGCGATTGTTTTTGAACACGGCAGAGGATTTTCAGTTCTTCCACGTTGCCGCGACCGAGAAACTGCAGGCACGCGAATGGCTGGGCGGATTGCCGGAAGACGAGATGGTGGAGGCTGAGGCAGAAAGCTAGGCGGCACGTGAACGCGACTTGCGGGGATATCCGGCCGCACCAACCGAAGTAGATTCCGGAGACGACTGTGCCCCGCGTCATCTATTCTCTTCTGTTCGACCTGCGAACGCTTGAGGCCGGCAGCGTGCAACTCGTGGCACCGCTGAATGCCGTGGGCCAGTCCCGACATTGCCGAGCCGTTCCGCCCAAGCAACGAGTGATTGACCTTCGCATTGGGGACTTCATCCGGCATGGCCGTCACGTTTACGAAGTCGTGGGCATTCGAGCGTATCGCGAGGCAAACTGGCCCGAGGGGGCGAAGCGGTTGATGGAAGGGTACGAGGTGCGCACTTGATAGGATGTCAGCGAACCGACATAGTTGGGAGTGTCGCGGCATCAATCAGCGCAATCAATGCGGACTTTGATTGCCTTGGGAATTTCGGCCCAGTTTTCGACGAGCCCGGCAAGCTCGGGCGGGACTTTGGGGATCGTCGCGCCACCCGTCGGGGTCGGCACCACTACGGGCACCTCGGTGTCTTGCGTTTGCCGTAACTCTTGGCTACGTTGGGCGTTGCGTCCGGCAGGGAGCGGATTGCAAATCCGCGATGCGGCGGTTCGAATCCGCCCGGCGCCTCTTATCGTTTTCGCAACAATCTGCACCCCCTCGGTGCAGATTGTTGCGTTTCGTGCGGGGTTTCCTCGGAGTACCTGCGCCATTTCTACCGGGTTGACGAGGGTGTTGGGGTGTCAAAGTTGCCAATTGGCGGCGACTGTAGCGTCTGAGGTTCGCACGAAGAATGGCTTCCCCGCTTCACGACGAGCCGGCCATGCTAACAGGGCGAACACCCGTCTTACGCAGCGAAGTTTTTTCCCGTCCGATCCTGACCATCGCCGCAAAGCGCGCCCGTCGCGAGAACTTGGACGTTGTGCGACAGAACGGAGGGCACATGCATTGCCCACAATCCTGACACCTTGTCGCGTGCCGTGGCTTATCTCGTCGTCAACGAGCGGCGTCACGCTTATTCACTCAGAAAGCGACACGGAACCAGAATGTTTGGTCATTCTTGGCGGTGGACGTCTCACGCCTGATGGCCGTACTGACTCGCGGCGGATCGATATCACGTTCAAGATGTGCTACCACGCTCGTCTTGGTCCGCACGCTGACTCTGACACAATAGAGTCCGTCGGGTACACAATCGATGCAAATTACGATGGCAACATTAACGATTACCTCCAATGGCTACGCCACACGTGGACGGAGACGGGACTTTGTCCTGCTTCAGGTTTCTACGTTGCGACAAAATCGGATTGGCTCATCACATTGCCGTCATTCTTTCAGCAAAACTATCGGCACTACGTTGTTGAAGGACGCGACGGCTACGTCGAGTTGATTGCCGGGCGATTCGCGTGGCAAGAGTGGATATGGTCGAAAGGCCATCGTGATGACGCACCATCAAGTGGTCCTGTTGTCGGCAGCGGCGAAGGTGTCGCATAAACAGGCCGTGAACCAGGGCGGCCAAACAACGCGTGTCTTGAAATAAGGGGCTCTTGGCGACCGCCCGGTTAGGATCGCGCGGAATACAATATACAATTTCCCCGCTTCGCAGCGAGCCGGCCATGCTAGCAGGGCGAACGCCCGCCTTACCCAACGGAAGTAATTTTTTGCCCGATCCTGAGCTCGGCATTCCTTGCCGCCGGGCCGCCGTAGCGTCGCTAGACCACAGCCGCTAGCTGACGGCGTGCGCCGTAGAATGTAACTGCGGCACTCGAAATCGTCCCACGATCGACCATCCGGAAGGGCTAGAGCGCATACAGTTTCGGTCTAGCGGTATTTAACGCATGCAGGTCAAAAAGCTTCGGCAACAACCCAGCTAGCACCGACCGCTAGCAACGCTACACCCACGTGTAACCGCTCTAGGTGCTCGGAACGCCAAAGTATCGCCGCAACGTTTCTTGCCAACCGGAGTCGATCAGCCGCTCGAGCAGCACGCGATTGAGTGGTTCGCGCAGCGGGCTTCCTTCGGGCAGAGCGATCGCGTAATCCTGTTTCTCGAACGTAGCTGGCAGCACGTCCAGTTCGCCGGGGAAACTGGTCAGGCACAGGTAGCGCAGCATCGCCGCGTCGTAAACGACGGCGTCGATCTTTCCGGCACGCAAGTCCTCCAGGCAAGCGGCCGGCGTGTCCCGCTTGCGAAACGCGATGCCTTCTCGCATCAAGTAATCCGCGCTGGTCGAGTCGGCAACCGTGCCCACGCGAACGCGGTGCAGATCTTGCGGGCCGCGGACGTCTGATTCCAGACGGGCGAGCGTCAGCGTCGACGTGACCGACGCCGTGAAACTGGAAATAATCAAAATCGCCGAAAACATCCAAATGATGGCCATCAGTCGCCCGCCGAGCGTCTTGGGCACCTGGTCGCCGTAGCCGACGGTCGTCATCGTCACGGCCGCCCACCAGATGCCGTTGGCGATGCCGCTTACTGGGCCGTTGCCGAAGTTGTCGGGGTTCTTGCGACGCTCGAATAGGTAGACGAGCACGCCAGTGACCGCCAGCACCGTCAGGATGCCGGCGACGATTTCCAGAAAAATGGTCGAGAATACTCTGCGGACGACGGCGGACCACCCACGCCCTTGACCAGGCAGGACAGCGATGCCGAGTCCCGTGTGGAAATAGGAATGGCTGAAATCGACGCGTTTCTCTCGGTCGTGGGTCACGGTCAGCGCGGCCAGCGCGGCGTCGAGTTCCTTCTTTTCGAGACGGTCGAAAATCTCGTCGAGCGGCAAATCGACAAACTCGTATTGCAGGTCCAAATCGGTCGCCACGTCGCGCCACAGCTCAATGCTGATGCCCGTCCACGAGCCATCGTCTTTTTGCATCGAGAACGGGATCGATTCCTTGACGCCGATGCGGAGCACGGGCCGTTCCGCCGCATCGTCGTCGGCATCGCTATCGACATCGGTTTGCGATGCCGCCGGAGATTGCGCGAACGCTTCGACCGGGCAAGCGAGCGCTGCGCAAACGCCGAGCAAGGCAACCGCGACTTCAAATACCGCGCCCCAACAAATCGCGTTGGCGCTCGCCGCCAACCCTATGCGTTGCTCGGTCATCGTTCGGCTACTCCCCGAGATAGCGATAGATCACGTCGCTCCAGTCATCGCTCGACGTGATCGTCAGAAGGGCCTGATTGATCGGCTTGCGCAATTCGCTGCCCGGCTTCAATGCAATGGCGTAATGCTGGATGTTGAACGTCAACGGCAGGACTTCGACGGATGCGGAAAACTCCGTATTCCTGCGGTACTTCAACATCCCCACGTCGTAGACGACGGCGTCGACCTCATCTTTGGCAAGACCCTCCAGCGCGGCGTCGAGCGTTGGGTACTCGCGGTAGCGAATGCGTCGGCCGGCCAAATACTCCGCGCTCGTGCTGCCGGCGACCGTTGCCGTGCGCAGATGACGCAGATCGGCGGGCTGTTTGATCGATGGCCCCATCTGGCTGACCGTCATCGCCGAAGCCACCACGCCGGTCAACGCCGACACGGCGATCGTGCTGGCGATCATGAGGGTGACCGCCACACCGCGTGCGACTCCGGTCGCGGGAATGACGCCCTTGTGCCCGAGCAGAATAATCGTCGACCACCACAAACCCATGTTCACACCCTCTCGGGCGCGGCCGCCGAACATCCCTTCGTTACGGCGGCGTTCGAGCCACCAGAACAACACGCCCGCCACGACGGAGAACAGCATCAGGCTGCCGAGAATCTTGGCGAACCGCGTCGTCATCATGCCGCGTATGACATCCCAAGCGCCGCCGGATCGATTTCGCGAAACGGCGATTCCGAGCCCGGTCGTGTAATAGGCGTGAGAGAAATCGATCCGCCGGTCGCGTTGGGCGGTGATGCTGATCGCGGCAATCGCCGCATCGGCTTCGCCGGCTTCCAGCCCGTCGATCATCTCGGCCAACTCAACCTCGTCAAACTCGTACTCGACGCCAAGTTCGTCCGCCACGCGTCGCCAAAGCTCGATGCTGATACCCGTCCAGCTTCCGTCGGCCCGCTTGAACGCGAACGGCGGACTTTC
>JAJDEH010000164.1 GCA_029259935.1 Planctomycetota bacterium
GGGATGTCTTCGTCGATCAAACAACGCAAACAGTACATCACCGCGGCCGTGACGATCGCCCGGTTGGCGTTAAGATTGCCCGCCAACACCGACGCGGTTCCGGTGAAGTCGACGACCGCAGTATCGCGATTGACCGTGATCGCCACCGTGATGGGCGAACCGTCGTCGAGATGGTCGGTGAATTCGTGGCGGCCATCGGGAAAGCGAGCGAGGGCCATGCGCATTTTAGTTTCGGCCGCCTTTTGAATGTACCCCATGTAGGCCTGCACCACGGGCAAGGAGTATCGTTCGATCAAGGCCAGCAGGTCGCGTGATCCATGTTCATTGGCCGCGATTTGTGCGGCGACGTCCGCCAAGTTCTCTTCGACACCGCGCGTGGGATAGGCGCCATCGAGCAACAGAGCGCGGAACGCCTCGATCCGCGAATCACCCGCGGCGACGATCTTGAAATTACGAATCAGCACGCCCTCTTCGGAAAGATTTCGCGAGAAAGGAGGCATCGATCCGGGAGTGATTCCGCCGATCTCGGCATGATGGGCCCGGCTGGCGGTGAAGAACAATAACTCTCCATCCTGGTGAACTGGTGAGACCACGGTAATGTCCGGCAAGTGCGAACCGCCGCGATAAGGGTCGTTCGTGACCATGACATCACCGGGTTGCATGTCGGGATTATCGGCGATGATCTGGCGAACCGTTTCGCCCATCGCACCCAGGTGCACGGGAATGTGAGGCGCGTTGACAACCAAATCGCCGACCGGCGTGAATAGGGCGCAACTGAAGTCGAGCCGCTCTTTGACGTTCACACTGCTGGCGGTGTTTCGCAGAGTGATGCCCATTTGCTCGGCGATACCGGCAAACTGGTTGTTGAAGATTTCTAGCATGACCGGATCGGGAGACGCGGGAAGTTCCAGCGCGACTTCGAACGCCTCTGCCGACTCGCCGCCGACCGCCACGTCCTCGCGCGCCGCGACCGAAATAAGTAGCTCGCCGCCGCTGAGCATCTCGGCGTTCCAGCCCGGGTCGACCACCGTCGTGGAGACATCTTCCAGAACAATCGCGGGACCGCTGAACAGGTCGCCCGGCCGCAAGTCGTGGCGACGGAAGATCTTGGTTTCACGTGGTTGGGCGTCGAAGTAGGCGGACACGGACCGCGCCGGCGTCGGCGAAGTTGGTTCGGCCTTGGTCGAGCGGGCGAGAGTCGCCGCCGAGCGCCCCGTTGCCTCGACGCGCGCCGCCACCACTTCCAGCCGCTTATCTTGTTGAATGTAACCGTACAATCGCCGATGTTCTTGTTCGTATTCCCGCGCATAATCGCCGTCATCCGGCCGCAAGATCGTCAGATACGAATCCAGTCCTTGGTAACGCAAGTCGAGCGAGCGCCGCACTTCGACGCGATCTTCAGCCACTCCTTCGTCAACAACTTCTTGATAAGCCGTTTGGCTCAGCCGATCAAAGACTTGGTCCAATCGCGACAGCGTTGAATCGTTGTACTGCTGGTAGATGCCTTCTGCCTTATGCCGCACGACATCCGCCAGCCCGATCCCATAGGCGCTGAGGATGCCGGCGTCGGGGTGATTCAAAATGTGTTGCATCCCTAGCTCCGCGGCGATCGCGCAGGCATGCTGAGGCGCGGCGCCGCCGAAAGCCACCAAAACGTAATGGCGCGGATCGTATCCCTTGGCCACGGAGATCGAACGGATCGCCTTGGTCATGTTGGCGTTGGCCACGCGCAGAAATCCATTGGCCAGTTCAACCGGTCCGAACCGAGTCCCCGCTGCCGCATTGATTTCGTCGCATAGGGCATTCAGTCGTTGTTGCACGGCGGAGCGGTCGAGCGGAAACGGAAAGTGTTCGGCGACGATTCTGCCCAGGAACAGATTGACGTCGGTCACGGTCAGCGGTCCGCCGCGTCCATAACACATCGGCCCCGGATCCGCGCCCGCGCTGTCCGGTCCGACCGCGAACTTGACTCCGTCAAACCAACAGATCGAACCACCCCCCGCCGCCACGGTTTCAATCGCCATCATCGGCGAGACGATCCGTACGCCCGCTTTTTCGGTTTCGTATTCAACATCAAAGCGTCCATCGAAGCGCGAGACATCGGTGCTGGTGCCCCCCATGTCAAAACCGATGGCCCGCTCGAAGCCGGCAGCTTGAGCCACTTTGGAAAAACCGACGACGCCGCCCGCTGGTCCGGACAATATGCTGTCCTTGCCGACGAAGTGATCGGCCGCCACCAATCCGCCCGCCGACGTGAGCAACCGCAAGTCGCTGTCTTTTCCCAGCGACTCGCGCAGCGACGCGACATACTGGCGCAGCACCGGATTCAAGTACGCATCGACAACGGTGGTATCTCCGCGCGAGACAATCTTGATCAGCGGCGAGACTTGGCTCGACTTACTAATCTCGTCGAAGCCCACTTCGCGCGCCGCTCGCTCCACCAAATCTTCATGCTCGCCATGAGCGTACGAATTGAGCAAGCAAATCGCCAACGACTCGGCACCTTGTCCGCGCGCGTCGTGCAATGCGGCCCGCACGTGATCAAAACTGGGCGCGACGAGCACTTCGCCGCCAGACGTCATGCGTTCGTCGATTTCAACGACCGATGAAAACAGCGGCGGCTGCTTGCGAGTTCTTAGATCAAACAGCTTGGGACGGTTCTGATATCCGATCCGCAAAATATCGCCGAAGCCACGCGTGGTCACTAGCGCCGTCTTCGCCCCGTGCCGAGTGAGCAGCGCGTTGGTGCCGCGGGTCGTCCCCAGCCGAACGGTGACGCGCGGAATAGGCCGCTGCAGCGGTAGTCCCATCAAATAGCGAATCGCCAAGATCGGTGCTTCTTCATCCGCAACCAGTTCGTAGGATTGCCCTTCAACGGGAGGCCGGGAAAGCGCCGGTGCGACATGCAAGACTCCCGCGCTGGCCGAAAACCGTGCGACGGTCGACTCTTGCACCACCTGCCCCGAGGCGTCCAGCAGCCTCAGACGATAGCCTTCCCAAAAGCCGGGCGGATCGTTCTTGCGTGCAAAATCGACAAGCTCGCTCGACGAACTGCCCGCCGCGACTTGGCCCTTGGTCACGGCGGAACTGAGTACCTTGTGGCGCAACAATCCACCGTCGGGCCGCCGAGCGAAGCAATCCGTAAACGTGCCGCCGACATCAATCCAAAATTGAAATTCTTCTTCGTCCATCAATCACTGCCCCGCAGTGCGCCGCGACATGCGCCGCGCGAATTGCCAAGCGGCGCAGTCGCGACTTTGTAACATACGGCCATACTAAAAAATAACATGGGGGAAATAAGGCAAACAGGTATTCGCGAAGTGGGCCTGAAACGGCGTGCAGTGTTCGGCCAGGACAACAATCGGCGTGCCACTGCTGGCTTGCCCAGCAGTGCCAACGTTCAAGCGAATGACTGATCCCAAAACCAAGCGTTGACACGGTCGTAAGCCAAATTATATGGCAACACGTCGCGACCGGATAGTTTGCGGAATCTGGCTGAGCGAGCCAGCGATGCCGCCGATGGATTGTACCACCGGAAAGCAGGAATTGGTTACGCAAGCCTTATGACTGCCATCTGGTCATTTTCGTTTCGTATGCGATGGCGGAGACGCGTGTTCTACCGTGCGGCAAGCGGAAGCCTCGGGGCGTGCGCCCTAGCGTTGCAGAAAGAGACTAGTGCTTTGTCACAGCTTAATGTTAGGGTGCCTCGGGCATCTTGCCCGTGCTCGGAGCGTCCACTGGCGAGACGCCAGTGGCACCCTTGGCGAACTCAACTAACCCTAATTCTTAGCTGTGACAAAGCACTAGCCGACATATTGAAATAGCTCGAGCAACGATTCGATTTCATGGTCGGCCGTGCTCTCCAGATGGTTGTGCAAGCCGCCGGCGTGCTTGATGCGTATCGTCGTCCATCCTAACTGGCGCGGCGCTTGGAAGTCCTTGGCCGGATTGTCGCCGATATAGGCGTAACGCTTCTCTTCACCGTAATGCCGCATCACCAATCGGAACGGCAACGCGTCGGGCTTGCTGGTGTGGTGTTCGTCGGTGTACACGGGGAAGCTAATGAAGCGGTCAAGTTGCAACGCGTGAAACTTGTTAGCTTGCATCTTGTGAGGTCCGTCGGTAATCAAAGCCGTATCGTGTTTCGATTTCGCTTCGGCCAGCGCGATTTGCGATTCGACACCCAAGCGAATCAGCGGTTGATGGAATCGGTAGACATCGATCAGGCGTGGTATTTCTAGTTCTTGCGAGACCAGTTCGGCGTAGCGATCGAATACGCGTCCGCTTCCCTGCTCGTGGTAGATTCGCCATAGCGATTGATAAATGCCGAGCGGCCGGTCTTTGTCAAGATAGGATGCAACAGCCCAAAAGCCGCTGCGAACGAACTGATGTTCGAGATAAAGCGTGTCGTCGAGATCGAAAACGAGAATCATGGGGTCGCCCTCCACATCTCACGGCGAATCAGTTACGTCGGCTACTGGTGCAGTAACTCGAAACGCCGCTTGGCTTCGACGGGCTCGACGAAACGATTGAGGACCGCCAGGCATCGAATCTTGCCCGACCAGTTTCTCGTTCCGCCGCCGTCCCATTCGTCGCCCAGCAGTAGATGCTGGCGGCTCCAGTTGCTGAAGTCGCCTCGCACGCGATCCGATGCGGCGACCCGCTTGCCATCGACGTAGCACGCCAACTGGCCGTCACGATAAGACACGATTACGTGATACGGCCTTCCCGTGGCGATGGAAGTCAACGTGGTCTGCGGATTCAATCCGTTCGTGCCGGTCCTTGGCGTGCGGAGGCGGAACAGAAGTTGATCGCCCTCCTGCCCGAGCGTGAAGTTGCGCGAATAACCGTCGGTCGAAAAAGAGATAATCCGCGCCGGTCCCTTTTGCCGGGCACGGTCCGACAAGATGATCGCTTCGACGGTCAACTCGCCGGTCTTTTTGCAGGCGTCTAGAATCGCGTCATCGGCATTGCGAACAAGAATCGCCCCTTGCGATAAAACAATGCCGTCTTTGCCGATGCTCGCTTTGTCGCGAGTTTCCAAGCGGACGGCCGGTTTGATTTGACTGGCACTGCCAACCAGCTTGGCCGCGCCAAACTCAGGCTTCCAGGCCAGCACCAAGGAGGGATCATCCCCGGGCCACTTCTTGAGTACCAACGGTGGTTTGGCCGGCGGCCGATTTGGCTTGGTTGCTGTTTTGGCGCTGTTGCCCAAGGCGGCGGCCGAGGCGGTCAGCGGCAAGCATTGCAGGTTGCCGTCGCGATCCTTCAGGTAAAGCAATCCGTTGGCGAGCGTCACATGCGGCCAAGCATCGTTCTTGAAAAGACCACCTTTTTCCGCCACGACTTTCAACGCGCCGGGAGATCGCGTGGCCGTTTCAATCAGTTGCAGGTCGCCCCGATTGGACCACACGATGAGCCGATCGTCGGTCGTCAGAATGCACGAACCTTGTGAACCAACTTTTCCGCCCAGCCATTTTTGTTTTCCCGTCTCGAAATCGAGGCAATGAATGCCCTTCCACGCCCAATACACATGCCCTTGGTGAATCACGGGGCTGCAAACTCCGGACGCCTGCTCCGACTCCCACACCTTTTCAGCACCACTCTCCGTAATCCGTAATTTACACATCGCGTAGTGATTGTAAGCCGAGGTGATAATGACGTAGTTTTCGTGGACCGCCGGCGTGGGAATGTTGTTGGCGAAGTCAGTCGTCCACTTGTACTCGGCCAGGGTGCGGCCTTCATGGCGCGCATCGATTCGTGTGACGACCAGGTTTCGCAGCGTGAGCACCGCCACGCAGGGAATACCTTCCACGTTGATGGGAACGGGGCCGCCCGAATGTCCCGCTTCATCCTTGCACTCGGATGCCCACGCTTGCTTGCCCGTGCGTTTATCGAATGCGATTAGGTTGCCCGTGTCGTCGCCCACTTCGACCAAGAGCCACTTGCCGGAAACCAGCGGGGATGAAGTGTAGCCATAATCGCGCAGCGTCTTCCGATTCCGCTGCGCGACGTCAGGACGGCGGGGGACCTGATAGCGGTCGTAAAGATTGGTGCCCCATTTCTTCTCGCCCTCGCGGGTGGTGTCCCAGCAATTCAAGTCGCCGTCGGTGCTGAGCGTATAGAGCCAACCGGTTTCTAGGTCCAGCGAAGGCGTCGACGTGACACCGGAATAGATCCCCTTGTCGCCCGTGCTATGCCGGCCGTACTTGGGGCACGCGTAACTCTGCTGCCACAACTGCTTCCCCGTCACTGCGTCGCGGCAAGTCAGATGATCGCGGTCGTCGTACCAGCCTAGGGTATAGAGTTTTCCTCCGGCGACGATGGGCGAGGTCGAACCAAAGCCGACGTTGGTTGACCACAGGCTATCTCCCGCCGGCCAATTCTTCCCAGTCCATCCCGACGATTCGCCGACAATGTCGTTGCGGGTTGGCCCGCGCCAATGCGGCCAGTCGGCGGCAGTCAGTTGGCTAGGCCGACCCGTCGCCATCAGTCCAAGTATCAGCGCGACGAGCAGAATCGTCGTCTTTCCAAAAGCAATACGGTTTTTCATCGAGTTCACGTGTTGGATGAAGGTAGTTGCCGTCGAGCAGCGGCTGCGATCAACGAGGGCAAGCAATCAAACTGAGTAGAAATTCAGTCGGTCCAAGAGTGGCTTCCGGAAATCGTGGCTGCTTATCCGTCCTCGGAGTTTCGCACGTCCACGAGTTCGCGGTATTGGCCCGAATTGAGCTTGGCTTCCGCCGGTTCGATGAAGCGATTATAGATCGCAATGCCCTCCAAGACACCCTTCCAATCCGCGCCCCCGACGTAGCGATCGCCAAACAGAATGTGCTGCGGCACCCAGTTGCTCAAATCGCCGTCGATCTTCAAGTCACTTGATTTAGGTGTTTTGACACCGTCGAGGTAGGCACAAAGACGGCCCGACTGAAAGGAAACGATCAAGTGATGCGGCAGTTCGTCCGGCAAGGTAGCGACCGGGACGGCAACGCCCTGGGGGGACTTTGACGTGCGAATTCGGGCAACAAGCTGGTTGCCTTCCTGGCTGAGCAGGAAGTTATGGCTATCTTCGGATGTGGAAAGCGAAAGGATCTCGGCCGACTCTTGTACAAGGTTCGCTGGGCGAACGAACGCTTCGAATGAAAAAGAATTGCTGCGTTTGCAGGCTTCGACGAGATCCGTCTCGATACCTTTAGCCTGCCAATATCCGTTGGTCAGCGCCATGGCTCCTTCATGGTTCACGCCGGCAAAGTCGTGCGGCTCGGCGACACTCTGACGATAGAGCCCCGTTCTGGGATCCTTGACGAAATTCACCTGGTTGTGGGATTCAAAGACAAAGAGCAAACCCTCGCGGTTCGAAGGCCACGCCAATTCGCTTCCGACGAGAGTTTTCTGGGTAACAATGCCGTAGTGGTTTTCCCGAACGTTCCAGGATCCAGGACGACCCATGGTTCGCTCCAACTCGACCGTGCCTTCGGTGACGTACAGCCGGGTCTGCAACGGTTCCGCAGCCAGGATAAACTCGGTTCCAACCACGGTCGCGAGGGCGATGGGTGTTTCGAATACCATGTTGGCCGAACCGCGTTGGGGAGTGACTTTGGCGGAAATCTGACCCGCGTCGAGGCCAATCCTTTTGCCGCCGTCAGATGCCGGTGACACGAAGCGAACGATACTATTTCGACCAACTTGCACTTCCGTCCCGTCGTCGGTGTAGCTAAAGACGACTTCATTTTCCGCCGAGGTCTGGATCATGTCTCCCAGGCGAAGCTTGAACGGCACTCCGGAAGTGACCTCCTTACGAACGCCGTCGCGGGTCACCGTGGCACTGCCGTCCAAGGATTTGATTTCCGCGACATAAGCGAATTGAGGAGCGGCGTAAAAGTAACCGCCGGCGCCAACTCCCACGGCGCCACTGAGCAACACCGCCGCCGCCAGCCAACTTGCAGCGCGGCGGCGAGACCGACGGTTTCGTTCGTTCCATTGCAGCAGTTCGTCTTCCGCGATGTCGCGGAGGTCATTCACTTGTTCGACCAACTGCTGTTCGCCCATCGTGTAATCGCGAATCCGCTGCTCGACTTGGGCCAGGAATCCCTGCCGGTCGACGGCGTACCGCTGGCCCAGCAACTCGTTCAACACCAGTTGCTCTTTGAGTTCGGTCGCCAGAGTCGGTGACTCGTGAAGTTCACGGAGCAGCGTCTCCATCTCCGCTTCGGTCACCTGATCGGGATCGTCAAGAAATTTTTCGATGATGGCTTGAGCGGCGGTCATGAATCACGACTGTTTGGCGAGAGAGTGTGCGATACAATCCTTCAACTGCGCCCGGATTCGATGCAAGGCGACGCGCACCGCTTCGGCGGTCGAATTGATGGCCTCGGCAATTTTGGCGGACGGCAGATCTTCGGTATACCTCAGCAATAAAATACGGCGGCTCTTCTCGGGCAGTTTCTCGCAGCAGCCGTCGAGGGCAAACTGCATCGACTTTTGTTCCCCTTTTTTCTCCAACGGCGAGTCGGCGGTGGCCAGGATTTCGACCAGCGCCTCGCGGTGCAAACGTCCTCGACGTGAAATCCGTCGAATATGGTTCAAGCAAAGATTGCGGGCAATTCCCTTGATCCAGCGTTCAATCGCGACGTCGCTGGGAACGCGATGAAAATTGCGGAACAGCTCGACATAAACATCTTGCGCCACATCGTCGACTTCATGCGAAGCGATTCCCATGCCGGCAATGTAAGCCCGGATGCGCACTTGGGTTTCACGCAGGACAGTGTCAAAGTCCGCCCCTGCTAGCTCATTGGACATACGGGCTCCCTGATGGCATCCACCTTATAGTCGCCATGGGCAGCGGCTGATGTTACACGATTCCACAACAATTTGGAGATCGGAGATGGAGACGTTGCCATGGGCGGTCAGCGAACTCAGCTTAAGTTATTTGCCGTGTCCGGCAAGCCGTCGATGACGCAAAGCGTTTCAGTCATTGGGGTTATGCGACGAATGCGATTGTTAGTCCCCGCCGGGTTGGCGGCTGGCCGCCGGCAAGTACGCCTTTCGCCTTCGGACGGGTTCGCCACCGATCCAGCGGAGATCGGAGAGCTTCGGTACGGCTCCCTGCCATGGCTTGAGTCTCGCCGCCGCTGGAACTTCGGCTTTGTCACCGGCCCGAAAGATAAGCTCGGTGATGCCGGCCCAATCATCCATAGGCTCATCCGCATCGTTGGTAAATCGAGTGGCGTTCAATTCGATCCGCTGCCGGCCAGCCTTGTCCAACGGAAAGAGGGCCGTCCAGATCATGCGCTTTTTGCGGGCGTATCCGCGCCAGGCATCGGTGTGAAGCTGCACCGCGAGGGTATTGCCGGGCTCGCTTGGGGTAACTTCGAAGGCCAGCTTCGCTCCGCGCGGCGCTTCCCATCGAGGGTCGGCCAGCTTGCGCGTGGCAAACAGCCAATGATGACGATTGTTGGCGTTCAAGGTGTACCAATCGCGGAAGCCGCGGCTAAAGTCGTCGATGGCGCGGCGCGGCTGCTCGGTGGCCTGCACGCTCGATTCGCGCAACTGGCGGGGATAAGCGGCCCGATAGGTGCTGAGTGCAAATGTCGCCGGGTCGCCGTCACGTCGCGCGCTTTCCGGCAGCCGGTAATAGACATTCGCCAAAGCAAACAGCGGCTCGTCAAGATCCAGCACGGGGCAATCCGCCCGCCAAACCCCATCGCTTTCGATCGCGCGGCCATCCGTCCAAAAGCGATTGCGAGGATCGCGCCCGTATCCGTAATACAAGTCGACTCGGTCAACCGGCAGGGACCGGTCCGGATGGACGCGAAACAGCGGGATGCCCGAGTCGCGTTTCAGCACCAGTTCGGCGGCTGGTGTTTTGGGAAAGGTCAGCCGCTTTTGCAAATGAGCGTCGAACCACAACGGCCGCGCGATTTCCGTTTCCGCCGTAAAGCGGTGATTCAAATGCGGCGCGTAAACGGTGCGTTTGTTTTCGTGTTCGACCAGCCGCATGCCTCGATCGACCAAGTCCATTGGCGCGTTAAAGTCATTCGTCGCACTGAGAAACAAGATCGGACATTGAACACGAGCCAGGTAGGCTTGGCCGGCGATCGTTCTCCGGAACAGATCGACGTTGCCCCGCACCTTCCGCGCGGAATCGCGAAGCCCCCACATGTCGGTTTGCAGGAAGCCACTACCGCCAACCGACGGCGATGCGGCTTTAACTCGCGGGTCGCTGCCGGCGACCAAACCGGTCAGCCGACCGCCCATCGAGTGGCCGAAAACTCCGATACGTTCCGCATCCACATTCTCTTGCCGCTCGAGAAACGTGATGCCTCGCCGGCAACCGATCGCCAGCAAGAACCAATTGTTGTTGCGGGCAGACGGAAATGGATCCACGGTGTTTTCCTTGGGCAGCAGGTTGGAGTAGCCGCCGACGTTGCCTTGCGTGGGATCGACCGCTCCCCAGTCCGTATTCGCGTCACCCTCTTTTGCGCCTTCCATCGGTCGTCCGCCCCAGTTGACCGACAGTACCGCATAGCCTCGTTTGGCGTACCGTTTCACGACGTTCAAGAACGCACGCTGTCCACCGCCGTGCATGTGCATGACCGCCGGAAGATTCTCGCCGCCGGTCGGAAAGCCATGAAAAGCGGCCATGCGAGCAGGCCGGCCCTTGAACGTGCCTATGGAATAGACAACATATCGCAACGTGATACCGTCTTCCTTCCACTCGCGAACGACTTCTATATTCAAAGGCTCGGTTCGCGGATCGTAGTCCGACCACAATTGCTGGACATCTTGGGGAGAGGCGTTCAGATGGGGCAGGGAATCGGCGCCGGATGCCGTCGAACTGGCGATGAACACAGCGAGAAGGGCTAGTCGGGTTTGCTTCATGGATTGCGTTGGACTTTCAAGATGCCAATGTTCGGTCGCGGAGGGCGTTTTCATCGTTCGCGAAAACACGGATCACTAATAAAGCGCGCTCGCGGCCCGCCACTCTTCAACGCGCCGTCACGACAAATGGAGGCCGCCAGAATTTGAAAAAGAGGAGCGGAATGCACAGGGGAGAATATAGGAGCGGATATTCTAATTTTCAATCCACCCGCGGCCGTGACAAAGAAGAACGTCCTCGTTGACAAACCTCGACCACGAAAGATCGTCCTTGTACAACATGCTACAATAGCAGTAGGCGAGAGTCCTTGATTCTCGAGCGACCACTCTGGGTTGGAGCCACGACAAATGGATGAAGCCGCCGACAACAACGCCCAAATCGAAGCCTGGCTCAAGGAAGAAGGCTATCAACCCGACCAGATAAAGAAAATCTTGGCGCGGGTAACCGAGTACGAGGAGCAGACAAAGTTTCTCTCAGGGATGGACTCCGTCGAGAACAGTGAATTCGGCATCAACGCCATCATCGCGGAAGCCTTGGGCAAAATGGATCCGCCATCCCAAGACGAGTAGTTTCCGGGTTTCACGGCCGACCGATGAGCCAAACTCAGTCAGCCGTTTCGCTGGTGCGTTCCTGTCGCTCGTAGAGCAAAAAACTGTATGCATGATCGTTGCGATGGTCGGCGTCGTGGCGTTCCTCGGCGACTTGTGTCCATTGATCCTCGGGTAAGTCCTCGAAAAACGTGTCGCCTTCAACGGTTGCATGCACTCGTGTCCAGTAGATTCGGTCCGCGTGCGGCAAGGCTTGCCGGTAGATCTCCGCGCCGCCGATCACGAAACCTTCGTTGTCGCCAGCCGCCATTTGGATTGCTTGTTCCAGACTATGAGCGACCAGCGCGCCGCCTCCGTCATAGGTTGGGTCTCGCGTCACGACAATCGAGGTGCGACCCGGCAACAAGCGACCCAACGACTGAAAGGTCTTTCGGCCCATGATAATGGCATGCCCAATGGTCAATCGTTTGAATCGTCGCAGATCGTCGGACAGATGCCATGGCAGGGTTCCGTTGGCACCAATCACGCCGTTGTTCGATACCGCGATGATCAGCGAAAGAGTCATACGGCCACCGGAGCCGCGATGCGAGGATGTGGATCGTAGGCTTCCAGCCGAAAATCCTCGTAGTGGAAATCAAAGATCGACCGCACATCGGGATTCAATTCCATCGTCGGCAGATCCTTCGGCTGACGTGAAAGTTGTAGATTGGCCTGATCGATGTGGTTCTGATAGAGATGCACGTCGCCAAAGGTGTGAATGAATTCACCCGGCTGCAAGCCGCACACTTGCGCCACCATCAGCGTCAACAGGGAGTACGACGCGATGTTGAAAGGCACTCCCAAAAACACATCCGCGCTGCGCTGATAAAGTTGGCAGGAGAGTCGATTTTCCGCCACATAAAACTGAAACAACAAATGGCAGGGCGGCAGCGCCATTTTGGAAACGTCGGCCACGTTCCACGCCGAGACGATCAGTCGGCGCGAATCCGGATCGGTGTTGATTCGTTCGATCAATTGGCTGATTTGATCCACGCAACCACCGTCGACCGTGGGCCAGGATCGCCACTGATAACCGTAAACCGGTCCGAGTTCTCCGTCTTGGTCGGCCCATTCGTCCCAAATTTTGACACCGTGTTCTTGCAAGTATCGAATGTTGGTGTCGCCGCTTAGAAACCACAGCAGTTCATGAATGATCGACTTCAGATGCAGCTTTTTCGTGGTCAGAGCGGGAAAGCCGGCGGCTAAATCGAAGCGCATTTGAGCGCCGAAGATGCTGAGCGTTCCGGTGCCGGTACGATCGGACTTTTCGATGCCTTCGTCGACGATTTTTCGCAATAGATCTAAATACTGTCGCATGACCGTCTTTTACTCCGTTGCGAATCGACTGACAAGCGGGTTAGGTCAGCAGCAGTTGCAGGTCTTCAGTCGTCAGGCTGCGAATAAGGCTGTTGTCGGCCGAGACGATCGCGTCGGCTAGATCCCGCTTGCTCTTTTGCAATTCGAGAATCTTGTCTTCGACCGTATCGCGGCAGATCAGGCGATAAGCGAACACGCGGCGGGTTTGGCCGATGCGGTGGGCCCGATCGACCGCTTGCGCTTCGACCGCCGGATTCCACCAGGGGTCGAGGATGAACACATAATCCGCGGCGGTCAGATTGAGGCCGTGACCACCTGCCTTGAGGCTGATCAAGAACAACTGGCATTTCGGATCTTCCTGAAACTGCTTGACCTTGTCGCCCCGCTTGCGGGTACGGCCATCCAAGTAGGCATAGGGCAACTTCTTCTTGTCGAGGTGTCCGCGGACGATCGACAGCAAACTTGTAAACTGCGAAAAGACCAGCGCCTTGTGCCCCTCATGCAGCACTTCCTCTAACTGTTCCAACAGAGCCTCCAGTTTGGCGCTCGGCTCGTCCGCTTTCTGCTTGTCGATCAAGCCAGGATGACAGGCGGCCTGCCGCAGCCGCAACAGCGCTTCGAGGACATGGATTTTCGACTTCTTCAGTCCCTGTTCCTCGACCTTCTTCGATAGCATCAGGCGATAATAATCTCGCAGTTCATCGTATTCTTTTCGCTGCTTTTTGCTCATTTCGCAGTACAGCGTCTGTTCGGTTTTTTCCGGCAGTTCCGTGAGGACTTGGTCCTTGGTCCTTCGCAAAAGAAACGGACGCAAGGCATTCGCCAACAGGGGCAGCGAGCCGTTTTCTTCGCCGGGTTTGGTTTTCGAGAGCGCGGCGAACGCCGTCGAACGGCCGAGCATGCCGGGGTTGAGAAACTCGAACAGCGACCACAACTCACCCAGGTGATTCTCCACCGGCGTTCCGGTCATCGCCAGACGATGCTCGGCTTTTAACAGCCGACAGGCTTTGGCGGCTTGCGAGTTGTGGTTCTTGATGGCTTGCGATTCGTCGAGAATCGCATAGTCAAACACAATTTCCTTCAGCTCGGCGACGTCCCGCCGTAACGTGCCATAGGTTGTCACCAGCAGATCGCACTGGTCGAGTTCCTCCAGTTGGCCCTTGCGGTCGAGCCCCGTGTAATTGCGGACGCGCAATTTGGGCGCGAATCGCGTCGCTTCATCGATCCAGTTAAACACCAAGCTCTTCGGCACCACCACGATCGACGGCGCGCGACGGGAACCACTTGGGACACGCCGCTGGCGTCTCGACTGCAACAACGCCAGCACCTGGACCGTTTTGCCCAATCCCATATCGTCGGCCAAGCAGCCGCCAAAGCGAAACTCCTGTAGAAAATTCAGCCAGCCCAGTCCTTCGCGTTGATATTCCCGCAGTTCGCCTTGAAAGCCGCGTGGTTCCTGGCGTTTGTCGACACCCTCGAACGACTTCAGCTTCTTACGCATCTGGTCGAATTGGCGGTCGACATCCACATTGTCCTGCTCGGCCAGCATCGCGTCCAACAACAGCGCCTGGCACGACGCAAACCGCAACGATCCGTCCGACTCTTCACCCAAGCGAGCCAGCCCGCTATAACGCTTGAGCCATTCTTCGGGAAGTATCCCCTTCGAGCCGTCGTCCAGCACCACGAACTCGTCGCCGTCGCGAACCGCCGCCAGCAAGCGTGGCAGCGACGCGGAGACGCCGCCGAAATCAACCTCGCCTTCCAATTCGAACCAGTCGACATCCGTCGTGACGCTCATCCGAACCGCGCCGGGCCGCCGAATCCGCAAGCCGTCCTTGGCCTCGATGATCCAGCCTTTTTCTGTCAGATTCTTGACAATTTGAAAGAACTGTTTTTCAGAGAACTGAACGTCGACTTCACCACCGAAATAGCCCCCGGCTGGCTGAATGTCTTGCTCATTTAACTGCGCCAGCAACTGCCGTTCGGTGTCGCCGTCGCGCACCAGGATGCGATTTTGTTCCGGGTCGAACTGCGCCCGTTGTTCGTTTTTCAGTGAAATGGTTTGCTCGCCGTAATCAAATCCGACATTGCCAAACATCAGATGGCGAGGCTGATAATCCAACGGCCCAACGACGGCCAACCGCCCCGTCGGTATCAGTTTCTCTTCCGCGGGCTTCAGTTCCGGGGGCAACGCGATTTCAGGAATTTGCGGCAGCGAGCAGAGCCAATTCAGCCAGGGGTCGCGATCGCTGAAGGGCACTTCGATAGGAGACGACCGCAGCGCCTCGATCCAGGGGGCCTGACTGCCATGGAAACGGGCCAGTCGATCAGGGAAAACGGTTAGCCCGTTTTCAAAGCAGCAAACGGCATCGCCCAGCTTCTTGGTTTCCTCGCCGCATGCAAAGCAACCATCCAGAGTCCAGCATTGGCGTTCTTCGTTGGCCTGCATTTCCAGTCGCAGTTGCCAGGGCTCCGCGTCCCAAGTCAGCGGCATCGCTTCTGAAATCGGCAGCGATGAGTTTAGCTGCCACACCAGCCGCCCAGTCGCCGCGATCTGGGGCAGAATCAACTCGATCAGGTCGCTGGGAATACTGAACGACGAGGCTCGATGGTAGTCGTATGCCCCGTAGTTTCGGTAGGAATTATAGTATTCGTCGGGGGTCGGCAATCGCGACAGAAAGCGGCAGATGGGTCGATCCTGTTCGTCCTGCAAATGATCGACTTGCGCCGAGTCAATCGCGGCTCGCGTGAACTTACCCCACTCGCCATTTTTCTTGGTCTCTCGCTTGTATAACGAAATCACCAAGGAACTCCGCGCTATGCATTCACTGGTATCAAGCACATACCAAGTTTCGCGTTTCTTCGAGTTCTCGGCATCCCAGGACGAGCCCGTGGGGTGCGGTGGCGAATTCGACATCACGTCGCGGACCTGAACCATCCAGTCTGGCGCGGACGATTCGGCGCGATGCCCAACCTGGGGAAAACCTACTATGGGCGGCCCGTCCAGGAATTCGTCAAAGGGGTCATCCGGCTCGTCGTACCAATCGTCCTCATCGTCGAACCCCACAATATCCAACTGCCCGATTGCCGGGATCTTGTAGCCGGCCATGTCCATCTCCAGGATCGTCGCCCAGACGTGTTGGCACGGCGAGGCCCCCAGGAACCCTGAACAGGTGCAGTCAACATAGAGCAGACCGTCCGCCACTTCCGACCAATCGACTTGAACAGTTTCTTGACGCCCGGAAATCGAGGACACCAGCGCCAACAGCAAATCGCCTTCCACGGTACGAATAATCACGTCGTCTCGTCGGAATTGTTGTTCCCCCAGGTTGAGGACGGGGCGGTCGAAAGACGGTCGGCAACGCGACGCAAGTGTACTCATGAGTGCTTCCTTGCCAGGCTTGAACGTAGTAATGTTTCGTGAATCATGGGTGGCGAAAAAACTCCGTTGCGGATATTCCTTCTGAAGCCAGCGTCCATTTTATAATGAACATTGATGGCTCCATAGGGCATTGTGGAGTTGATCGCGGCAGACGGCGTAAGCGACTTTTCGGATGAGGAAGAGAGTGCGGAATGCGCTGCCCCATTATGGGCGTTTGGACCCGGCAAATTCGCCCCATCGCCCGCGTCGCCATGATTTGAGCCAGGTGATATGCTACAGAGGGACGTTGGATTCGCCTGCGCCGAGCCCGCGGAAGCCCAAGACACACAAATCATGAAAGCAAGCGAAAACAACAGCCGTTGGCACGAAGACCTCGACCGGGCCGTGAAGCAGCGGTCCGAGCGGATGAGGCAACTGCGCCGGCACATGCATTCGCATCCCGAGGTATCTGGCGACGAACGAGCGACGAGCCTTTATCTTTATCAGTTGCTGGGCGACGAGGGATTCGACGTTCGAATGGGGCCGGAAGGGCGCGGGGTCGTGGCCGACTTGCCCGCTGACCCGGACGGCCAGTTGCCGAAAATTGCGATCCGAGCCGATGTGGACGCGTTACGCATCCATGATGCCAAGAGTGTCCCCTATCGCAGCCAGACTGACGGCGTGATGCACGCCTGTGGCCATGATGCGCATTCAGCCCTGGTGTTTGGGGCGATCAGCGCGATTAACGAATTGCGGACCGAGGGCCGCTTGCCGTGGGAGGTTCCCTTGCGGGGCATCTTCCAGCCGGCCGAGGAAACCACTCGCGGCGCGAAAGAGATGATCGCCGTGGGGGCCTTGGACGGCGTTGCCGCCATCCTGGCATCGCACATGGATCCAATGCGGCCGTTGGGGCATGTCGGGCTGCGCGTCGGGGTGCTGACCGCAAGTTGTGACGAAATGACGGTACAAGTCATTGGGCAAGGCGGCCATGCCGCCCGTCCCCACGAAACGAGCGATCCAATCGCGGCGGCGGCTTACCTGATCAGTGCCATGTATCAGTTCATCCCCCGAGCGACCGACAGCCAAGATGCGGTTGTGGTCACGATTGGACAATTGATCGGCGGCGAGAACGCCAACGTGATTCCCGAAGAGGTAATGTTGCGAGGCACGGTGCGCACGCTGGATCAACGAGTTCGCCAGAAGACGTTCGATCAGATTCACCGGCTGGCGCATGGAATCGGTGAAGCAACCGGCACCCAGATCCAGGTGGAATTCGGCCTGGGATCCGGTTCGGTCGTCAACGATCCATTATTGATGCAACTGTTGCGGTCGGCCGCTCGCGACGTGGTCGGCGACGACGGCCTGGACGACATTACCCGGGCCAGCATGGGCAGCGAAGACTTTGCGTCGTACCTCGAACAGGTTCCGGGCGCGATGGTGCGGCTTGGTTGCACGTCCGACCGTGTCGGCGGCTCGCCGCTTCACTCGGCAATGTTCGATATCGACGAACAGGTCTTGGAAATCGGGGCCAAGATCCTTGCGCGAGCCGCCATCCTGTGGGCGAATCCTGAGCGTACAACTTCCGCGTAACCAGCCTGGAGCAACCGCCATGGGAAAACTGGAATTCAACTCAAACTCGAGCCCGACCATTGGAATTGAATTGGAACTGGCGCTCGTCGACGAACAGTCGATGGCCCTTTCGAATTCGATTCAGCAGTTACTGCCGCGGCTGCCGGAACATGTGCAAAAGTTTTCTAAACCAGAACTGATGCAATGTTGTATTGAAGTCATCACGGATGTGTGCGACTCGGTCGACGACGCGGAAAAAGACCTGCGCGGGAAGCTGGAGGTGATCGAACAAGCGACGGATCAACTCGGCTTGCGGTTGTGGTGGGGTTCGACCCATCCGTTTTCCTACTGGCGCGAACAGCAAGTCACGCCCAATGAGCGTTATCAGGATCTTGTGAATTTGCTACAGGAAATGGCTCGCCGGCTCGTGACCTTCGGCTTGCACGTGCATGTGGGCGTCGATTCCGGTGACAAGGCGGTGATGATCTGTGATCGCATCATGCAACACTTACCGATGTTGCTGGCGCTAAGTTGCAGTAGCCCTTTCTGGGAGAACCGCGATACGGGCCTGCAATCCCACCGCTCGAAAATCATGGAAGGGTTGCCCACGGCCGGTCTGCCGACATTGATGCGCAACTGGAGCGAATACGTGTGGCTGGTCAATCACATGGTCGACACGGGCTTCATCAACACGATTCGCGAAATCTGGTGGGACGTGCGGCCGCATCACAATTTCGGCACGGTCGAAGTGCGCGTTTGCGACATGCCGGGCAACTTGGACGACGTGCTAACCATCGCGACGCTCATCCAATGCCTGGTCACGGCGCTTTCGGATCAGATCGACCAAGGCGCTTACCAACACGACTGCCATCCGATGATGGTGCGGCAAAATAAGTGGCGGGCAGCCCGCTTTGGAAGGCAGGCGGAACTCGTCAATTCTTTTACTTACAACGTCGAGCCATTAAGTCTGATGGTCGAGTTCCTGGTCGACCGGCTGAGGCCGACGGCGGTGGATTTGGGATGCGCTTCCAGGTTGGAAAGCGCGCAAGCAATGGCCAACAGTCCAAGCTGGGCTGATCGTCAAGTTGCCATCTTTAAGGAAACTGGCAACCGGCCCGCCGTCGTCCGCGAACTGACCGAGCAATCGCGAGTCACGGTTCGCGCCACGGAAGATTGAACGAGGTCGGCCCTGCAAATCGCAGGCTCACGCCACGCCGGCGGGATTGAAATAATCGGGTTCGCTGCCGGCTTTCCATTTGATGTTACAGCCGATGCTCGGCGTTTGCTCTTCCGCCACCGGTTGGCCGGCCAACACGGCGTCCAAGGCTCCGCGCAAATCCTCGCCGGTCACGGGAATGCCCGAATCGGGACGGCTGGAATCGAGCTGCCCTCGGAATACCAATTCCTGTTTTCCATCGAACAGGTAAAAATCCGGCGTGCATGCCGCGTGGTAAGCCTGCGCGACTTCTTGTGTTTCGTCGAACAAATACGGAAAACTGTAACCACGCAACTCGACTTCATGAACCATTTGCTCAGGAGAATCTTCAGGATGGTTGTCGACGTCGTTCGAATTGATTCCAACCACCGCCACGCCTTGCGGTTGGTAATCGGCTGCTAGACGCGCCAGTTCATCGGCAATGTGCTTTACGAATGGACAATGGTTGCAGATGAACATCACCAACAACGCTTTGGCATCGCCGAAGTCGGACGGGGAAACGGTGGTTCCATCGACGTTCAGCAAGGAAAACGAGGGGGCCTTCGTACCTAAAGGCAGCATGGTGCTGGCGGTTTTGACCATTTCGCATGGACTCCGATTCAGAACTCGCTTGATTGGCTAACGCGTCGCGTTCCGTGGGAGAACGCGTATCTGCCTGGCATCTTACTATTCGCGGATCGGGGCGCATAGTGTCACCGGGCGGCCAGGGGCGGCCAGCGAACAAACTGGCCCACGAAACTAAATCTAATCCGCCGGTAAGGTTTGTCCCAACACGTGTCGCAGCGCGGTTTCAAGCCTCGGCTGCCGAAAGTCGTACCCCGACTCCGTCAGTTTTACCGGGGCGACACGGGTACTGGACAGCAGCAATTCGTCGGCCATTTCCCCCAGGGCAAGTCGCGCGGCGAAGGCGGGCATCGGCATGATCGTGGGGCGAACCAAAACCCGCCCCAGTGTTTTAGTGAATTCCAGATTGGTCACCGAATGGGGAGCCACCGCGTTGACCGGTCCCGATAGAGAATCGGTCATTAACGCGTGGTGCACGGATCCGGCCGCATCATCGATTGAAATCCAACTCCAGTACTGTCGCCCGCTGCCAATTCGTCCGCCACCGCCCAGGCGGAACGGCAACAGCATTTTCGCCAAAGCTCCGCCTTTAGGACTGAGAATCATGCCGAACCGCAAGTTCGCAACGCGAATGCCGGCATCTCGAGCGGGTTGCGTTGCCGCTTCCCACTGCTGTGCGACCTCGGCTAGGAATCCCGCACCGGGCGACGAATCTTCGGTCAATATCTCATCGCCGCGGTCACCGTGGAAACCGATTGCGGACGCACATACCAATACTTTGGGAGGCGACTTCATCCGACTAAGGGCTTCGCACAGTTTACGAGTTCCCTCGACACGACTGGATTGGATATCTTCTTTTACTTTCGTCGTCCATCGGGCGGCCGCGATGTTCTTGCCCGCCAGGTGAACCACGCCGTCGATCCCTTCCAAGGGTGAGGCATCGAACGATACGGACCGCGGATCCCAACCGATTTCACCTACCCCCGCCGGTCGGCGAACGAGTTTCGTTACATTGCATCCGCCCGTGGTCAGCATCGGCACCAGCGTTGATCCGACGAGTCCACTTGAACCTGTAACGGCGATGTTCATTGCGTGCTGCTCGCCGTGTTTCTTATGAGCGGCCAAGTCGTCGCGGGTCGTATTGTGCCGATAGGTAAACATCGCCTCCAGCTTTCGTTGGATATATCCGCCCCCAAGAAATCGCCCCGCCAAACCACCAGGGACTTGGTATTCAATATGATCCGTTAACACGCCGTGGCCGTCGCCGTTCGGTCGAAAGTCGTGTAAATGTTCCCAAATGACGAATGGGCCGCGAACTTGTTCGTCGCGAAAAGAACGGCCCGCGCGATAGTCATGGTGTTTGGCAATCCACTTCAATCGTAGCGGACCGAGCCGCTGGGAAAGTTCGACAATACTGCCGTCACGAATTCCACTGTTGCGCTTGTTGACGGCGACCTGCTCCCAAGGGGGAATCAAGCGGTCCAACGCACCTGGACGCTCGTGCCAAGCAAAAGCTTCTTCCGCGCTCACGGGGAGTTGCAGTTTTCGTTCAAAAATCTCGGTCATGATTTACTCGGCTGATCTTGCTATCACCAGTTGTTGTCTTGACGTTCGACGACCATGTCGCCGGAGACCTACACCATGGCGGCTCCAAACAGTTCGTCCAATTCAAATTCCGCGGCCATGTCGCGAAGTTTGGCCACGGCCCGCTGTTCCAGCTGCCTGACGCGTTCCTTCGACACGCCAAGCTTGTCGGCCAGACACTGAAACGTCCGGACTTTCAAATGGGCACCCAGGGCATATCGGGAACGGATAATGAACCGTTCGCGCCGGTCGAGCTTGCCCATCATGGAAGCGGTCAGTTCGCGAAGATTGCTCCATACTTGATCGCTCATCGTCGACGAACCGCCGCTGTCCTCTTGCTCGAACGCGGCTTGATCGGGATCACTGGCGTAGCGTGCCTCTTCCTTGCGGGCCGTCATGATCGCGCGGTACGCATTCCGAGCGATCGAGCGATAAGCGTAAGTGCTGAAGCGAAAGCCGCGGTCATAGTCGAACTTCTCGACCGCCTGCATCAGGGTGAAGATACCGTCACTCAGCATTTCGTCGAAAGACTGCTGGGGCGTCACGAACTTCTTCACAATGGAGATGACAAGCCGCGTGTTCGCCTGAACGATGTGGTCGCGCACTCTTTGGGCTTTCGCCAGCAGCCAGTCGATGGCCGCCACCACCCGTGCGTCGACTTGATCCGGGTCGAGCCGTGCGCGGAGTACGTTGGCGCGGAACTTTAAGTAGTTCATTTCTCGGAACAGGGCTTTTTCCTGGACGTGTGTCAACAAGTCCGACTCGCACATGCGGCGTAGGTGAGCCGGCAGATCAGCCGGGGCCTTGGTTGGACAGTCGGACTGCCGCAGTGTCGATTCGACGATCTCGTCTTCACTGTCGTCCACCGCCCGAAATTCAGGATTGGGAATAAATTCGATCTCGGTTTTCAGCAATTCCAGTGTGCGGCGACGCAATCCGGTCTTTTCCTTGCGTGAAAGCTGGCGCGGTCGTTGTGAGGTTTCGCGGGTAGCAGCGGTCATAATTTTGGGCTCCGTGCTAAAATTCGTTCATATCGTTCAAAGTCTTTATACCGCCATTGATCGGCCAAGGCAACGGACAAAATCGTTCAAATCATTCATTTTTGGCGAAATTTCCATAAACTGCTTATTTAATGGTGTTTACGCCATTGTTATTCTCAAATACGGCCTCAAAAGTAAGTTATTTTTGACAGGTTTGACTCGAAATGCATTGGTTAATTCATCCTTAACGTTCACCTTGGGCTTTTACGTACCTATTGATTGACTGCTAGGCGCGTTTTCCGAACCTATTGACTACGGCGAGTCAATTCCGATACACGGCTGGCAACCCCGTGTAATTGGAAAATTGAGATCGTGCGGAAGACTCCGCAAATTGGTCTCGGCACGCGTGCTATATTTCAGAGCCACCCTGGAGATTGCCACCATGAATAATGAATTCTCGCTGCCCCACGACGCCAAGGCGCGGCAACACATGCTGCTGGCCGCGGACGTCTCTCAAGCAAAGCGGTCGCCGAAAAATAAGCGAAGCGAACAGCCGCCCGCCGCCGGGTCACAGGTCGGCTCGGCGAATGCACCGCGTGGGCGATCTTCAGCACGACGTTGATCGCGTCCACTGGCACGCGGCGAATAACGCGGGCGATGCAACGACGGGCTGGGCTGAATAGCTCGCCTGATGGTGGCCGGTCTTGAGCCGACGCGCTGTCGCCTCAATTCAACTGCTTGCCAGGTCGACATCTTTGTCTTCGAGATGTTGGACTTTTGCTATTTGCGTGCGGACCGAACCGATATCACATCCGCGTGTCTTGAAGGTAGGTCCGACTGCCTGTCGGGAGTACATGACGGTCCTAAGGTAGCGATGCCGGGCGACTGGCTAGTGAACGGCGCCGGAGTCTCTTGTAGACGATGGGGCCAGTCAACGGTTGGCAACACAGCTTGCTGGCACGGACGACCGTAACGCCAACGCAACCTCTTGGCAAAACTTCGTCGGGCTCTGCTGAAAATCGTCGCGCTTTTTGAAAAATACGGCGACTGCCGGTTGGAGTACATGGCCTCGTCCAGTGAGTCTGGTAGCCGCGATGCGGTGGGCGGGTTCGATTCCCGTACGGAGAAGAAACTCTGGCCACGACTTCGTCGCCAACCAATAGATGACCGACTGCCGATTGGAGTACATCACCCGCCGGTTGCAGGTTCGAGTCCTGCCTTCTCCGCCATCAAACAACGGAGGTGTAGCTCAAATGGGAGAGCAGCGTACATCTCTGGTCAAAACCTCGTCGGTCGCTTTTGAAAAATATCCCGACGCGCAATGCCGGGACACAATACACACTCGACTGCCGAAGTGGAGTACATGGTTTTGCAGGTTCAATTCCCGCCCGGCCCCCTGGGACAGAAACATCGATGGGGCCGGATCTTGTGATTCGCGCGCGTGCGCCGTTTCGCGAGGATTCTCTCTGCTCATAACTTCGTCGAGTGTTGATACACCGATCCGACTGCCAGTGCGGAGTACATAACCAACCAACGCGTCTCTGCACTAACGACTTCGTCGGATCATTTTTTGAGAGGAGTTTGAGATGGCCAACACGACATTGTTTTCCAGCACGAAGAGCAAGTTGCCGCGCACGGACTCGTTCAACGAGGCGGGTGGCCGCGCGTATCAGTTCGCGCCGAAGCACGCGCTGGCACAGATGGCCGCGACAGGCTGCTTCAACGGCGTGTACTACGCCAGCGCGCAGGACCAGCTTGACGAACTGCGCAAGCTGATCGATCAGGTCGATGACAACGTCTTTCTGGCCAAGTTGGCTGTCTATGCGCGTGAGCGCGCCTACATGAAGGACATGCCGGCCGCGCTGTTGGTCGTCCTGTCGAAGCGAGACACGCAGTTGATGCACCGCGTCTTTGATCGGGTCGTGGACAACGGTCGCGTCATGCGCACCATGTTCCAGATGATCCGGTCAGGACAATTCGGTCGCACCAGCCTGTCGTCCAGCTTGCAGCGGGCGTTCCAGCGGTGGCTGAACGAAGCATCGGTCGGCAAGCTGCTGTCGGCATCAATCGGTAACGATCCGAGCCTGCGCGATGTGCTGCGGATGGCTCGTCCGACGCCGAAGGACAACAGGCGACGTGCGCTGTTCGGTTGGCTGACGGACAAGGAGCCCGCCAAGTGGGCTCCCGCGACCGAAGCCGACTTGCCGTGTCAGGTTCAGTCCCTGATCGCGTACCGCCGGGCCGACACCGCCGAAATGCAGACGTTGATCGTGGGTGATCTGGCGGTCCGTTGGGACTTGCTGGCTGACGCCGCGCTGAGTCCGCTGGTCTGGAAGGCGATCGCCCGCCAGATGGGTCCGCAGGCGCTGCGAATGAACCTTAACACGCTGTTGCGTCACAAGGTTCTGGGTAACGAGAAGGCTGATTACGAGATGGTGGATTACGTGGCGGCTCGCATCGCGGACGCCGAGGCAATTCGTCGCTCGCGTCAGTTCCCGTACCAGTTCCTGGCGGCGTACCTGAACGCTTCGGATGAGATTCCGCACAAGATCAAGGCGGCGTTGCATCAGGCTGCCGAGATGGCATGCGGGAACGTGCCGGAGTTGCCGGGCCCGGTCGTCATCGGTCTGGACACGTCTGGTTCCATGTCGATGTCGGCAACTGGCTGGCGTGGACAAGGCGCGACCAGCAAGATGCGCTGTGTCGACGTGCTGGCTCTGTTCGCCGCGGCGATCCTGCGCCGTAACCCGGATAGCGTGGTG
>JAJDEH010000165.1 GCA_029259935.1 Planctomycetota bacterium
GACCTGGCTGCCAACGGCCGTTCGAGTACGGCACAGATCGGCAACTTGGGCCAGTTCAGGGGTTCAAGGTTCCAATTCGACGATGACTACAATCCACGCCTGACTGGCGTATTCATGCTGGGACGCACCAAAGTCACGGCCCGAGAATATGACGGCACGGGCGGCGACGTCAATTTGTACGCCGGCGGTAGTAATGGTAAGCAGTTACGGAACACTTCCCAGATTGGGCATCGCGGCGACTATGACTCCACGGAATTGATTTTGGTTGGCGATGGATTATTCGAAGATGGGTTCGATTATGGACACTATGGTTTCGGCGCATTTCCCTACACTGCGAACGATCTGGCGAGCGTTGTGATTGTGGGCGGCGTCAAGGTGGACGCCCAAGGCGATGTTTACGTCGGTGCCGGCGGAAGCACCGGTCGTGGCGCGGTAGTCGCTGAGAATCGCGCTCAAATAGGGCATCAAGGCAACGCCAAGTCACGCGGATTTATCATCGAAGATGTCGGTGGTCCAATTATCGTCGATCTAGCCGATGGAGGTGAAGGCGGACGGGGGAATCATTCTGGAATCCCGGTGGACGTTGCCGGTGCCGGTGCCTTCGCGCTGGGCAACATTAACGTCACTGGCCGAAACGTGTATGTCCGGGCCGTGGCCAACGGGCCGACCGGAAAACGAAACATGGCTCAAATCGGTCATACCGTACGGGCCTCTGGCGGGCGTTACGACGGTTTCAGCTTGGGACAGGATATTCTGTATGGCGAAGATCTAGAAGATGTGTTGCCACAATTCGTCAATCAGCTATTTCAGACTGGCGGTCTCGCCCTCGGCAACGTCACGGTAGACGCATTGGACAGTGTTCACGTCAAGGCAAACGGCTTCACGACCGGGGAGCGGACACGCGGCAAAAACTCGGCACAAATCGGACACGAAGTTCACGTTCTCGCCAAGCGTAGCACCATCGGTGACCATCAACGGATCGCCTATCAAGCGTATTTGTCGGAAGAACATGGCGATATCGACTGGGGGCAGATCGGAATCGGCCCTCTTGCTTTGGCCGTTGGGAACATTCGCGTTCGCGCCCGTCGCGGCGATGTCTATGTACACTCAGGCGGGTTTGAAAACGACGCGCAGATCGGCCACGAAGTGTTGCTGAGGCTTAAGCAGAAGAATCCTGGACGGGGATTGCGATTTTATGATCAGTTTGAGGGTGACTGGGAAGTCGACGGTCACCACGGGCATCAGTTCGATATCGGGTTGGGAATTGCTTTGGGCCAAACGACTGTTCGGGCGGGACATGACGTCAGCGTCGTGAATTTCGGGCGAGGATCGAACGATGCCCAAATCGGCCACGAAGTCGTTGTCGAGCGCATCGAACGGCGAACTATCCATCGCGATGTTGTCATCGACATTCAGTCCGACGTGGAAAACGAACAGGAGCGCTTCGCCTATAAGGACTCCGCACCGGCCATCAATGTCATGGTCGGATTGGCGTTGGGTGGAATCGACGTCGCTGCCCGCGGCAATGTCAATGTCCACTCGCTTTCCCGAGGCAGCGATGCCCAAATCGGCCACGAAGTTGGCGTCATGGCTGATATCCACGGCGGAGCCGTACCACCGAATCCTTGGCGGGGTGAAATCCCCGATGTTCTGGCAAACAACGGGCCAGGCGGCTTCTCTGTCACTGGGCATTTCAGCCCGCGGCAGCTTAAGCAACTTCTGTCCGCGAACAACATGCTGGGCATCGCTTACGGCGACATTCATGTCCGCGCGGGCAAGACGGTTTCCGTTGTCACGGGCAGCAATCCGCTCGCTGGCCGCTTCGCCTATGCGAACGACAATCGCTACGAGGTGTTTTTGGATGCGTCCCACAGCGACGCGCAGATTGGCCACGAAGTCAATGTCTCGCTTGTCGAGAATCAAGTTCTTCAGCTACCGCCAAATGGAGTCCAAACGGATGAAGCAGTGCGGAAGCAAGGCAGTACCTCACTGGCAACTCTCATTGGACTTGGAATTGGCGATATTGAAGTCAAGGCGGGCGACGATGTGAATGTCCACGCTTTGGCAAACTTCAGCGATTCACAAATCGGCCACGAGACAAATGTCGAAGCCTTACGTCAACTTCACGACTATGCTCCCATGCAGGACAGCGCGATGTACGGCGATCGTGATCGAGTTTTAGGACAAGGCAAGGTCGTTCTTCTCGGCGTTTCGGACGGAAATATCTTCGTGCGTGCCGGAAACAATGTTTCTCTATTGACGGGCATCGACGTGGGGGCCCTGCACGGACATTACGACGGAAACAACGTGGAACATGAATACGAGTTCGATCCTGGATTCGCGATCGACGCTCAAGTCGGCCACGAAACCAATGTTCGGGACGGTCGCGGCATGGAATTCCCACCCCACGGTCTGCCTATTACGGTGCGGCAAGAGCTAGAGCATGAGAATCCGTCCAAGCCTAAAAAGCACGGACACGGGAGTCCGTCTCTTGCCTTGGCCAATGGCAACATCTTTGTCATCGGCGGTCAAAATGTGCTGATGGATACGTTTGCTTCCACAAGCGATACGCAAATCGGCCACGAAGTGAACGCGGGCAATCGTGGGCTGATGCAGGGTGCGACGTTGTTCGAAGCATCGGAGTACAGCTATTCGCAAGGGCCGCATATCAAGCCGATCGCCAAGGGGGATATCAAGGTCGTTGCGATTGTGAAGGACGTGGAGATGGAAGTTCACGATCACGCATTCTTTAGCCAATCGCAAATTGGCCACGAAGTTACCGGCAAGTCGCAACTGGCCGATACGCAGACGATCGGACGGTCCGAAGGTGGAGAGTTTGAGCGGCCTCGCTTCGTGAAAGGATCTGGAACCGCGTTGGGGGACGTCTTCGTGCTTGCCGGAAGAGATATCCGGATGATCAACGACGGCGCGGGAACCAGTGAAGTTCACATCGGCCACGGAAGCGGACGTGGATTCATTTACAAGCGGATTGGCGGCGACATCGTGGGAATCGCTGGCCGTGATTTTGTGATGGAGGGTGCTTCGGAATTTGACGTTACCCAAGTGGGCCACGGTGGCGCGTGGTCCGACATCAACGATTGGCGCGGCAGAATTCTGATCGCCTTCGATCAGGCCAATTCCAAAGCCGACGAGAACGGGCGATTCTTCATGGACCAATATTCGCGGGTCGACTCGGGCCAGCGACTGAAGAGTACTATGTACGGAACCAAACTCATTCGCCGAAAGAATCTGGCGATCTTCGTCGGGACTCGCCGCGAGGGAGCGCCCAATCAGAACGTGATTCAAGATGGAGCATTTATCAACGGCGTTGTCTATGACTCCAGCCTGGAGGGAGCCGCAACTCGTACGTTTACTCAGTGGGGCGAAAACACGGAGTTTGAAAACTGGGAAGCAGAACAATGGGGATTCGAACTGTGGGACATTATCGATAACCCCAGCCTGCACGATTTGCTCGAAACGTGTAATCTGGATTTGAACATTCCACTTATCAAGGAAACCTACACCGGACCCTTCACGTTCTATTACCTGGATCGCGAGCAACTGCGGGCACCGGATATACAACGATTTGACTTTATCTTCGCCCCAATATTTCCCACAGGGATTGGCAGCGGCTCGATGACCTACGGCGAAGGCGAGGAAAGGGAGGAAAATGAACTTGCAGGATCCTCCAGCAACGAATTGTTCAATCCTTGAGCCGCCGCGATGGACCAACCGGTGCAAGGAGAACCCCTGCCGCGAATTCCTTAAAGCTCTCATAACCCGGCCTCGAATCGAAGCCGGGTTTTTTTGCGTCGTAAGTTATGTTAGGAGAAATGGAAATACACTTCGGGAGAGAGAATGATGCCGCGACGTTTCGAAAACGCCAAGTCCAATGCCGCGCCACGATTTTATTTATCAATGTCAGCGATCGTAGCATTTGTGCTGAATTCCTGCATCGTGACGTCTTGTCCAGCCCAATTGACGACGCAGCAGTTGATTGGATCCCATGTTGAGAAGCTAGGGGAAGAGTTTAAAGAAGTAGACGATGCGGTCGCGGCCTTTCAGCAAGGCAAATTCGATGCTGCCAGGAATTTCCTGCATGCCGCCAGGAAGAAGCACGCCGAGCTTCAGCCCGCCGAGGTGATGCAAGCCCGTTTGTTCTTTTCAATTGGGCAGATCGCCAGTGCCCAGGATGCGCTGGAGCGGGCAGTGGCCGACGGTCGCTCCGATCCCGACCCTTTCTTGCTGCTCGCCGATCTCGCTTTCCGGCAGCGGCAGTTCACGTTTGCCGAGTTGACCTACGACCACGCCGAGTCTTTGCTCGCGAAATTCCAAGGGAACAAGCTTCGAGAGAAGGAAATGCAAATCCGACTGCACGCGGGCCAATCGCAGGTCGCGGCGCTGCGCGGTTTGGATGACAAGGCGATCGAGCATTTGCAAGCGTGGATCAAGCTGGAAGATAAAAACTCCATCCCACACAGCCGCTTGGCAAAAATCTACTTTCAGAAAAAGAAATACTCGGAGGCCCGCCAGTCGCTGACGACGCTTGCCGGATTGGACGAAAATTTGCAGCGCGTCGAGGTGTTGATGGCCAAGATGTATGACGAAGTGGGCAAGCGAGATTGGGCAAAAAAGAATATGGAGTTGGCGATCCAAAAGGGACCGCGCGAGCCGCGCACGCGGATCGCCGTGGGAGAGTGGGCCTTGTCCGTTGGCGAGCTGAAAATGGCGGAAGAGAGTAGCGCGGCCGCACTGAAGATCGATCCCAAGTCGACTCGTGCCAATGTCCTGGCCGGACGCTTGGCTCGCCACCAAGAAGATCTGAAGGCCGCGGAAAAGCACCTCCGCAGGGCGCTCGAATTGTCCCCCGGCAACTTTGCCGCCCGCAACCAACTTGTGTTGACATTGGCGGATTCCGATCAGGACGAGATGAAACGCTTGTCGGTTGAATACGCTCAGCTTAACGTCCGTTCTCACACGGATCTCAAGACGCGATCGGGACGGGAGGCGGCGGTCAGTTTTGCTTGGGTGCTGTTCAAGCAAGGACGTGAAGCGGACGCCGAAAAGTTGATTCAGTCCGCGATTCGCGGCGGGGCAATTAGTAGTGAAAGCGCCTATTATGTCGCCAAGATCATGGCCCAGCGCGGAAAGAAACAGGCGGCGGTTCAGATCCTTGATCCAGTATTGGCCATGAATCGCAACTTTCCTCGGCGCCAGGCGGCAAAGAAACTGCTCGCTCAGCTCTCCAAGGCCAAGGACGAATAACGCGACGGACCGGTTATGGCGGTTGCACGGCCTGATCTCAAATTCACAGTTGAGCTGATTCCACGAGTTCTCATGGAATCTTGTATTTTGGCGCAAGTAAGAGTCGGTCGTGCTGTTGCGATTGTCCGGTTGAAATCGACGTCTTGAGGCTTCAACTGCACGTGGTGATCGACTTCTTCGTCAGAATCATCACACGCACTATTCTCCGTCCGAATGCGGACAACACGACGTTGGCGAAGGAAATCAATATCCGTCGTAAACGATGGCCGATCAGTTTAGCAGGACTGTGTCGTTCGCCATCAATCTAGGGCTAGTGCCTTCCCTATGAATACTCACTCTTCTGCTACACGTGCCCACTGGATCGCGAGAATCGCCATTGTTGTGTTTGCGGCTGGCACTCTTCAGACCGCTCATGCGCAAAGTTCCGGGGGCTTTCCGGGAGAATATCGACAGTATAAAGAGCTCGATCGATATCGCTACCTGCCCCGGTTGCCACAAGGAAATGAGAATCCACCACCGTTGCCGTTTGAAGAGAAACCCGTGGAGGGCGATCCAAGAATCTTGGTCGACGAACTGAAGGGGTTAATCTTCGTCGACCATCCCGACCAAGTGGTGGTCGGCAAGCTGGACGTCCGCGGCATTCAAATCCGTGGCGAGTATGGCCTAAGCATGCTGCGATCGCCCCGATTCAATCGGCTCGCGCAGCCCTACCTAGGCAGTCCCATCAGCATCCGCCGGCTGAACGAAATAGTGCGGGACATTATCCGCTTCTACCGCCAAAACGACCAACCGGTCGTCGATGTCAGCATACCCGAACAAGATATTACCGACGGAGTCGTACAAATCATCGTCACGGAGGCGCGCGTGGGCGAGGTTTGGGTGCGGGGTCCTCGATACTTTGATCCGTGCGTATTGGCGAATCAGGTATATGTCTCTTCCGGGCAGAGAATCTACGAGTCGACGCTCAAAGAAGATCTTCGCTGGCTGTATCGAAATCCGTTTCGCCAGGTCGAGCTAGAGTTGGAACCCGGCGACAATCGGGGCGAAACAGATATCATCTTCAACGTCACCGATCGGCTGCCCGTGCGAGTCTATACAGGCTACGAAGACACGGGAAACCGGCCCACGCATCTCGAACGCGTCTTTTGGGGATTCAACTGGGCCAACGCGCTGAACCGCGACGATCAAGCCGGCTATCAATACACGACCGACGAGGACTTCAACCGGCTCGAAGCCCATTCCGCATACTATTCGACGGCGCTGCCAAACCGGGACATCGTCACGTTTTACGGCGGTTATGCCTCGTTCAAAGCGCCTAACGGCCAAACCAATTCCGATGGTGTGTCCTGGCAAATTCTGGCCCGGTGGTATCGGGAACTCGAATCGGTCGGTCGGTACGAACATGGCATCACGGCTGGGTTTGATTTCAAACAGGTTAGCACGAATCTCGAATTCCTCGCCATTCCGATCAGTTCCAGCCCCTATGATGTGGCGCAGTTCATGTGCGGTTACCACGGAAAGAAATTCGACGGGTGCGGCGCGTGGTTAGGTGGAGCTGACTTCTACTACAGTCCCGGCATGCTGGGTGGCCATAACGACTTGGCCGCCTATCAACAAGTGCGTCCCGGCGCGACACCTCACTATTTTTACGTCCGCTCGCACCTCGAACGGCGCACGAATTTGACATGTCATCTGGAGTTTGTCGCTCGCTTTACCGGCCAGTTGGCCGAGGGCAACCTTGTGCCTAGCGAAACGCTTGGCCTAGGCGGTTACAACTCAATTCGGGGATATGACCAGTACGCGGCGATCGGCGACTCGGGATACTTTGCAAATCTCGAACTGTGGACCGCCCCGGTTCCGGTCATCTCCGACGACCAGCTACGGTTTCTGTGCTTCTATGACTTTGGCGACGCCCTTGCTCACACGAATGTCCTGGGTCTGGACCCCAGCATCGATTTGCAATCGGTCGGGGCGGGTCTGCGTTACAACCTTCGGCAGCGGGTGGAAGTGCGAGCCGAATATGGATGGCAACTCGCGCGTCTCGCGTTTCTGCCAACACCTCGGCAACGTTGGCACATCGGCGTGGTGCTAAGCCGCTAACGAGGCCGGGCCTCTAGCTGCTTCCCCGAAAGCTTACATTGCGGCGAAACCGAAAACCAAAAAACTGAGCGCTTTTAAGATTTCCGGTGTGGAAATTGGGCATGCCTGATCGAACGACCCAAAATCTGGAGAGTGGTCGTTTCTTAGGTTTTGGCAACGGCCCGCACGCAGCCACAAGGAAAACCCCTGTAGCCGCAAATCTACAGAATTGCCCTCTGTAGGCACTTCTCGGTTTACGGCTGAAGAGTCGGACGAACGTGAGATCGTTCGTTACGGCGCAAATCTGTAGCCGCAATTTGGCAGGGCGGGCATTTGGATGGCGGTTTTGCCACTTCAATGTGGTAGATCGGCTGTTGGCAACTTGAGCAGGCCGATTGCAGGTAGCAATAGCCGCGGTCGCGCCGGTCGGCTTCGAAGCGGCGTTTGAGCCAGGCTTGGCGGACTTGCCAAAGTTGTGTTTCCGTTCGCTGATTAAGCAAGGTTATTCGCTCCGTCGAAAAACGTCGTTTCTTACAAGTTGCGTCTCGAATGCGGTTTCCAATCCCGTATACGAAGGACAACTTCCGGTGTTTCGCCAAAGAGTGGCGGTTGGCTCAACTGCAGGCATAGCGAGGAGGTGTCGTCACCGCTGGCCGACGTCTGACTGCTGTTATGTCACTTGCCTCTTCGTTCGACGCGAAGAACTTTCGCGTCTCTATAGCCGAATCTGGAAAACGACGATTCGACAAAGCACGTCAGGCGATGGGACGTGTGGAAGATAATGTCGCCATCGCCATCGCCATTGTAGTCGACGCTGGAGACGGAATAGATGCCGCCGATGGTTGGTGGCAGCTTCACTTCCGTGGCGGCGTTGAATTCACAACGCCCAGGGATGGCTTTGTTCTCCAACACGGACACGCGATTGCCCTGAATCACGAACAGGTCGGGCAGGTTGTCAGAGTTCCACTTTGTCGAGATGACGTTCACACGGCTGCTGACTTCGGCAATCAGCACTGGATCAGCGAATCGTGGTTTGGAGTTATTGCCGACGTTCTCGAAGTATCGGACCTTGCCGAATGTGTCGCCGACGATGAGATCGGTTAAGCCATCTCCATTGAAGTCGCCGGGGGCCGGTTTGGGCCGCGCTCCCTGCAGGACTGTGAAGTCAAACTTCTCCTGTGTTGCTCCTTCCGCGAGACCGACTTTGATGACGCCACCGCTCGCCAGCGGGAGCCGGTAGCCTTTGGTGTCCCAGTCCGGTGTATCGTTGGAGCCCCGGTTCTCGTGCAGCCAGACGTACCCGCTATGAGCGCCGTAGATGCAGTCGTGATCGCCGTCCTGATCGATATCGAAGCAGATCACTGACGAGTTCTCGTCACCGTGCGGCGTGGGATGTTGAATCGGCTTGGAGCCTTGCAGTAGGTTGATACGCTTGTCAAAAAAGCCTGGCATGCCTTTTCCACTGTTTAGCATCACGTTGAAACGATTCAACAAGTCCGGATGACCGTCTCTGTTCCAATCGACCCAGGTCCCCGGCGAAAGCTGCCCATTCGTCCAATGCCCGGCAGTGGCATTGACTTGCATGTCGAACAAGGGCACTGTTTTCGAGCCGATGTTCTTGACGAAAAACAGTTGCATCGAGGACCGCGTTATCAACACCAGATCCAGATTTTCGTCACCGTTCCAATCGGCTACCGACACCATCAGGGTCGTTCCGGTTGGCGGCAGTTGGTTCTTTGGAAAGGCACGTTGCGTCAAGCGAGGAGTTATTCGGCTACCGACATTTTCGAAGAAGAACAGATTTTTCTCCCGATCACTGACATCGCCTCCGTTGGCCGTGATCGGTTTGGCACCGCAGATCAAATCCAAATCTCCGTCGTTGTCGATATCCACAGCAACCGGAGCGGCGGCCCAGGCGGTATCGATTGATTTTCCGTCAGCTTGCAGTGGTCCACAGGCACGTAACACGGGAGTGCCATCTTCGCGACGGTCGGTGTTCTCGAAATAAAAGATCATTCCGGTCACGAAACCACCGGCCAGCAAGTCGAGGTCTCCATCGCCGTCCCAATCGACTGCGTATGGAATCGCCAAGTAGTCCTGTGGGTAGACTTCCCCTGGTTTCTTCCCTGCCAGTTCGGCAATCGGCCAGTTCGGTGTCAGCAACATCTTATCTTCTATCATCACGAATCCGGAGAACTGCAAACTCGGCTGTTCGTCGGTCCCACAATTTTCGTAGTAAAGGATGCAACCTTTTTCAGCGCCGACAAGGAGGTCTTTCCTGCCGTCACCGTTCCAATCCGTCACGTGAGGACAGGAATCGTAGCCGACATCGATCGGCTTACCGGCCGTGTCATACAACAGTTTGCGTCGTCGAAACACCGGTTGTTCTTTCGTGCCGGAGTTTTCCGCCACGATCAGATAACCGGACGATGTGCCGTAGACAACATCGAGCAGTCCGTCATTGTTCCAGTCGGCGATGCATCCAGAGTTGTTTCCTGGCGGCCCGCTCGCGCCACTTTGTCTAACGACTCGATTGCCGCCATCGCCGACAAGACCCGCAGGTGGCGACTGAGGTTCCTGCCCATTTGGCAACAGGTCAAAATAGATGCCATACTCCGATGGCTGATCTCCCTGTTGCGTATGAGCCCAGACAAGTGTCCCGCGCAAGCCGTCACCCACCACATTAAAGACTCGATGACCGAACGGAAGAGGCTTCGTCCTGAATAGCTCACGCCCATTCCTGGCTTCGATCGATGCGTAATGCTTCCAAGTCGGAAACTCATCCAGCAAGCTCGCGTCGTAGAATCGGAATGGTCGATCGTGTTCCGAGATGCCGTAGTGATTGCTCCCATACGCTTCCGGCTCACCAGTCTTCGACGAGTGTTTGATGATCTGCACTGTTTCGAAGTCGACAAGCCGATCTATCGGCAAGTCCGACAGATGGCGTCCGATATCAAATTCGCCCCTCGCGACCATCTCATCTCGATCACGTATTCCGATGTCTGCGGCAGGAACGGTCACGAGAACGCGGTACGAACCCACGCCAGCCCACTTCACGTCGCCACCATGTACATCGCGTACTGATGACGCCCCACTGACAATGCAGATCAAGATTAAAGGGACGAATTGAGGGATAATGTTCATCGTCGCACCAAACGCATTGGTTGATTCCTTTGTGGACAGCAGTCGAGATTTTACCAGCCGCCCAACTCCTCGCAAGTTCGGCCCGCTGCCCAAGCATCTGGTCGCGATCCGATCACTGAGGGTGAGTTCCGTGAAATCATGGGAGTGTCCGATTGGGCCAGCCAGCGTCGGCCGTTCGAGCAACACAACAAGACCGCCGCAGCTTCCTGCGCTTTGCTAAAGAGTGGCGGTTGGCTCGCCTGCAGATCGAGTGATATTCGACGAGCAATTCGTAGTGAGCCCAGCCCACAGCGTCGCATTCATCATCGACGGTTGCGACTCCGTCGAGTTGCGTCCTGCAGGTTGGCTCTAAAGTCGACCGAATCTGGTTCAATTTTCAAGGCCATTTGAAAGTGGCTAATCGCTTCGTCAAGCTGCCCCTCTTCGGCCAGCAAAGCACCAAGATTGTTGTGGGCGGCTGCATCATTTGGGTTAAGTCGAACACACCTTTTGTATTCGGAAATCGACTCGCCGCGTTTGCCTAATTCGGCGAGCGCTAGTGCGACGTTGTAGCGAAGATGGGCATCGTTCGGTTTTGATTCCAGTGCTTGGCGATAATAGGGCATGGCTTCGTCAAATCGCCGCAGCTCAGCTAGAACAGCGCCAATCATGTGAATCGCGTCGATGTCGTCGGGTCTGAGCCGAATCACTTGCTTGAAGTGTACCAGCGCTTGTTCAAATTCCCCCTGTTCGACCAGCGCAGCTCCGAGCAATTGATGGGCTTCGACGTAGTCGGGGTTGTGTAGCAGGGTCATTCGAAAGTTCTTGATTGCTTGTTCCGTGCTGCCGGTAATTTTCAAATAGGCGGCGGATAGAAACAGGCATTCCGGGTCGTCTGGTAACGTTTCAAGGGCCTGGAGTGCCAACGGGCCAGCTTCATGGTGTTTGCCTGCCCAATTCAGAACCTTTGCTAGGTTTCGAAGCGCGACAGCATGTTCAACATCGTCAATTTGGGATTCGATTTGTTGGCGGGCACGCTCAACCGCCGAATCATCCCACGATTGGGACGCCGTTACGATTCGAAGTTGAATCAAGCGATCGACAATGGCTCGGGCAAGCATGCCGTTGGTGGCAATATTCGGATGGACGTGGTCTAGAAAATATTCGTTTCCCGGTGCGTTGTGCCCAAATCTTCGCAGACACTCGTTTTGTAGCTGTGACTGAAAATCGACAGTCGGCACACCCTCCTGGCTCGCAATTTTACGTACTTTTTCCGACAATTCCGACATTGCTCGCAATGGGCAAACGTCCTCTTTTGCGGCGCGCTTGAACGCCGCCGTTGCTTCGACATATCGCTTGAGTTGCTGCAGTACTCTGGCTTTTTGAAAGTGCAGGTCGGCGTAACGATCGTCGATCTTCTCGGCAGCCTGATACACGGCCAGCGCACGCTCCAGATTCCCGGATGCTTCGAGTGTTCGCGCTTGTTCAAAGTACTCCGACCAGCGTTGATACTCTTCCGTATTGTTCTTGAAAGAATGCTCGCTCTTGAATGGAGAGAAATCTTTTAGATTGCAGGCAGGTGTGACGATCATGACGTCGGCACCAGAGCCTCTCGCAAGCGCGAACATTCGCAATAGGTTGAGTTCGAAATGAGCCAGAATCTGCGACGTCAGTTCGTCGTCGCGATGGTAGGACGAAGGACCCACCGTATGGTCGAGCACTGCGTCGACTTCCGCTGACATTTGATGTCGGTCGGCTGGCGTCGGTGTCGCTGTTCCAAAGCAGCGATTTAGTAGTGCAAAGGTTCGAGTGTGTGCAAGCTTGGCGATCAACTCACGTCCTGGTGGCGACATGTCCCGCATATCGCCATAGGCGCGCTCTTCAAGAAACTCATTATGTCCGGTGTAAATGATAAACAGGTCGGGCTCATACTGTGTGAGTTCTTCCATCACCGCCGCGACTCGATAACTGGCGTAGCTGATACCGCCGGCATTGATCACTTCCCAGTTTGATTCCGTATCGGCGAGCGGGAGTAACTGGCGAAGCCATCCGGGAAATGAAGTTGCATCGTTGTACGGCCTGCCGTAGGTCGTCGAGCCGCCGAGGCAGAAAATTCGATACGTTCCGGCCGGTTTTTTCCGCGGAAACGACTGGTCGTTGAAATACGCGAGTTTGTTTTGCGCCGTCGTCATGACGACTTGGCCGTCTTTATCGACCTTTTCAACGTACAACGGCAAGCTGGACGCGAAGCCCACGAAGGGGTCATGAGTTTCAACCGTCGCTCGCACTCCGACGACAGCCAACAACCCTTCAAGCAAAACGAAAACGGCGCACGTCACGAACGATCCAAAGATGACCTTTTTCCAAATTGGCAAACGGTATCCGCTGGCCATGACTTGGTTATCTCTCGCCGAGGCAGATCAATTCGCCGGCTTGTGTCGTGACGTAAACCCGCCCGCCAGCAACCGATAGACAATCGTGGATGAATTCATCCTTGACCGCGAACTGGTCAAGCTGCTTGCCGTTGGCCAGCCCGTAGGCCCGCACAATGTGCTGCATCTTTCCATCGACCTCAAGACGCCCCGCCACGTACAGTCGATTCGCGGCAATAACCATACCTTTCATGCGTGAAGTGTTCGGCATGGTGATTTGCCAGTTCTTGCGATCGCGGTCTTCGGGGATTGCATAGAGCGTTGCGTCGCCGGACATTTGACCGTTACCGCCGTTGACGCTCTTGCAGGCTCGAAATCCGCACGTAGCCAAAGGGCTGAATGTAAACATCTGGCCCGCTTTGTTTCCGCCGCCGGACCACAATTGAAGGTTTTTTCGCAATGCGATGGGCCGCTTGTACCAAGCATCATTCAGCAGACCGAGACGTCCACCTCGCAAGCGTGCTTCCCCCGAATCCTTCTTCGTGCCTGTTTTTGCGTCGAACGAGTAGGCCGCCATTTGGATGGTACCGTCAGCAGCGTTTAAGACATCGGGCACCCCGGTGTAGTCCACGGGTCGATTAGCCCAAACAAGCCGACCGGTGGCCGGATCGACGGCGTGAACAAATACCCCCCCATCCGATCCTTCATGCCGGCCCGCGACGAAATAAGCGAGCCCGTCATAGACCAAGACTCCACCGACCAGTGGCCATGGCGACTCAAGTTGTCCATAAGCAACGATCCGGCGCTCCTCGGGAGCGGCGCGGAATCGCCAGATGAGCGAACCATCGTCCACACGAAGACAATAGGCCCAGCCATCGCGGCAGCCAAACAGGCATCTGCCGTCATGAATGGTCGGCGGACAATCTATCCGCCCCGCTGCAGTGAACTGCCAGGCCCGATCTCCCGTCTTGGCATCGAATGCCGCAAGGCGATGATTGTCAGTGGCGGCCGCGAACGCCAATCCCTCAGCGATAACAGGACTCGTTGTCCGCCCGCCGTTTTTTAGTTCCCATTCCACATCCAAAGGCCGTGGGTCATCGCCGGCTAACCTCGATGCCCATAGCTTTTCTAGCTTTGACGGGCCGGCTGACCTTGTGCCGCCGCTACGAACGCTATCGCACCTGTAGGTTGGCCAATCGGAAGCCACCGATTCCAGCGGTTCGATCGTTGCGCCGTAGGCGGGTCCCTTCTCTAGACGACTATCCGCAGTCTTAGGCGTAACCAGTCCAGGATCGGTCGTGTCGGCCAGACCTAAAAACCCACGCATCATCGGAAAGCATCCGCAGGCGTGCGGAAACGTGTACATCAGCCCGTTCGCCGGCACGACACCGCCCGTCCGGCATGAGTTGCGCGCCGCGGTAAAATGTGAATACTTGCCTGTTTCCAAATCCGCGAAATCCATCGAGCCGCATACGAAGTACCGCTGGGTGGCGACATCATAGCTGCAGCGGTGTTTGTAGGTGAATTCGCGCGGCTGGATGATACGTTCTTTTACGTCGCCAGTTTTCGGATCGAGACCTTCCCACGCGTAGCGTTTCGTGTCGTCGAAAGCTGCGGTATGCACCCAAACCAGATCGTGCATATACAACACTTTTTCGAAGCTGCCCCCGTGTCCTATGCGTGGATATTCGTGCCTCCAAAGGTGGCTGCCATCGCTTGCCGAGATGCCGTGATTGCCGTCTGGGGCACTCGCAACTAAAAGGCCGTCTTGATACAGGATTAGTGACGGAGATGACTTGGCCCAGGCTTTTGTCGGCGCGGACCATTTCGGTTTGCCGGTAGCCAGGTCGAGCGAAGCGATTTGCGACACACGTTCGCCCGTCGACGCACGCTTGTCGGTTTGCAGGAATACACATCCGTCTCCTACCAGGAACTTTGTGGGTCGCTGTTCGTGCTTCCAATTCAACTTGCCGCTTTGGGCATCCATCGAGGCCAAACCGTCCGGCAGATCGACCAGCAACGCCCCGTCCACGTAGGCGAGCTGGCGGGGCAACTTCGTCGCTTCATACGACTTGACGATTTCGCCGGTTTCCATGTCCAACGCGACGAGCGGCCCATTGTCCTCAATTACTGTGTAGACTCGATTTTCGCTGGCGACCAACGCCCGGGATTGCTTGGTCGTTTGCCGTTTCCACAGAAGCAGACCATTGAACCCATCCCGTGCGACGAGCGCATCATAGGGTTTCATCCCGTCGGCGGTCGGCTGCTCGTCTTCAAAGACGTAAACCAATCGATTTTCACTTGCGACGACGCCAGGTATCACCGATTTCCGATTGCCTGTTGGCCAGTTGGGGCCAGCTACCCAGCGAACACCGGATGGCAACCCAACTAGTTGATCGTTCGAAACCGGATTCCCAGTGGGATCACGCCGTTTGTGGGTCCACGTATCCATCCCGGCAGGACGTGGCTTTGTCACTACCGCCCAAACGCCATGTTGCGACGTGATCTCGTAGTTTTCTATTTTCGCTTTTTCCAAATGTTCGACTAACTGTTCTTCGGTCAGTGATTTGGTCGCATCTGACTCCCGTACACCAAGCCAGGCGATTCCGCCTGGACATAGCACTCGCATCACTTCGTCGATCGTCAAACCAGCACGAAGCAAACTCGGCAAATCATCCGCGACGATCAGGTTCACGATTCGGTCGGCGTAGGGCAGCTTGTCGATCGAACCAGCCTCAACAGAAACCGCGCCTTCCATTCCGGCTGACTCGATCTTCTCGCGGACCGCGGCGACGGCGCGGTGATCTGGAGACAAACCGTGGACAAGATATCTTCCTTCACCCGACAACCCAATGGTCAACCGACCGTCACGCGGTCCGAGGTGAACGCAAAGCCCCGACTGTGAGCCGTGTGATGAGACGATGGATTCGGACAGTTTTCGCAAATCTGCGGGCGAACTCGTGGCCGAAGGCTTGGCGACAAGCCAACAAGCCATCGTCAAACACGACGCAAATATCAGCACAGCACAGGCAATTCGACTGATTGATCCAATCATGGGTAGCCTCTCTAGGTTGCCTTATCGATCGTTCGTCCGATTCAATCGTCTAGAGTATAAGTCCAGAGTTAGCGGATTGTCGAATATGCCGTTGCTCCGTCGATGTTGCCGCATGCCCGATTGGCCATGAACTCTTGTGCCAGGCAGGCGGGCGCGGGGGAACGGCTTGGTGATGCTGGCATCGATCAGCAGCGTGCGGAGGTGAAATTCGCTGTCTCGCCGATCGATGTTTTGTAAGAGCCGATTGGTTCGCCGGCCCGCGCCGATCGGCGTGCAATGTGCGACGACTGGGCACCACGCCAGCAATCCCGGCTCGAGCGCACCTTGTGGTTTGGGTGATCAGTTGTACAGGCTGGTCTTTCTTTGACGGTAGGGGCGGATTCCGTCGGCTTGCTGGGAACGGGACTCCCAATAGGTCGCGATGGGGTCCGAGTCGCTTAGCTGTTCCCGTCGTAGGCGCAGCATCGCTTCGCCGCCGGAAGTCGACCAATACTTTTCGCTCCCTTTGACGCGACGGCTGACTTGCTTCACCGTCGATTCCATCAAACTGCTGGTGAGAGGGAAGCCTTGACAGCGGTAAGCCGGGTAGTCCATCCGAGCTGCGTGATTTTCGTAATAGACACGCGCCACGCGGAGGATTTCGCGGCGATCATCGGATCGTGCCTCCGGAGGTGGCTCGCCGAACTTGGCGCTATAGGCGATCAACTCGTCGATCACGTCGTCCACGCGCCCTTCCCAGATCTTCGCGGCCCAAGCATCGTATTGCTGGGCGGCGGCTTCTTCGTGATCACCAATGGCGCGGGCGGCGCCTAGGGCGTAAGAAAGGGCGTGAAGGATATCCAGGATCGAAGTGTAGTGCGAGAAGTGGGTCTTTTGCAGTTTTTCGATGGTCGTGGAACCATCGGAAACAAAGACTTTTCGCTTCGCCGCGGCAAACCCGCGGTACCAGGCTTGGCTGGCCAAAAGCGGTCCAAATTCTTCCCAACTTAGCTACGAACTGACCTACAACCCCTACTCTCCAGATAGCCACGAGTTGTTCACCATTGATTCGGCCACTGGGCAGATTACTACGAGCAATCTACTGGAGGTACTCGATCATGAGTTGAATCCCGTTCATGAGCTGATTGTCACGATGGTCGACAACGATGGGGAAGTGGGGACGGCTCTGATCACGATTAACATTGTCGACGCCAATGAGAGCCCCTCGGTCTACGGCACCGTCGTGGCGTTGGACGAAAACAGCGTAAACGGGACCGTGGTGACACAAGTCGCGGGAACGCACAACGATGAGAAGCTAAAAATTTGGCTCGACCCGGCTTCGACCGTCGAGGACAACGGGGTTGTCGCAGATACGGCCTGGTTCACGGTGCGTACCAACTTCGCATCGGACGATCCTATTTTGGTCTATTACCATACGGAGTCTGGCACGGCGACGGCGGATGAGGACTTTGTTGGCGTGACCCAAGGATCCGTGATGATCCAAGCCGGGCAAACCAGCGCGTCGATTGGCATTTCGACCATTCTCGATACAAACGCCGAACCCGACGAAGTGTTCCGGGTCGCGCTAGATCAATCAACGTATGGCCACCTGGCAACGACCTATGCCGAAGGGTTGATTACGGACAATGACGGTGGTCCGGGCGGTGGCGGAGGTGGTGGGACGGGTGATGTCGTATTTACCGACGACACCCTCACCTACGCCCTCGTTGCCGGCAATACCGATTCCGCCTTTGCGATCGATGCGCAAACGGGTGAGATCACGGTCAACAACAGCGCTGCGCTCAACTTTGAAACAACCCCGCAATTCACGTTGACGGTGGAAGTGACCGATTCGGGACTGCTCACGGCGTCGGACGTTGTGTTGGTGAATCTCAATAATTTGAACGAAGCTCCGATTCTCACCGTTCCCGGGGCGCAAACTGTCCCCGAGGACGGGGTCCTAACGATTACGGGAATCAGCATCAGCGATGAGGACGCTGGAGAGGGCGATTTGAGTGTTTCGCTTTCCGTTACTAACGGACGCTTGTCGCTGTTTGACACTGCGGGGATCGGTCACATCAGCGGGTTGAGCTTCTCGGCTGGCCAAGGGCCCGTGGACAACTCGACAATCACGTTCACCGGGCAACTGGCCGACGTGAACACCGCCTTGGCTACTATCACTTACTATCCCAATTCCGATTATGTTGGCTCCGACTCGATCGACATCACCGTCAATGATCTCGGTAACACGGGTGCCGGTGGTCCGAATGAGGTGAGTATGTCGATTCCCATCACGGTTACCGCCGTCAATGATGCGCCATGGATTGACACGTTTTCCGCATTTGTTCTGTTCCCCGGTCCTGGCAGCACAGGCATTGAAGCCACGGTAGCGGATATCGACGTTGGTACTGGGAACCTTACGATCGAAATGAGCGTCAGCAACGGAATATTAACCGTAGCTACGCCTGGAAACGTTACGTTTACTCAGTCCAACGGCAGTGCCAGCGTGGCATTCTTTGGAATCTTGGCTGACGTTAATTCAGCCCTCTCATCGGTTGGCTACACTGCTGACGTGGGATTTTTCGGTGAAGATCTGCTCACTTTCACGGTGGACGACCAAGGAAATACGGGCGGCCCAGCACTGACCGCGACCCGCACGACAAAACTCTATGTTCCTGAAAACCATCTCTTGGCAATCGATGATGAGTACTTCGCCACTGAGGATCAAGTACTCACGATTGGCGACGCGATCGGCGTCATGGCGAACGATATTGATACCGAATGGGACACCTATCCCAATCTGGTGTCCCAAATTGTTACACCACTCGCGCCGGGCACGGGCACGATCACTTCGTTTAGTGGGTCAACGGGCGCATTCACCTATACCCCGCCTGCCAACTTTACTGGAGTGGCCACGTTTGAATACGAACTGTCTGACGGTTCCGGCAAGACGGACATTGGTACCGTGACGATCAACGTCCTGCCGGCAAATGATCCGCCCGTGGTTCTCGATCAGTCTTTCTCAATCGCGGAAAACAGTAACAATGGGACTAGTGTTGGACGCGTGGTGGCCGACGACGAGGAGGATGGCGCGAATCTGACCTACGCGATCACGGCAGGCAACCTCGGAACCACGTTTGCCATCGACGCCAAGGGCATCATCACGGTTAACGACAATACACTGTTAGATTTTGAAACTCATCCAACGTTCACGCTGACGGTTCAGGTGACCGATAGTGGCAACCTGAGCGACACAGCTCTGATCACGATCAGCCTGTTGGATCGTAACGAACCACCTGAAATTACCAGTTCGCCGTCATTGGCGCACGCCGTCCTGGGGTTCCCCAGTTCGACTAGTGGAGACGTTACACCAGACGGGGTCAGTGTCGAACTGAGTGCCGGAGCTGACCACAACCAAGTTTTCGATTTTGTCATCCCCGGCGTCGGCAACGAACCCGTTGAGGTGGATCTTGTAGCGTCCGACCCCGCAGCGCAATTCACTAATTCAACCGGGACGATCTCCGCCACACC
>JAJDEH010000166.1 GCA_029259935.1 Planctomycetota bacterium
GATCATCGAGTTGAACGTGCCAAGCTACCGTGTAGAGACAGCCAAGAAAGCGACGTCCCAAGCAACCAAGGGTACGAAATAAAATTCCTCACAGGGAATTCTAATTGTCGCTAAAGCGGAGAACTAATTGTCGCCGAACAAGCTCATTCAACGAAAGCAGGTAGGCTCGTGGTGGAAGCAGTTTGAGAATCGGACGCAGTGCGTCGAGCCAGTCGACCGAGGTCGCGCTGAGGTAGTCGCGGCAAGTTAGCCGATTTATGGCGTCGGAGTACGAAGTAGCAAGCTCTGAACTGCCCAAGCCGAGTTGGAGAAGTTGCTGGCATGTTGGACAACCGGTGGCTTGTTGCCGAATCAGCAGAATCTGATCGAAGAGTAGGAAGATCTCGTGGTAGCCGCCTGTGCTGAAGGGAGGAATTGGTGGCTGCGGTGTAGCGACGGGACCGGTGACGATCCGCAGACGCCCTTCACCCATTGGATTCCACACCAACTGCGCCCCGTGCGGCGGCCAGATCTCTGTGTTTATCTGGTGGATGTTGGAGAGTTCATCCGGCAAGGTGCTTCTTTTCATCGCTGCCTCCACACCTACTCAGTTGTCAGCAACACCAATGACGCACCAATTTGGCATACAACTCCGCGCCCCGACTCAGTTGTTCCAAGGCAATCCATTCATCGTTGGTGTGCGCTTTGGCAATGTCGCCCGGACCCAACACGACCAGTTTCGACAGGTCGGTCAAGACACCCCCGTCGGTTCCGTAGGCGACGGTTCGCGGCTTGTCGCATCCGGCCAGGGAGAGCATATCTTGAACATACTCCGAAGTCGGCTGCACATAGAGTGGCTTGGAGGAATTGCTGACCACCAGTTCAAGACCGTTCTCTTCCGCCGCCCGCCGCGCACGATTCACAAGCTGCTCGACATCGATTCCGGGCATCGGTCGAAAGTAAACCGTGCACACGCTTTGCGGAGCGGTAATGTTCACGGCCCGAGTATGGTCGTTGACGCCAATATTCCAGCTTAGCGTCGGCGGATCGAACTCGTCGTTCTGCCACTGCTTGTCTTGCATCGTCTCCTCGTAGATGTTCTTCATTTCCACGAGGTAGGGAATCATTGCCAGGTTGGCGTTGATTCCTTCACGAGTGCTGGAGTGGGCCGCCCGGCCCGGCGCGGTCGCGGTCAGCCCGTACGTCCCTTTGTGCGCGTAAACGACTTGCAGCATGGTCGGTTCGCCGATAATCCCTCGGCTGTCGCCCGCGATCATCTCTTGAAACATCTCCGATCGTTGGGCCACCTGACGAGCGCCGCCATAGCCGACTTCTTCGTCAGCGGTGCATGTCAGGTAAATCGGCTGTTTGAGATCGCTCGCCGAAAATTGTTCGGCCGCCGCCAGCATGCAAGCGACTGAACCCTTCATGTCGCAACTGCCCCGGCCAAAGAGCTTGTCTTCCACGACGGTGGGTGAAAATGGTCCATGATCCGGGCTAAACCAATCGTCGGCAGGCACGACATCAGTGTGTCCAAAATAGGCCACGCCGCCGCGTCCCTTTCCCTTCTTGCCGACCACGGACGCCTTGGCCACCCCTTTATCGTCCACATACTCGATGCGTTCGGTAGTGAACTCGAGCCGACGCAGCGCGTCTTCACAAAAGTCGGTAACAGGCACATTGCTGAGATAACTTGGCGATTCAAAAGAAACCAACTCTTTGGTGTACTCGAGAGCATCCATCGTGGATCTCCATTAGTTCAATCGAAGGCGGGGGATTCGGGCGGGTCACATCAGGCTCGGTTCAAGAACGCGAGTCCGCTGTAGGTGCGTTTCCGCGAGTGTGCCAATTATATACCCAATTCGCGCCGCTTGGCACGTGGCGTGGGGTTGCACGTCGCGGCTTCAAGCCGTCGAGTAAAAACTCAAGAAGGTGGGCAAAGCCCGCCAGTTCTCCCCCTTGCCAAGGGGGAGTTAGAGGGGGTCGAAAACGCCTTGGAATTACCTTCGACCGAAGCAACTCGCCGATCGCGTCTCAGATTCCCAGACCGTCTTACCGATGGTATCATCGACAAAAACCCTCACCAACCGCCTTGCCATGTATTCACTGCCAGAAAAACGTGATCGCCTCATAGAGACTCTCAAATCCTACGAGAGCTGCGCGGTCGCGTTTTCGGGCGGAGTGGACAGCGCCGTCGTTGCCAAGGCGGCCCAACTTGCACTCGGCACGGGTGCGCTGGCAGTAACCGGCGTCAGCGCCAGCTTGCCTCAGGGTGAACTCGAAGACGCAGGCGACTTGGCAAAACTAATCGGCATTCGTCACGTCGTCATCTCCACCGACGAGTTCCAAGACGAAAACTATACGCAAAACGCGCCCGATCGCTGTTATCACTGCAAGACCGAGTTGTACACCAAGCTGGCGTCACGCATCGATGAACTTCAAGTGGCCGTCATCGCCAACGGAGCGAACCAAGACGACTTGGCGGATTACCGTCCCGGATTGCAAGCGGCCAGTGAACTCCGCGTCCGCAGCCCGCTCGCCGAAGGCGGATTCACCAAGCTTGAAGTCCGGGCATTGGCCGCCGAGTGGAAGTTGCCCGTTTGGGACAAGCCCGCCGGCCCATGTTTGTCGAGCCGCATCGCCTACGGCGAACAAGTCACGCCCCAGCGATTGAGAATGGTCGACGATGCCGAGCGGTTCCTCCGCTCGCACGGTTTGTCGCAGGTTCGTGTTCGCTACCACCAAGGTGACATGGCCCGACTCGAAGTTCCATTGGAAGATCTGCCGCGATTGATCGAGGCCGACTTTCGCACGCAACTTGTGGCTAAGGTGAAAGAGCTTGGATTTCGATTTGTCACACTCGATTTGGAAGGCTTTCGCTCGGGCAGCCTCAACACTCTGGTTCCGATCGACGCTTTGTGGAAGGCAAATCCAGCAGCTCCATCGCGTGAACACCATAGTTGACGCGAATCCAAAACTCTCATCGCCACTCAAGAGAACAGAGCCATGGCATCATCCTCGCCAAGTGAAGTCTGCATCCGCTTGGCCGCCGCATCGGATGTGCCCCACATTCACCAACTCATTGAACCCTTCGTGGCAAACCGGCAAATACTGCCGCGAGCGGTCGAGGATCTGTACGGGCTCGTCGAAAACGGATTTGTTGCCGAGTCGGCTGGCGAATTGGTCGGGTTCGCGGCGGTCGAAATCTATTCGAAGAAACTCGCCGAACTGCTCTGCTTGGCCGTTTCCGAAAAGTGCCAAGGGCAAGGCGTGGGGCGAATGCTGGTCGAGCGATGCGTCCAGCGAGCCGAAGAGCTAGAGATTGTTGAAGTGATGGCGATTACGGCCAACGACGACTTCTTTCGGTCCTGCGGCTTCGACTACACGCTGCCCCAGCAAAAGCGAGCGTTGTTCATCCACACTCGGGACGAGCACTAACGGTCTGTGGGGATCCAAATATTGGTGCCACTGGCTGGCTTGTCCAGCAGTGGAATGGTAGCGCACTCAACGGGCCGCCTACTTAGCAATGAAAGCCAGCGAATAAAACACCCATCCCGTGGCCGCCGTCATGAACATTTCGATCGCCGCAACCCGAGCCCAACAAACGTGACGTGCACTGTACTCATTGGGCGTTGCCGGATTGGGAAACTTTCGCAGCCCTTGCACAATGACGAAAATCCAAATTGGAATCGTGGGAATCGCAAAGCACAAATGGACAATCAGGCTGATGCCGACTGGACAAGTCCAAGGATTTTCCACATCGAAGTAAGGCGACGGCTTGGCCAGCGTTTCCCATTCCGTAACGAACTGCATTTCAACTTCAAACGCCGTCACCGCCACGAGCAATATCGCGGCCAGCGTGAGCTGAATTCTCTTATGCAGTTCGTACTTCTGCCGATACCGAACCAAAAAGATGCTCACCCCCATGGCCACGACAATTACGAACATGGCCACGAAGACCAAGTCCAGCATCAAAGAACCGCTCCAGCTCCACATGTAAGCATTCCGTTTGAGGTTTGGGTCATCTTACCAACTTCCGGGGAATTCTAGCCCAAAGCCGCACATTTGCTATAGGGCACTATGACCACGCTTCGCCAGTTGGATTCAAGCCGTCAGGCCGAGAAGGCAGCCTAATACCTAGCTCACTAGAAGGAGGTGGCAGTCTAGGTGAGTCGAGAATGAGCTGCAGGATACCAAGCAGGGCGCGGAGGCAAGACTCGCGGATCGAACGACTCGGCCCGCTCGGCGTGGCTGTTTCGATTGCTTGATGTGCCTGCTCGTACTCCCCTGCTCTTTGGACGTTTGCTGCGCGATGCGATCACATGCCAAGTGCCCCAGTGGCCGAGGCGGGACTCGAACAAACCGCAAGTTCTAGCAGAAATGCCACGGCTTCTCAAAAACGCGCTGCAGAATCCGGTGCAGTCGAATCAGAGCCGACGCAATTCGACGCCGAACTGCTTCAGTGGTTTGCAGGTTGTCCATTGCCCCTTTCGCAAGCGTCACGTGCGGCAATTGCTTCCCTGATTTGGAAGCATTCGCGATGAGTCCCTGGCCTGGGCCAAGCTCACGATTTAGGCGAGAGCTTTGCGGCTCGGCTTGAGGCCGTGCAGCCAATGCCGGTCGTGACGCTCGGCTTCTTCAGCCAAACTGACAGCGCGGCCCGCAGCGCGCGCTGTTGACACCTTGATTCTGCTTGACACGCGGCGCGTTTGCTTCCCTCGGCGTCAAATCGTCGTGCACGGCCTAATGAAGGCGGCGGCCTGGCGGGCTAGAATGGTTTGATAATGATTCTCGTCCATCTAATGAACCAAAGCTGCCCATGTCGAAACAACTGACCGCCTACGACGAAGTTCCTTATATTAGCCACCCCTATCGACAGACCCATCCTTCGAATCTGGCTACGATTGCTAGGTTGTTTGGTATTAGAGAAGTGCCGACGGAAAAGATTCGCGTGTTGGAACTGGGCTGTGCTTCCGGCGGCAACCTAATTCCCATGGCCGACGAAATGCCCGATGGCCAGTTTGCCGGCATCGATCTGTCATCCAGGCAGATTGCCGACGGACAAAAGATCATCGCGGAGGTCGGCCTCAAGAACGTGGAACTGCGGTGCCAGAGTATTGGCGACATCGACAAGTCATGGGGCCAATACGACTACATCATCTGCCACGGTGTCTATTCCTGGGTTCCCCCCGACATCAAGGAAAAGATCCTGCAGATCTGCTCCGAGAACCTGGCAGCCAGCGGCGTTGCGTACGTCAGCTACAACACGTTCCCAGGTTGGCGGATGCGCGGCACCATTCGAGATATGATGGTTTGGCACACGCAAGGCATCGAGGACGCGCAGGATCGTGCTCGGCACGCTCGCGCGCTGCTGGACGTGCTGGTCAAAAATGTTCCCCAGGAGGGCAATGCCTTTGGGCTCATGCTCCAAAGTGAATCCAAGCTATTGAGCCGACACTCGGATTCCTACTTGCTGCACGAGTATCTCGAGGAAAATAACGATCCCGTCTACTTCCGAGAGTTCATCGCGGCGGCCGAGTCCAACAATCTGCGTTACCTGGGTGAAGCCGAATTTGGAGCGATGATTCCGCCTCCCGGAAGCGAGCAAGCCGAGGCGATTTTTGAGCGGCTGGCATCCGACGAAGTCGCGCTCGAACAGTACCGAGACTTCTATCGCAACCGCGCCTTCCGCCAGACTTTGCTCTGTCACCGCAATGTGGAAATCGATCGACGCATTCAACCGGCCCATGTGAAAGACCTCTTCGTGTCAACCGACGTTCACTTCGAAAAGGTTCCGGAGAGTCTCAACACCGAAGAAGAAGTCAGTTTCGCCAATGAATCGGGGGCACTCAGGACACGAGATCCGTTGCTGACAGCGGCGTTGGCCGTCCTCATCGAAGAGCCCGATGCTCCCTTGCCGTTTCGCGACCTGACATCGCGAGTTCACTCCAAGCTGGGCAGATCGCGCGTTCAGGATGCAAATCGGGTACAGCAGGACGAAGAACACATCATGAGCGCGCTGCTCGAGGCATATGGCCGCAGGTTCGTTCAACTGCGAGCGTTCCCACCGAGCTGGATCTCTGATCCAGGCGACAGACCACGCGTCAGCGCACTAGCCCGTTACCAGGCGCGGTCCGCCACCACCGTGACCAATCGACGTCACCAAGTTGTGGGTTTGGACGACCTGTCCCTGCGCATTGTCCGCCTCGCCGATGGCTCACGGAGCCGCACGGAAATCCTGGCCGAACTCATGCGCCAAACCCAAGAGGGCGAACTGACGATCCGCATCGACGACTCAACAGGCAACAGCCCCGATGCGGCCGAGACGGCTCTACAAGAACAGACGGACCTCACGCTCAAACAGTTAGCAACCCAAGCGCTGATCTGCTGATCCAACGGCAAACGTTCCAGATGCCGATGAGTGGAGTCCAAGCTTTAGCCAGTGCCTGGCAACCCACAGGCCGTACCTCCAAAGGGAGTTGCGTTGGGGTCGAACGAAGTGAGCCCTCAGAACGCAAATTACAGGCAGGTCGCCACACTCAACCCAACGATTGCCCAAGAGCAAGTTGGAGATACGGAAATCAGTGTCTTTACTGAAAAGCGTGGCGACTGGCGGCAATGCCTTGCAGCCATCGACAGTCGTGGCGACTCGCCTCTTGGGACAAACTAATCGCGCGTCCCGCGGCGCGGCGAAACCAACGACCGAAGTGCAACACCGTATCAACCCAGTGTTCGCTGGAAACGTGCAGTCGTTCCAAGAGAGGCGCGAGATCGTCCGGGATCTTTCCCCCTCGCTTGTCCCGCCGTGCTTGACGGCCCGTCCAATCCAACAAGCGCAAGTACTCCACGAGCTTAACCGGCAGAAAGCCCTTATTCGACGCGCGACGTGCTCGGCCAGAATGCTTTGAATCTTGGCGCGAGCGAAGTTCGACCGGACTCAACCAACCGTCTGCCTTCCTCGATCGCGCGGAAACACATCGCTGATCCTTCGCTTTCGAACTCGTATCTTTCTTCGCCTGGATGCGATCGTAGGCCGACGTGAAACGGCTTGTTTCGGGAGTTTTGGCCACGCCGGCGCGAATCGGATTCAGGTCGACATACACACTGCAAGCCAGAATTGCCGCTTCATCCAAGAGATGCTGGCACTTGTAGCGACCCTCCCAAAACCGTCCCGTGCATTGATCTTCCTTGTTGGCCCGCCGAGCGATCGTTTCGCACAAGCACCGCATGAACCAAGACAGGCTCGACAATCGCTTGCGTCGTTCCTCCAAAGCCCGAGCGTCGACCGTCAGCATCTCCAGTTCATGAGCCCGAGGTTGGGCCGGACTGCCATCTTCTTCCCGGCGACTGGGAAACAAGTTCCACCATCGCCGAGCCACCTCTTTGTCGGACCAAGTGGCCACCACATCCGGTCGATTCCGCAAAACGACATGACTATGATTACTCATCACCGCAAAGCCGCAAACATCGATCCCAAACTGGCCCGCCAGAAACTCCAACCGCTGGCGAATCCAGCCTTTGCGATGATCAAAGTTCTTCCCGGTAAACGGATCTTCCCCACAAAGAAACGCCCGCCGCACACACCGATTCACACAGTGGTACATGCCGACTTCGGTTTCATCAATCAACTCTTGCCGAGGAATACGAGCCATCTGCCGCTCCTGTTATTCATCGATTTCGCCAAATACTAACAGAGTTTCCGGCGGAGTGCAAACAAAATATGGGTGGCCCTTTTCGACCGCTGCGTCTCGGGAAACGGATGCCCAACTCAATGACTTGCAGGCAAGGTTCGTGGAAGTGGTCGCCACGAAACGAGGAAAAGACTCAAAGGAGGCAGCCTCGCAAAGTGATGCGATCGCCGTGCAGCGGGCGCTTCAAAAGGTGCCATTTTGGCGAGACGACAGAAGTGGCCGTTAGCCGGTCATGAAATCTTGGCTGATCGCGCAACTTGAATGAGCATCCAATGTCACTTGGCATTGAGCAACTCGAAGGAGTTAAAGAATCGCTCGGCGTTGGACGGAGGTTCACCTTCGGTGGCAATCCACTCCAAGGCGTAGACATGTGTTGACGTCAAACAGATTCGTTTTGTCTTTGTTCGGGATCTAGGCTCGGAGTCATCGCGAGCCTTGAATTCGATCCCTGGAAATCCGGCAACTACCATCTGCCGAGAGCTTAAGACCTTCGTAAATCCGTCCTTTTCAGCTGCCCAGGCCTCCGCTTGCAGGAAGGCTTCCGGATTTTCCTGAAACAGATCGTCCATGGGGTGCCCCTTGGGAAAGGGCGCGAACCCCGCAACTGCAGTCGCTGCTGGATGATCACAACTAAATAGGGTTGAATTCAATGTGCCCGCGGCGCCTAGCGGAGTTACTTCTTTACTTGTGTAATGAGCAAACGGCATCTCGATTGAGAATCCACCTTCTTCCGACTTCACCCTTCTCCACCGCAGGTTGTCTGGCGTTAACGGTTGGCCCCGCTTGGCGATTTCCGAAATCAAAGGGCCCATACTTACAAAGAGGATGTATCCAATTCCACCGATGGCAAGTACCACGCAGAGCCAAATTCCGAGCTTGATCAAGGGGCCTAAATTCACACTATGCCGCGGACGCGACGGTTGAGTGGGCCAACTTTGTACCGGGGTATTCAAGGTGGAGGGAAAGGAAACCTTCGTGGGCTGCATTCCGGCAACGCTCGCGCCGCCATCCGGCACGCTGCCAGCACTCTGCGGCGGTCGAGTTGCCACCGAACTGGACCTAGAAACGGGGATGTGAATCGGCTGGCCACAAGTTGGACAGCCAACGGTTTGACCTGCCAGGTTCGCCCGAGCGTGAAAGGCTTTTCCACATTCGCATACGACCGGGATCTGCATCTCATTGGCGTCAGATCTCTCCTGAATCGCCACTGCTTCGCTGCATCCTGGACAGCGAAACTTCTTTCCCACGAGATCGGCGGGTACTTGGAACTTCTTGCCGCAAGAGCATTTTGCAAGGACGGACATGACTAGATTCGCACTTGAGCAGGACCTCGGGTCGACTTGGCGGCTGATGGAGCGCAGGCGTAGCCGAAGCGGAATTAGCCGACTATTCGCCGTCGTCACCGCGCTGCCTAGCTAGATATGCTTTACAGTCGGACTCTGACAACTGAAAACAATACCGCGGATCGATTGTCGCCATTTCGGACGATAGCAAATCCAGAATATTATTCGGAGCTTCGACTATGAATGCGTCGAGTTGGTCGCAGCAACCTTTTGATTTCACGAGTGAGCGCACTCCGTGGTACCAAAGCGCTTGATTGAGAGATACCCGCAGGAATCCATCCCGTTCACGCAGCAATAGGTCAAGATAAAGCACCGATCCCTCACACACAGCGAATAAAATCTGATCTTCCCTAACGAATTCGATGGCGATTCCCGGAGGCCTTGAATACGTTGTGCTGTATTTGTAGCCGAGCGCCGCAAGAAAGTCCCCTAACTCTGTACGACACTTTTCCTCAAACAGCGGGCTTCGATTCACGGAATTTCCCATACGTATAGTTTCACCTCGCCAAATCCCGGAACGTCGATCATGCGATCAAATCGTCTGCGATATCCCTTTTCCAGAAGCAAAGCGACTTCTGCACGATAATAGTCACTCCTTGAAAATCCAGGCGTCTTGCCGAGCGAATAGATCTCAGCCCCCGATCGGATCTGATCTCTGAGCCAGCGTCGGTTTTTCTGAAATTCAACGCCCGCAATTTCCCAATCGTCCCAATTTCTTGCCGGCCACGCTCGTAATTCGTGAGCTTCAGCAGCAGCGCGCACTCGCGGCATGTGCTCACCAAGAAGCACGGGTTTGCAGCGCGTATTATGCACCAATACACCGCAACTAGCAACGCGATACAAATGCTCGCCCTGGACAGTCATGTTGTAGACACGATGCACTCCAGGGATCGGATTGACCGCTGTCACAGAGATGAGGCCATTCGCACCGTCAAGTGTTTCCCCCTCTCGCAGTTTTGATGCGCTTAGCCACTCGCTGCGCGTGACACTGTAGAACTTGTGCGTCGCAGTCGGTCGAAGTGTCTCTTCTGACCCCGTCGAATCTTGTAGCGTTAATTCGACCACGTCTGGATTGAGGTGGTTTACCGTTGTCAGGACAACTCGCCCAGGCCCTTCTACAATTTCTGGACACGGCAGAATCCTTGTGACTTGACCCGTCAGATGCTCAGGTAACCCCATTTCTACCGATGAAATCAGCCGCATGTCCATCTCCAGACCAACTGCAAGATTTTTTAGAAAATCCTTCGTCAAGCGACAGACTTCAAGAACACATTGATGACTGCCCCGGCTGTCAGTCACGGATGGAGACGATGGAGATCTCCGGAGAATTGACTGCCGAATTGCAGGGACTTGCGAAGTTCAAACCGAATTCGCCTGCCAGAGATGAATCCGCCTTGGTTAAGGCGGTCTCTGCAATTCCTCAAGCGGAGAAAGACGACGAAGTGAGTGAAGTTGTGCCAACTCATTTCGGCACGTACGAAGTGCTCAATTCCATTAAGTCTGGCGGCATGGGAACGGTCTACCGGGTTCGCCACACAGAGTTAAATCGTGTCTTCGCCTTGAAGACCATCAGAAGCGACAGAGCAGAAGACGAAGAACTACTCAGCCGTTTCCGTCGCGAATGGAAAATGGCAGGTTCGGTTGTTCATCCGAATGTTGTCCAGGCAACAGATGCGGGACAGGAAGCAGGAACCCACTATCTTGTGATGGAATACGTCGAAGGCTATGACGTCTCGCAAATCGTCCGTGAATTGGGAGCGTTGTCGGTTGCAGATGCTTGTGAAATTACTCGACAGGCTGCTTTCGGACTCGCTCATGCACATCAACAGAATCTGGTTCATCGCGATATCAAACCATCGAATTTGATGGTTGATAATGAAGGTGTCGTGAAAGTGCTTGACCTTGGAATCGCACGCCTAATGACTCCAACTTCAGCCGAAGCGGAGGTCACCAACACCGGGCAAGTTCTGGGAACTGCCGAGTTCATGGCTCCTGAGCAAATCGATGAATCGAGTCAGGTCAATCAACGCGCGGATATCTATTCCCTGGGCTGCACTTTGTATTATCTGTTGACTGGCCAGCCTCCTTTTACGCGAGATCGGTATCCATCGTTGTACAAGATGCTCCAGGCGCAAATGCAGGAAACACCCCCTTCAGTGTTGGATTCCCGTGGCGGTGTTCCTGACGAATTGGTGGAATTCATGGAGCGGATACTTTCAAAATCGGCGGAAGACCGCCCTACGACAATGCTCGAAGTCTCTGAAACGTTGGCTCCTTTCGCAAGTTCCAACCGCCTGGACAGTTTGAGCGATCAACTGTCAGAGGCTCTCTCCAAAACTGCTGAAGCGAGTGCTTCTCAACCGACATATCTTCTGCCCGATTCCGCTGGTCATTCAAACGCTTCAGCACCTGCCAATGTTTCTCAGTCTCCGCTTTTGAAATCCAAACAACACTGGAAGAAACATCTGAAGATAACTTTTGTTGCAGTTGCGACTCTCCTGCTGGGAGCGGTGATCTTTCTGCAATCCTCGAAAGCGACTGTCAAAGTCACGATTCACGAAGACAACTATGACCTTCGTGTCAACGGACAGGAACTGACCGTTCGCAAAGACGGCAACGACATCGTCACGCTGCGACTACACCCAGGGAAGAATGAGATCGAAGTCGTTGCCAACGGATTTGAGACATGGGAAACAACTGTGAATCTCAAACGATTTGGCAGTGCATTCCTGACCGCCGAATTCGTTCGTGAGAAATCTCCGGCTCCTCCTATTCCTGCCAACTCAGTTAAAACAAATCCACCGACGCAGACCGCGAAGGCACAACTCACACCCGCAGATGTGATTACCAAATCAGGCCGTGAGGTCTGGGAGCCTGGATCGTCGTCCGATGTGCTCCCCGGGCTTGTGGCTCAACCCGCGGAGTTTGATAGCGAAAGACAATGGAATGTCATTCGCACCGGACCGACAAAAACCATACGCGCGTTAAACTGGAACTCGAATGGGCGTTACGTGGCTGTTGCGGATGAATCACACTACTTGCGTGTTTATGAACTCGCCGAAAGAAAGTTGCAACTGAAAACCATTCTTCCAGCCTTGAAGGGCGACGTGATCTCTGCTGCACAGTGGAGTCCGGATGGAAAATGGCTGGCGACAACGGGCCGTGGCAGCCGAGTCAATGCGGAAGTGCAATTATGGGATGCCGAAACCTTCGCGAGAGGTCCAACGTGGCCTCTGAATAGTTCGTCTGGTCAAGCAATAACTTGGCGCCCCGATTCTCAATTTATTGCAGCAGTTTCAGATCGAGGGGGCATACTCGTTCGTAACCTGAAAGAGGAAGCCTCTGAGGTGATTGCAAAAGAACATGGTCCTTTTATTAACATCGCGTGGAGTACGGATGGAACGATGATCGCGGCCAGATCCAACACACCACACCGGGTCATCATCTTCAATCTTGCTGGGGAACCACGGCAGGAACTAGGAGTTCAAGAAAATCCTATCCGATCTGATCTGAAATGGAGCCCGGAGGGAAGGTGGTTGGCGCATGGGGGAACACACCACAACCACCCCTTCACGCATCTGTGGAACACAAGAACATGGGAAAACAGGAAACGCGAATATACTGCGGATAATCAGGCACTGCCCTGGAGTTCGGACGGTCACAGAATCGCAACGATAAACCGACACGGGCATAGCGCACAAACGATTGTGGCAATTCGTGACATTGAAGATTTTACAGTCGTCAAAACGATTTGGCTGCCTTTTACTTTGCCGGGCATGGAAGTTCAAATATCCTGGTCTCCCGATAACAACTGGATGGTCGCCAGCAATAATGGAACACTTTATTTGTGCGATGTCGATCCTGAGACGACTGAAGAGAATGTCACCGCTCTTCAGATGCTTGGTGGCGAACAAACCATACGTGGTGCAGCCTGGTCTTCCAATGGAAGCCACTTTTCTGCTGCCCTCGGTGACGGCACGACGCGGACTTGGCTATCGAGCGGACAACCGATTTCATCTTTCCAAACTCATTTTATCAATACACCGAGTTCCGTGAGTTCGAACCAAGACGGTAGACAAATTGCAGTGACTTATCGCCATGCACACAATAAATCCAAGGTCCGAGTCTTTGATGTCGATTCTGGGGCGACAGTCCAGGAGTTAAAGAATGTCGCTGCTGAAATAGTCGCCTGGAGTCCTGATGGAACATGGATAGCGATGTTGGATGGGGTTGGCAACGGTGAAGACTCGAAGATTCGAATTTGGAATCCAGAAACTGGAGAGAGCCGTTTTTTTAGAGGCCATTCGATTGAAAGAGAAGATTCCGTTCGATTTGCGTGGAACTCTATGAGCACGAAGTTCGCTTCAGCCACAGATGACAAAACTCTACGCATTTGGAATCTTGATGAGGCCAGCGAAATTGCCGTAGTTGAACTCCCAGACATCCCATTTGACATCCGCTGGTCCAACGATGGGGGCCACGTTGCCATTACATGTCAGCATCATCTGCTCCTTGTTGACTCCCAAAGCGGAGCGACGATTTGGCATGAAAGCACTGGTCGTTATTGGAGAGACTCCGGCGTGTGGTTCATGGAAAACGGTAATATTGCTTCAATAAGAGATGGCGTATTCATTGAGCGCGATCCCGCAACCGGACAGGTATCGAGTGACCAACAACTCGCTGGTCTGTTGCCAGCCCGTTCACGACCAGCAAGTCCCGACAGTCTCCTTTTGGGAAATTTGAGCGATCCGTTGCAAGTCTGGGAGACAAGTGGAAAAACGATGCTTTGGCTTGGTGTCCCCGTGAGCCGTGAAGAAACCGCCAGCTTCACACCCGCCGGTCAATTAATCAATCCCGATCCGGAAGTCGAAAAGCACCTGCGATGGATTATCAAGAATGAAAACGGTTCACTCGACCTCCTCACACGAACAGAATTCCTCAAACGCCAGGTGTCATTGATAAAATAGTCTAAATTGCAGTAGTCATTGCCTTGAAACGTGCCACCCATAGTTTAGGCGACCGGACTGCATTTTTGGAAGCAAGTCTCCAAGAGATCTGCCCGGCAAGCAATGAGCGGATGTGACGTGCGGGGGCTGATGGAACCGCAGCGCTATTGCGGATGAAATGGCCTATCCAATTAATCCGAAAGATAGAAAAATCATTCCGCCTTCCATCATCCTGCCAAGCACTTCTTGTCCTCGCCAGGTGCGACTAAAAATCTCTCAGCTTCAGAGATGACATCCGGCCATTTCCGTTTCCCGTCGTCGTTAGCCGGTCCTTCTTCAAAATGGGGCGGAACTTTGGAGTTGGCCATGCCGGCATCCCAACCCATCAGCGTCACCTTTTCGGGGCTGGCCATGGGATTTCTCGCTACCGAGGCATGGTAAGACCACGAACCACTCTCAGTGCTGTCGGAATGTGGGTTTTGGCCTCGTTGAAAGTCCTCCGCGACCATTGCCAGCGTCGAGTCAGATGGTTTGTCTAATGTTGCCGCCAATAGCGACGCTTCGCCGCAACCAACGAGTGTTAGTGTGAACGCGGCAGTCAACATCCATTGCTTAATGTTCATGATTTCAATTCCAAGTTAGTCCTTGGAAGATTTGGGATACCGGTGAAGGAATCGAGAAGCGACAAGAGTCCTCGATTCTACCGCATGTCTTCAACCCGAGAAAGAAAATAAGGACGCATGGAGGGAGTAGGTGTTTCCCCGATGGCAGGCGACTCTTGCCGCTTCCAAGGAACGTCGCAAAACGTGGGTTTCCAGGACTTATGGAAAAGTTGGAACCTTTAGCACACCCGTCACTCAGTATTCGAACGTGTCGCTGATGGATAAAAGGGGGAACCCCGGGGAACCTCGATAAATTCCCAGTGGGGAGCACAACTGGTTTTCGACCCTGTCGCTTGAGAATGTTACTGCATCGTTACATTGGCACGGTCGAAAGTCTAGTAGAATCGAAGTGTTCGATGGTGTTGGTCTTCACAGGGATATTCGATGACAAGGTGCCCGAGCGCTTGCCGTGTTCGGTCCCGACGCTCCTCAGGCGAAGGCCGCGATCAAGAATCTGCTTGATGAGCAAGTCCTCGTTCGCCGTGCCGCCGGCCAAGCACTCGCCGCCCTTAGGGGGTAACTGTGCGGCCTTCGGATAATACGCGGATCAAACTAGAAACAAGTTAGGCCGAGGAGAAACTTCCATGCTTGCTGGAATCTTGTTGTCGCTGCTTGCACTTCTCGTCAGCACGCCAGAGGCGCGCGACGCGGATCAATCCTTTCGCTCAGCACTGGTTGCCGCCATTCATCGATTTGCATCGGAAGGAGAACTCGATCACCTCAGAGCAATCGTCGAGAAGTACCCCGAGTTGATCAATGCCAGGCAAACGTTCCGAGAGCCCCACAAGCCGCTTCGCACGGACGGATTCGGTCCCTTGCACCATGCCGCGGAACGAGGTCGAGGGCAGATCGTCGCCTACCTGCTCGAGAAACACGCTGATGCCAACATCGCCGACGGCCTAGGCTGGTCACCACTGCACCTGGCGGCCCGGCAAGGGCACCTGCCGGTTGTGAAGCTATTGGTCAAGCACGGGGCGAAGGTTGACGCGAAAACCGTAGCGATCCCAGAGACGTTTGGCATCCCACCGAGTTCACCGCCCGGGACCAAGTCACAAAGGTTTCCGGCGGTCCCCGCTCGGTCGGCTCTGCAACTGGCGGAGCAGAACAATCATGGTGACGTCGTTCAGTTTTTGAAGATGGCGGACAAGTAATTCAATAGTGACCCGATCGCGAATTCGCGGGCGCGCAAGAAGGTAGGCCAGCCCGGCGGAGAGCTGAGAACCCCCATCGGGCCACCCATTATTCGATTGCAATCTATAAGGGCATGTAGCCGGCGATCAATCGGAGGAAACCGCGCGGCGGAACCAACGGGCGAGGCGCAACTGGGGGCTCCCGTTGGTCGACACCAGCCACCCAAACCTGTTTTGGGACAAAGCCTAGTATGACCCGAAGGATTCGCTCATCTTGAGATTGGTTGTCTTCAAAACGATCACAGCCGCCGTTGGTCGAATTCTCGCTTCGTCCGGGAGAAGGTCGTCGCCTCGACTCTGCAGGTAACTGCTAGCAGGCGCGCGATCATGTGAACCTAGCTGTTTCGTGCGCATCCACATGGGCAATCCGTTCGACGTGCGTTCGAGTGCGTGAACCAGACTCGCTTGCTCGCGAATGCAGTTTGTGTGAGTTAGCTCACAGTGTCCCTTCACCGTCCCCTCACCGAGTCAATATTGGCGCGCGACTTGCATAAGGCCCAAGGGCCAACGTTGGATCCTTGAGGAATTCAAGCATTTTTAGTGAGGAGAATTTGACATGACTAGCAATGAACAAAGTCATGCACCTCGTGCAACTCGTGGATTCGTGCTGGCGCTCCTCGGGCTATCATCCTTCCTGTTGTCGTCACTCGGGGCATGGTACTTTGCGGCGACATACGAACCCAATGGAAACTTTTTGAGCCCTTGGGCCGAAGTCGTACTCATCTTGCTCATGGGGTGGATTCTTGGTGGAGTTGTGTCGCTCGCAAGTCTTGCACTGAATGTTGAGTCTTGGACGGTGCCCGTAAGGAAGATCACATTGGTTGGTACGGTACTCTCCTCGGTCGGTGTGGCAATCGCCTTGGTTGGCGGGCTATTCGTCGTTTGGTCGTCTCTCTGATGCCAAATCCGTGGCAATCAGTACTCGCCGCTCTCGCGGTACCTTCCGTCATTCCCGCGCAGGGGCTTGTCGATTTAATGTATCCCCATTTTGGGAGGCATGCGGTCTAGCCAAGTTGGGCGGCTGGCGCTAAATTTGGTCACAGCTTTTCGACTGCAGGAAGGATGGGCCGCCATGAGTCAGCGA
>JAJDEH010000167.1 GCA_029259935.1 Planctomycetota bacterium
GATCATCGAGTTGAACGTGCCAAGCTACCGTGTAGAGACAGCCAAGAAAACGAAACCCCAAGCACCGAAGGGTACGAAATAAAATTCCTCACAGGGAATTCTAATTGTCGCTAAAGCGGAGAACTAATTGTCGCCGAACACGGGGAGACGATTGGCCCTTTCGTCGTTTATTTTCCCATCCGACGTGCGACTGGGACTCACGAGTGAATCGTTGCTTCCGCCGGGCGGGCCCGACGGAGAGCTGGAGTTGCCCCCAGGCAGGCAAGTAGCTGCTCAGTTGTGTTCGCGCCGGGACAAGCCCGGCGGAAGCGATGGGGCGAAGTGCTTTCGCCCCCAAAAGTTCCGAAGGAGTTGCCAAATTTCATTGGCCATATGGCTGCGCTTAGTCCGTCATCATTATCGGGTCGCGGGAGGCCAGAAGCGAAGAGGGGCCGCAGATGTGATCGCCAGGGGCCAGAGGTAAGGCCGACCGATTTTGCTAGGCGGTCTTTCGCTTCGCGAAAGGCAGGGCCACTCGGTGCCAACTACAAACCGCCTCTGGCGCATTCTTCAGCACGCTGTTACGGATCTCCGTCCGCAGGGAATTCCCAAAGTTCGGCGGTGCCATCCATTCGGCCGACCGCCAAATGTTTGCCCCCGGGTGAGAATGCGAAGCATATGTGCTGCATCGAATTCCCCCTTCTTTCAAAAACCTTCTCCCATCCGTCGGTCGTCCAGATTTGGATCGTCTCGGATTTGAGTGTCTGCGTGGCCGTCAACAAATAACGCCCATCCGCGGAGGCCGCCAAACGGGTCCACCCGTTCTCATCGTCGACCGATGTGATCTTACGCACTAACTTCTTTGCCGCCAGATCCCAAAGTTCCGTACCTTTCCCGTCGTTGGCCAGCACGAGAAATTTGTTCTCGGACAGAAATCGCATCTGCCGGATGAAGCCGTCAGATCTGGGCAAGGAACCGATCTTCTTTCCCGCCACATTATCAAACAGATGCACTTGATCTTTACCAGCAATGGCCAGCAGTTTTCCGTCCGGTGAAAATGCCAAGCCGGAAGGCTGGCGAATGGTCAGCCGGTCTAGGTCAAGATAGTCCTTCATCGAGAGATCGTGCGTTACGGTAACCTGGCCCGAATCTAGTGACCAACCCCGTACAAGGATTTTTTCGTTCGGTACGACCGCGACAGCAAGCACGTTTTCGCCGTCCGCGGAAATCGCCAGAGCGTTCAGGCCAAACTTCACCTTTGGCGTTAATTCGAACCGAGCGACTTGGTGTCCGGTTTCCAGATCCCGGACGTAGATCGGGTTCGACCAACCGCCGCCGGTTACGATGCGATTGCCTTTCGCGGTAGCGACAGCCCATGGCAATGCCTTATTCATGACTAGCTTCTGCTTCCCCGTACTCACATCCCAAGTCCGTCTCGTGCCGTCGCCACCGGTGGTAAACAAGGTGTGACCGTCATCGGCGAAACCAATGCCTCCCACTGGGGCGTTGTGCCCGTCGACGGGCGGATACCGCTCTTGGCCGTCTTTCACATTCCAGAAACGAACGCGGGACTCATCGTAACCGCTCAAGGCGACAAACTTCCCATCCTTGGTGAGTTCGATCCTGCGGATCGTCTTATTCGGCACTTCATGCGATGCTGTTATCTTCCACGTCATCGGGTCATACACCATCAGCCGATACGCGCCCTTCTTTCGTGTTGTCGGATCATAAGGACGAGCCAATCCAACAAGGGACTGGCCGTCATCAGCAATGGCCAGCCAAAAAAGTGGCTGCCGTTGCTCTTCATCGAGCGGAATCTCTATTCTCGTTTCCAAATCCAGCAAGACAAGCCCGCAGGCCGTCGCCACCGCCAGCGTCTTATCACCAGGCATCACGGCGACGCAGAGCGCCTGCGGCCAGTTTCCACTCCATCGATTCAATTCGTCGCCCGACGCGGCATCCCACAGCCGCACTGTACCGTCAAATCCGCTGCTGGCCACGAACGATCCGTCGCTGGTAAACGCAATGCGGGTTACGGTTGCGCCATGTCCTGGCATTTCGCGAATGGCCTTGCCGGACACCGCTTCCCACAACCGCAACCGGCCGTCGTGGCCCGCGGTTGCCAGCGTGGAATTGTCCGGTGAAAATGCCATGTCTCCCGAAAACGCCCCCGTGGCTTCCGCTCCGGGCAGCCCGTTGAAGGAGGCTAGTTTCTCGCCAGTCTCGAGACTCCAAACACGGACGTCCCCGAATTGAGTGCTGCCCGCCGCCAGCAGCTTTCCGTTGGGGGAAACCGCCACGACGTTGGCAGCTTGTCCTGCGTTATCCAACCGAAAGACCGGCGTTCCCTTGGCGGTGTCCCAGACGGTGACTTGCCCGGTCGTGGTCGCCGAGACGAGCAGACGATCAGTGGCAGCCAGAGTAAACGACGCCAACGACGCCTGGTCCTGAAATCGAGCCTTTCCCCCAAAGCGAACCGGCGCGGGCCGCTCCGAATCCGTCAGCGGCGCTGGCTGGGCGGCTGGCGGTTCTTCCGCCATCGTCGTAGCGCGAAGTGCGGAAAACAACATGGAAGCCAGGCAAACAATCACCAGCGCGGCGGCCACTGTTCTGTTTGACGGCGACCAACGCACGCGATCCTGGTCGAGAATCGAACGGACACGACGTTCGATTTCCGAAGGCCGCGCCATGCCCGCGGTAGCGTGGGCGGACTGCCGGCAGACGCGATAGTTCGCTCCCACGTAGACGATATGTTCCGCATAGTCGGACGGCCGCATTCCTTGCAGCAGAACCAGGTCGTCGCAGGCGCGTTCACGCTCGGTGCTTAAGCGATACTTTGCAAACCAAACCAAAGGGTTGAACCAATAACAAGCACACGCAAGCTGTGCGACCAAGTGACTTAGGCAATCATGCCGCCGTATGTGGGCCAGTTCATGCAACAGAACGGCGCGGCATTGGTCCGCGGTCCAATTGGCGGCTTCCGGCGGCAGGGCGATCTTCGGTTTGAAAATTCCCCACGTCAGCGGCATCAACTGACGCGCCCCGCGTAATAACTCCACATTTCGCGCAATGCCAAGTTCGCGACGGATTTCTTTAGCGGCGCTGGCGAGATCCCCTTCGACGACTGGCTCAGAGTTTCGGCGCAGCCAGTGCAGACGAGCGCAGGCTGCCAGTAGTCTAAGGATACAAAATGCCGCGCCGGCAGCCCAAATCCCACACGCCAATATGGCCCACGTCCCGAAGGAAAACGAAGCATTGCGGTCCGCGTGCCCGCCACGTTCACCCGGTTCGATGGCAACACTCAACGAATCTAAACCAGCATCGCCGATCGGGTGCTTACCGTTGCCAATGCCGTCGCCACGTACCGGAGCGACAGGCTGAAGCGAACTCGGCGAGTCGCTCGCCAAAGCGTCCACTCGCGGGCCTTCCACGGCCACCGCTGCATCGCTTTGCAAAAGACCACGATCGGCAAATCCTAGGTGATGCGGCAAGATACGCCATGCTGGCAGGGCTAAAAACAATCCAGGGAGAAGCAGGCTGCCGCCGAGGGTGCCCGTCCAAATCAGGTGTCGCCAGCCGGCGGAAGTGCGGCTCATTGCCTGGTCTAGGATAGCGACAGCACCCAGTAGAACGGCGGCCTTCACCGTAACGCCCGCCAGGATCAAGAATGCGGTCGTTGCAAACCCTTCCAATTCGAATTCGACGGATAGGATGGACATCGTCAGTTCCCCTTGTTTCGCGCCTCGCGAATCAACGTCGCCAGGCGTTCCAGTTCTTCTTCAGAGACCTTGGCTTTCGGATTGGCGATATGCACCGCGACCGCCCGTTCGATCGATCCGTCAAAGAAGGTATTGACGACGTGCTGTACGGCCGATTGGCCAGCGCGCCGGCGCGGTTTCGTGGGCTGAAACACGTATTCTCGGCCGCGCTGCCTATGCTTGAGATGCCCTTTTCCTTCCAAAATGCGGAGAAATGTGCGTACGGCATTTCGTGACGGCGGGTCCTTTAGAGATTCCAGCACTTGGGTGGCGGTTGCCTCGCCCAAGGAGTAAACGACATCCATGATTTGGCGTTCACGGGCACTCAATGTCGGTTGCGTGCTCATTCAGTTGAGCCTGTGTTGAAGTGAAAGAAGCAGCCGCCTTCCTTACGGCTAAAATATTAGCCGATAGCTTATTGCATGTCAACCGTCATGGTTCAGAAATCGACGCGCGGCCAAGGCGGCTTTCCATCTGATTGATTGGAATCATTTGCCTTACATCATTCTGCTTCGATCCGGCTCGATCGGCGTCTAGCCGAAGACTTTACGGCTCATTTGCAAGCTGGATGCCTGAAGGCTGAACTCCAACGCCGATGGCGGTAGAATGTATTTACTATGGCAATTTGCCGTACTCTCTTCTCATCTGCATCAGCAGAATGGGAAACACCACAGGCTCTGTTCGATGAACTCAACGAAGAGTTCCATTTCACACTCGATGTGTGTGCGTCCGAAGACAAGGCCAAGTGTCAGCGGTACTCACTCGGGCAGCCAACGACCGTCGTCAATCCAGGTGGGCGGACGACGTTCGGCGAGGCAGAAAAGGCGAGTCAGTAGATGTTCCAGATCGTACTCACAGTAATGCTTGGCATCGGTGCAGGCCTCGTTGCCGCGGAATTGAATGCACTGCTTGGACGATGGGCGAAGGAGATAATTCGTCGACATGCGACACCTTGCCGCCGCCGTTGAATGAAAGGCTCTTCGAAGAATGGATGGCGGCACTGGAGTTGAAGGCGGGAAATATTTCAAAGTTTTGTTTCGCCGTAAGCCTCTGGCGTATGCGTGATGATATCTGCGAGCAAGCCCAGCGATTGGAGTCGGCAATTGAGAATCCCGGCGAGCAGCAGTGGGTGACCGACGACATTCTTGAATTATTGGAAATGGAAGCGGAACGCCTGAGGAGGGGGGGCGACCCGGAGTGTTTGTGCGTTACGATAGAACGACGGATATCACTCCCCAGGAATATAAAGACATCGCGAAACTGTATGTGGCGGGACGCTACGATTTCGAAATTGCTCAGATCTTGGACATTTCGAAAGAAAGGGTGCGACGGGCGAGGAAGGCTTCGAACGAATATAGAGGGCAGCAGTTTCCCTGTTTTTGCAGCTCCTTGACCATGTCGGTTGCGTGGCGTTCGACTTCGGGGCGTTGTCTTTCGGACGCTCCCATTCAGCGCATACGTACCGATTGCGATCGGCACGCTCCCCTGTAACGAAAAAATCCGCTGGCTCGATTGGAGTCGAACGACTCGTGTGACAGTAGAATTCTGCCGCGTTAGGTGTTCCTGTTAGGCCGATCTTATTTTCATAGGCAAACGCCTTGCCAACTTAAAGGAAACCAAGAACCCGGCAGACCACGCGACGCTCACTGTAACTTGCTCGCGAACACTTCGCGGAATTTCGCGATCTTGGGCTGGATCACCGCCTGACAGTAGCCTTGATTGGGATTCTGCAAAAAGTAGTTTTGGTGATAATCCTCGGCCGGAAAGAACTCGGGTGCGGAACTGATCTCGGTGACGATTGGGGCTGGCCAGATTTCGGCCGCGTCCAGTTCCGCTTTAACCTTTTCCGCCAAGTCTCGTTGCTGGTCGGAATGATAAAAGACGACTGAGCGATACTGTGTTCCAACATCCGCGCCTTGGCTATTTAGCGTGGTGGGATCATGGGTCTTGAAGAAGACTTCTAGCAAATCCGTATAGCTGATTCGCGATGCGTCAAAGCGAATCCGACAGACCTCGGCATGGCCCGTCGTGCCAGTGCAGACGTCTTGATACGTCGGCTTCGGGATCGGCCCGCCGGCGTATCCCGACGTTACCGAAATCACGCCATCAAGTTGCTGAAAGACCGCCTCGACGCACCAAAAGCAACCCGCTCCCAAGGTGGCGGCTTCGATGGGAGTCGTTTGCCCGGTGGCTTGTTCACTGCTCATGTCGTCGTGTCCTTTCACAAGTTGGCATCGCTTCAGGGCTCGGACGCTGGTTTCAGTGTAAAAGTGGCTCGGCCGCCAAGCAACGCAGTCACGAGCATGATTGCAAGGCGAATGCTCGTAAATGCCCTTTTCCAAAAATCCAGATTTTGATATTTACGTCCCTCCAAATCTGGAATGAACATCGCGTTAACACCTGGGTGCTAGCTTCACTCAAGGTAGAGGCGATACAGACTAGTTGCCTTATTCTTTTCCCTGGAACAGTCGCCATGGCAAAAAAATGGAAGCGGTCCATCATCCGGCTCTCAATTGTGGGAGTGATCATCGCCCTCGGGTCCGTCGGCGGTATCCAAATTCAGAGTCTCCTAACTGCCACGGACGGCACTGAGGAGCAGAGTTCGGACGATGATAACGACGGCAACAAGCCAGAAGGATCTGGCGGCTCGGATGACAATGGCAATGGCAATGATTCGCCAAAAGGCGGTCTTACCTCGCCACCCGCGGTGCCACCAGGCAGCTTCGTGGCGGCATCTTCGCCGCCGCCGTCCACCCCTCCTTTTTCCCAACCGCCCCCGTGGAACCCCACCGGGTCGACGGAAATCGTCCGTGGAAACGGAGACAGTGAGTTTGTTCCCTCCAAATCAGCACCCACTCCAGGTTCGTCTCGGCGAAACGTGCCGGGGGAGTTTTCCGTGCCACCGTCCCAACCGCCCACGACAGGTTCGACATCAACAGGATTCACTGACAGTTTTCCACCCGCTCAGCCACCCAACGGCTCGATCCCTAACTCGAAGGGTACGTCGTTGAGCGACGACGGTAGATTCCCCGCCACGTCACCAACTCCCTCCGCGCTGGCCCCACTTCGCTCGGCAACGCCCTTGGAAATTAGCGATACTGGCCCGCGAACACCAACCATTGCGCCTAGCCAATTCGGAGATTCGCGCGATCCACTTCCAACGGTCGCGCCGACTCCGGCAAAGGCCACTAATGCGCCGCGGTTCGATTCCCGGCCGGCTAACGGATCCGGCGACTCCCGATCCACATTCAGCGATGCGGGCGCTGGCGGTACGGGATTCAGCAGCAATCCCACCACGCGATTTCCTTCCGCGCCGCCCATCGGACCGGCCAGTTCGGTCACGTCCCTACCCGAATCGCAAGCATCGCCCGAACCCGGCTCAAAAGAGCTGGATGGCTTGCAAACGCCCTCATTGACGTTGCAAAAAATCGCGCCCGCGGAAATCCAAGTCGGCCGGCCGGCCATGTTTCAAATCAAGGTCAGCAACGTCGGCAAGGCGGACGCCAACGTGGTCACGGTCATCGATCGGATTCCCAAAGGAACGCAATTCGTCGACGCCTCGCCCGAACCGGCGCACAACGACGGCCAAATGCTGATATGGAATCTTGATACGATCAAATCGGGCGGCGACACAACCATCTCGATCCAGTTGATTCCCACCACCGAAGGTGAAATCGGCAGCGTGGCCACCGTCGGATTCCAATCCCAGGCATCGGTGCGAACGATTTGCACCAAGCCGGTTCTCGTCGTCGAACACTCCGCTCCGAAGGAAGTCCTCATTGGCCAAAGCTTGACGCTGGACATCACCGTTACCAATCGGGGAACCGGCGCGGCGACGGGCGTGATTGTCGAAGAAGAGGTTCCAGAGCAGTTAGCGCATCCCGCCGGGGGCGAACTGGAATACCAAATCGGCACGCTGCAGCCGGGCGAGAGTAAAAAGTTCCAATTAAATTTGCAAGCCAAGCAAGCGGGCCAATTCGAGAACATATTGCTGGTGCGGGCCGATGGCAACCTGTTGGACGAAGATCGGCAGCCAGTGGAAGTGATTGCGCCAAAACTTAATGTTCGGCTCGAAGGCCCTTCGCGCCGCTATCTCGAACGGCAAGCGACCTATACGTTGTCGGTGGAAAATCCAGGGACGGCCAAGGCGACCAACGTCGATTTGATCGCGCACATGCCTAAGGGAATGAAGTTCGTGCGGACGAACAATCAGGGCCAGTACGATCCGGCTACGCACGCCGTTTATTGGAGCCTGGCGGAACTGCCGCCGAATCAGGCGGGCGAGGTCGAACTGTCCGCGATCCCCATCGAAATGGGCGAACAGAAACTGCGCATCGAAGGCCGCGGCGATTTGGGAATTGCCGATGAACTTGAGCAGCCCGTACTCGTGGAAGGATTAGCCGCAATCTTCTTTGGAGTCGTGGATACGGCCGATCCCATCGAAGTTGGCAGCGACACGGTCTATCAAGTCAAAGTCGTGAATCAAGGATCCAAAACGGCCACCAATGTCCGTGTGGAAGGCATTTTGCCCAACGGGCTCAAGCCGATCGGGGGCGATGGTCCAACGACTTATCAAATCGCCGAACAGTCGATCTATTTTGAACCACTGGCGCGATTGGCTCCCAAGGATCAGGCAGTATTCAAGATTCAAGTTCGCGGCATGACCGACGGAGACCATCGTATCACCGTCCGGGTCGCCACCGACGAAGTGCAGACTCCCGTTTCCAAGGAAGAAAGCACGCGAGTCTATTCGGACAGATAAGGAGTTTCCTCGGCGGAATACAACACATGACAGACTCTCTGCTGGCCATAATGGTGCGTTTGGGCTGCACATTGGTACGGATCATTGATTCGGTCCTCTGCTAATTGGTCCCACGGACCTTCAATTTTGCCCAACTAGTTGACCTTCGCGCCGCGAACCTAGACACTGGTGGAAGATGATTCTCTTCTGACAGGTTTAGGAATCTCAAGCTGTCATGCCGCTGAAGGTAAAGTGTCCGGAAGACCATGTCTTGACGGTGCCCGTGCAACGTGCCGGTTCGCATGTGCGGTGTCCGATCTGCATGCAAACGGTGTACATCGAACGGGATGGACCTGCCAGTCAATCCGAACAGTCTCGGGCGACCAAGAATACGACGAATGAAAAGAAGGCTACCCCAAGATCGTCGGCTCGGGCTAAACAAAAAAAGTCCCGCGCCGAGCAACTCCGCGAGGCATCCGTCGCGAAGGCTGGTCCGGAAAAATTAAAGAAGAAAAAATCAGACGCGAAAAAGAAGCAGCCCAGTCAAAACGAATCCGACGCCATCAAGCCGTCCACGGATTCACCTGACGAAGGCGACTCGCGATCGCCCTCTCCAAAAACGCCCCGATCTCCAGTGTCCAAGCGCCCGGCTCACGACGCGAAACAGGCCAAGCGAAAGCTTCGCGACGCGAAAGACACCTCCCGCGAGCGAACAAAGCCCGAGCCATCCAGCAACGAATCCGCCAAAAAAGAGAAGCGACACCGACCCAAGGAAACGCCCGCCCAAGTCGCTGGGAAGGCCCGCAAGAAGACGCTGCCCACGGATTCCCCCGCGGCGGCGATCAAGACTGATTCCGGCGAGGCCGCGAGGAAAAGCGAACCACCTGTCGCGACAAAACCGACTGATCCCCTGTATGACCAGATAAAGCTCAAAGGGGAAGCGAAGGAAGCAACAGCCGACTCCAAGCCAGAACCCGCGCGGCAGGAGACCAGCGACGCGGTCTCGAAGCAAGCTTCGACTGAACGAGCAACGCGACCGCCCACCAGTCGATCCTCACAACTTCAACCTTCACGACCGCCCGACGAAGTTAACGAAACAAAGGCGGCGGCCCAACTTGAAGAGACCCTCGTACTCGGATTGGAGTATGAGCCAGCCAAGCGTTGGACAGCATATTATTTGGCAATCGCCCTGGTGTCGGTCGGCCTGCTTAATATGGGACCCGCGGTCATGGCCATCTTGGCCTATTACGACCCAACAAACATCGACGCCCTCAGTCGTTGGGCCTACGCCGCGCTGTTCATCGGCGCGATCCAAATTTTTTACGGAATCTATCTGGCTCAGTTGCCGGACTGGAGTACCGTTTGGGTGGCCGCCGTGCTGACGCTACTGATCGCGACCGGATATGCCATGCTGCTGGGAATGGTGTGGTTTGGCGGCAGCGATGCCCATTTGGTGGCAGCTCTGGATCTCGCCGACGCAAGTCGTGGCAAGGCACGCCTGTGGTGTTTCACCATGCTATCGACGACAAGCCTACTGGCCTATTTCTGCGGCAAGGAAGGCGTGCGTTGGCATCGCGCTTACGCGATCCAACGCGATATTGCCAGCGGCACGGCGTAGCGTCCCTCGTTACAAAGTGGTACTGGCCGAAATCGAACCGTCGATGGGAAATATTCGGTAGATCCCTTTAGTGAATAAGAGGTCCACGAAGTCAGATTTCAACAGCAGCTTTCCCTTCGGCACATAGACAATGTCCGAATCGCGAAGCCAGATCTCGCCATGTGGACACGGTGCTTTCCCCAAAAGCGCGTCCCGCAGATTGATCTTGGTGGCGATCAGTCGCCAATCGTCGGTCCGCCGAAAGATAACGATCTCGCGCAGATTGCCGCCAAAGTTCCAACCGCCGGCGCTGACAATTGCCATCACCGCCGACGTTGGCGTGGTGATTTCATATCGGCTTGGATTTCGAACTTCGCCGCCCACGTAAATGAAGTGCGGAGCAATCCGTGTAAGCTTCGGCGTCACGCCAATCCCCAATACCACACTGGCATAGCGGGCTTCGATCTCTTGCTGGACTTCATCCATCGCTAGTCCCTGGACGGAAACGTTTCCAATGCCGGGAAGTTGCACGGTCCCTTCGGGGCTCACCTTCGCCACTTGCCGCAAACCGCCTGTTCCGGCGCGGCTATCGACCGCTTCCAACAAGTCTTGCAGCCGGCGCTCGGTCTCGATCGGCGTGACCGTAATCGCGGGCACTCGGTACAGTTCCTTGTACTTTTCTTCGAGTTCCTCGGTCAATTCTTGAATCGTTCGTCCTGCCGCGACGATTTGAAACGCGGGCGGCAAGGTGATCTTTCCATCGATCAAGATCTCCACATCACGGGCTAAATTTTCTTCGGTAACCGACTCAACCCGAATCCGGTCGCCCACGTTCAGCCGATACTCGCTGTTGCTTTGCTCTCGTTTTCGGCGGTAAATGAATTCGAGTTCGTCCGCCACTCGCACCTGGTACACCTGTACGTGCGGCGCGCGGGGCGGTCCGATGTATTCACCCTGAGTCAATGCCTGCCAGGGAATAGGACGGGACGCATCCCAGCCTGTTTCGCGGCAGCCGCTGCTGGATTGGCAATCAACGCCACAGCGAAAATGCGGTTCGCCTGGTGAACAGGCCTGGCAAAGTTGAATGACGCTCTTGGAATCCGAATCGCCGACGATTGGGATTGCCTCGACGCAATTGTGAACTTCGCCCGACGCGGCGGATTCGCGCGGTGTTGGATCACCGGAATGTTGCCGGCCTTGGATCGAGACGGCGGTCAAAGCGGTATCCTGCTTAAGCCTCGATTTACGCGGTGTGTTTTGCGTCGCCGCATAAACGGCGAAAATCGAGAACGCGAAGCCTAGCGCCAAAACGTAGCGAGGTTGAATGAGATTGCCAAGACGCGTCATCAGATTTCGCTCCATCGAATTTCAGTGCCGGATGGTCAATTCGTTTGCAAATTAGCGGTTTGTCGAGCGACGAGGAGGTTGCACGAAAACCGGCTGACGCCGTGCATCGCGATTGGTTCCGCCCGCTGATTGTGGACCGCGGCCAACGGGCATGCGGCCAAATGTCCCTGGGTCGATCCACTGCACCAGATCGTTGGGGTTCTGGGGCGCTTTTTCGCGTTGCCGCCGTTCAAGATCCCATTCGAGTCTTGCCCGCTTGGCCAAATCGGCTTCTCCCAAGCGTTCGTGCACGATCGCCAAGTTATGCCAAGCTTCCGGCATGCGGTTGATTTTCAGGCAGTGCAACAAAGTTTGGCGCGCCATTTCCAGCTCACCGTAGCGCGCCAGCATCACGCCCAGTTCGTTGGCCGCCAAGCTGTTGCTTGGGTCCACCATCATTGCCGAACGGTGGAAGACCATCGCCTGAGCGCCGTTGACCATTCGCGAGTCGCTGCGTTTCAGCGCTTGCGACGTGTGCAGCTTGCCCAGCCCATACAATGCTCTGGAAGCAGCCGGGTTCCTGCCGCCCGCGAGGGACAATTCCTTTTGGGCATAGGTGTAGTAGCGTTGGCGAGCGATCAACGGAGTGAGTTGTTGGGCGCTGATATGCTTGAGAATCGGCGTTTGATGCCGATCGACAATGGATGAAACGTCGGCCGTGGTTTCGGGCGAGCCGGAGACAAAGTCGTCGGCTTCGCGAAGGGCAAGCAAGCCGGCATCCAGACTTCGCCCGTGTGCCGCGCCGTTCGAAAGCGTATCCAAGGCTTCGGCAACGCTCCGTAATGCGGAGATGAACTCTCGCCTTGCCGAAAACGGCGCATTGCGGCTGGCCAGAGAGATTCCGTGATTCACCGTCTCGCTCGCTCGTTCGGTGACGATCGCCATCGCGCGCGGATTCGCGTTCCCCGCCTGCTCCAGCGATCGATCTTCGGCCGGCACCAATTCTGGAGGTGGTACGTTCGCGGACCGGTCGAGTCCCGCCGATTCAAGCGGTGAGAGCAGTTCTGCTTCATCAGGCAATTCCAGCAGAGGTTGAGATTTGCTCGGTTCCAGCGAAAATTCTTCAGACTGAAGCGACGTGTTCGGTTGCCACTGATTCCCGTCGACGCGGTTCGGATCTTGATCGTCGGTAGGATGTTGAACAGTGGGTTGAGAGTCGTTTTCCGTGGACTCTAATTCCGGCGAAGCCCTTGCCGGCGCTGGCGGAACTTGTTCGGAAGCGAATTCCTTGGGTAATTCCGGCAGTGGTTCGCGCGAAAAGGTGGGAGTGGCTGAAGGCTCTGGTGGCGTGTCGGGCGAGACCATGAGTTCGGGGGCGAGTTCGGTTGACGGCAAACGACGTAGTTCACGGGCGGTGGCGAACCACGGTGCTGGCGAACTCTCGCTGTCCGCGAGCTTGCTGGCCCCCGGATCACTGCTTCGTGGGTCGCCGAAATCAGGGAGAGATTCGTCGACTTCCGAATTGTGAGCGTCGCTGTCCGGCGGCCAAGCGTACGGTTGATCCGCCGCAAGTGGCTCGACGCCAATGGCCGGAATGGGGGGCGGACCAAAAGTCGAAATAGGATTCAGCACTTTGTCCGTGGATAGCTTGTCGTCGGGATAGCGCAAGCTTCCATCAACGTCCTTGGGCGAGGGCCAAAAATAGTAGCCGATCGCGACAAACACGAGCAACGCGGCAACGATAAGCAGGGAGATTTTATTAGAAGTTTGCGGCATGGCTCTTCCGTGAAAACCGTTAAAGTTTCACTCACTTCCATCGTGGGCAGGCATTTTCGGACACCCTGTGAAATCGTCCACGGAGTGAGGCGGCAATGATGGAAAGTGGTGAGAATGGCCCCATGGCCGCGCCGTCCAACACGACATCCGTCAAAGCCCTCTCCAGCAGAACCTCGCGGTCCGTGGTCGGGGCTGGGGGTTCCGGATCAACCCGCGCAACTTACTGAAACCAGATAGCAAGTTCAGAAGGAAGAAACTGCCTGGGCGGCAAGCATTAGGCGTCGGCGCTGACCGGCACCGAATCCGAATCTGGCGTTGCCGGGTCGGCCGCGTCCGTTGCCGGATCCGCTTCCGTCTCGCCAGCACGGGCGGACTTTAACAGGTCGTCCAAGCCGCGGGACACCTTGCGCACGATGCCATCGCGAGTTTCGCCACTGAAGCAGCTTGGATCGGGAAACACGGCGATGGGACCCGCGTATTCCATCTCGATCAACAACGAAAGCGTGGCGATGGCGTCCGATGATTCGCTCTCACCAGGAAGCAATCGTTGATCGTCGGTAATCTTTGTCAAATCGACATCGTCCGGCACGTCGGCCAAACGCACGTTAACGATCTGGTTCGCCGACAGTTCCTTGAGTTGGTCCATTCCGCCGCCGCCAACACGCCAATTCCAAAGATCCAACATCAGGCCAACATTTGAACTGCTGATGGTCTTGATCAGCGTGAGTAGCGTTTCTGATTGGTGGACGAACTGAAATTCTCGGCCTTCGCGGTGCTGTGCCGCAGCCAGAAAACCAAGGCCCAACTGAATATTGTGCGGCGCGAGAATGTCGGCCATCTCCGCGATTCGCTCGCGGCAGAATTCGAAGTTCTCGTTAAATGGCCGTTCGTCACTGGCCGGCTCGACAATGGTAAAGCAGCAGTCCCCCTGAACCGAAGCCGCGGCCTCTGCAACTTGTGGAAGACGAGCCAAGTCTTCCTTGTACTCCGCCTCGGCTCCTTGCCACCGCACCGGCAACTCGAACGTGCCCACGCGAATGCCCGCGCTGTCGATGTAGCGACGAGCATAGTCGGAGCCCTGCCGTTCGAATCGCTCAGCGAACTCCGTAATATCAATCTCAAGGCCCTTGAATCCATAGGTCAGGGCTAGTTCGATCAACTCGCTTTGGCGTCCGTTTACGCCCAACGGCTCGGCACAGAAGTTCTTATACATAGAGGGAAGTACCCTTCGGCTTATATTGAATCGTGACGGGAATGGCAGGGGAATATCGGAACAGGCACTGCCATCTCTAGAGCGGTAGATAGAATTATTGCAGAATCCGCCCGTTGTTAGAAGGGGCACAAAAACCCCGTAAAAGACCCGCGTCAGGTTGGCTGGCCGCGATTACCCACGCTAGCCGGCGTTATCTTGCTCGGACGATGGCTTGCCGGGACCTCCCAATGGGACGCGGTCATCTTCTATTGGGACGCCGTCAGCGAATGGAACACGGTCCCTCCTAGGCAGGAAATGCGCCGCTTGGCTCTTGAGAGTTACGATACTTTGGGCCACGATTGCCTTGGGGGCCATCCCGTGGACACAGGATGACAGGTAATTGAGAACGACACTGCTTCAGAACGACACTGCTTCAGAACGGCGGTGATCTGGTTGGCTCCGCTTTATCGAACAAACCCACGGCTAAAGTCATGATACCAAGCCACGAATTCTCGCTAGCACCCGAACAACAACAGTATCTGCCGACCGATGAAGACGTTGCCTTTTACGAACAGCACGGCTGGTTCGTAAGCCAACAAGTTTTATCGGAAGAGGTCATCGAAGACGCACTGCGGGGCGCGATGGACTTCTACGATGGAAAACGCGACGCGGCGCTTCCGATCAGCGAAGGCTACAGCGATTGGAAACCATCGGACGGAGACACGGTCCGCAACAACGAATTCGTCTCGTTGCAGAAACAAGAGCTAGGGCGGCTTGTCTCGCAGCCGATTATCGGGGCCATGGCAGCGCGGCTGGCGCGCACTTCCAGCATTCGGCTGTTGGACGACCAACTGGTTTATAAGCCGCCAGGATCCGCGACGAATTCGACGGTTGGCTGGCACGCCGATCACGCCTATTGGGCCACTTGCAGTTCCAACAAAATGCTCACCGCTTGGATTCCCTTTCACGACGTCGACGAGGCGCGGGGGCCGCTGGTCGTCATCGACGGCAGCCACAAGTGGTCCAATCTGGAACACACGCGTTTCTTTAACCAAACCGACCTGGACGAGATCGAGCAACGATTTCGCGACCAAGGACAAACCGTGCGGCGAGTACCGTTGACGCTAAAAAAAGGGCAAGTGAGTTTCCACCACGCCTGGACCTTGCACGCCAGTTATCCCAATCGCAGCGACCAATTTCGTTTGGCGCTGGCCGTGCATCTGCAAGACGAGGAGAATCACTACCAACCGTATTACAAACCGGACGGGACGGAAGTTCATATTCTCGATGAGAGTCTCTGCCGCAAGCTGCCCACGGGAGAACCCGACTTTCGAGATCCGTACCCCTTTCCCGTGTTGTGGTCGGACGACCGGGCCACGCTTCCCATGGACGATTAACCGTCCCCGTCCTCGCTTCTTGCGTCGATATAGAGATTGACTCCCAAGGATTCGGAACTCGCGGAAAAATTGCCGACGGGAATGCCGGCTTGGCGCGCCAAGTCTTCCATTTCTTCCAGCGTCCGGTACTTCAAGTACCAGTTCCCAATCCATTCCATGTAAGCCCGCGTCGGATTGCTGGTCGAAAAGTTGAAAGCCAACAGACGTCCGCTAGGCAACAGCCAACTTCGCATCATCTTCAACATGGCAACGGCCTGGGCATCTTCAAGATAGTCAAACAGCCCGGCACAAAAGACCACGTCCGCCGGCTCGGTAACCACGGCCGCCTTCTTAGTGGGCAAACGGAACAGGTTTTCGCGGACGCAAACAATCTGCTCATTCGCCAGATGACGTTCCAACGAGGCGCGCGCGTGGTCGAGCGCGTCGGGGTCGATGTCGATGAGCGTCACCTTCAGTCGACGTTCATCCGTGGAAAGAGCATTCGCCGCGCGGCACAGTTCGACGGCTGGTCCCGAGCCAATGCTAACGACATGAAATCGCCCCTTGGGATTGACAGGCGTTTGACGCCGCCACTCGGTCAGCATGATTTCCGCAAGCAACTCGCACCGCTGTCGCACGGCGCGAGGCGCGTGCTGGGTCTGAAAGTACTGATCAAAGTGGCGCCCCAATTCGTCCGCGCACCGCCAGTCTTCACAGATTCTGTCGAGCATCACGTAGTCGCCCGCATAGCCGCGCGGCTTTGCTCTGGCACGAAGTTGAAGGCTGCCGACACTAAGAATCTCTCCCGCGATATCCCACAGCCGGCTGGATGGAATGCGATTTGCCTCGCCCCAAATCTGGCTGGAGGCGAGTCGTTGCAGCAGGCGGTCCATTGCCGACGCGCTCCGCGTGTAGGCACCCGGCTTTGTCCATCCCTCGGTGGCGGATCCGCCACGTTTCATCGTCGCGACGAACTCCGTTGCCGCCTCTTCGACAAACTGGAGCAACTCGTCGGCGGACCGCGTCGCTTCGCTACCAGCATCAGGTTCGATCGGTATGCTGCTCAAGTCTTGCCCTTCTTTCGCGGCCATTTCGCCGAGTGCCTGTTTGATTGGATTTGAAATTGCTGTATTTTGTTTGCAAACAATTTCAATGATTGCCAAGAACTACGGCTCTTTTCTACCGAGATCCCATGGAAAATCCCATTGTTGTCGGCCTGATCGCGTTGGTGTTCCTCACCTTGATGGAAATTGTGCTGGGGATCGACAACATTGTCTTTATCGCCATTATCACGGGACGTTTGCCGAAAGATCAGCAACCCGGGGCGCGCCGCCTTGGCCTCGCGATGGCACTCGTTACTCGAATCTTGTTGTTGCTGTCACTGAGTTGGGTGCTGGGGTTGACCGCGCCTTTGTTCGAATGGGCGTCACTCGGCATCTTTTCAGAATGGCTAGCCGACGAGGAGAATCACCACTTCAATCAAGTCTCGGGCCGCGACATCATCTTATTGGTGGGCGGGCTGTTTCTAATCGGAAAGAGTGTGTTTGAGATTCACGCCCAGGTGCAGGGCGATGACGAACACGGAACTTCCCAAAAGACGGTCAGCTTCGGTGCCGTCATCGCACAGATCGCGGTGTTGGATATCATCTTCTCGCTCGATTCGGTCATTACGGCGGTCGGCATGGTCAAAGCCGAAGGCGACAGCTATTGGTTTGGCATCGGCATCATGGTGACCGCCATCATCTTGGCAATGGGCGTGATGCTGGTCAGCGCCGAACCGGTGAGCCGATTTGTAAAACAGTATCCCACACTAAAGATGTTAGCGCTTAGCTTTCTGCTGTTGATCGGCGTGTTGCTGGTCGCCGAAGGCATCGGTACCGAACTGAACAAGGGGTACATTTACTTCGCCATGTTCTTTGCCCTGGCGGTTGAAGTGCTGAACCTGTTCGTTCACTCGCGAAAAGCGAAACCAACGGCCGAAGCATAGGGTCGGAGTTGCGTTCGCGCTACTTGGAACGTTGGACGCTGCGCCCGCTGTCGTGAATTGCCTGAAATCGTTCCACTAATCGTTTCACGACGTCGGGCTGTTCGGGAGCTAGGTTGGTCGTTTCGCCAACGTCCGCCACCACATTAAATAATTGGTAGGGCTTTCCAAACGGTTTACCTGATGGTTTCTCTCGTCCTCCCGATCCGTTGCCCAGAACCAGTTTCCACTGCCCGTCGCGAATCGCAAACATTCCAGCGACCGAATGGTGAATCACGGGGACGCCGCGGACGGAGTCGTTTCCTTTCATCATGGAAAGCAACGAGATACTGTCCTCGGCCGAGTCGTCGCCCAAGCTGGCTCCGCAAATCTCCGCACAAGTTGCGAAGACATCGGTCAAGCAAATCGGTTCGTCGCATTTGGCACCAGCCTCGATCTTACCCGGCCAGCGAGCGAAAAAGGGAACGTGGTGTCCCGCTTCCCAAATGTCGGCCTTGGTGCCGCGGAACGGGCCATTGGCTCGATGCCGGTCGGCTCGATAGCCCTGAATCGATGCCTTATCCAAATGATCTTCCCGCTTGGCGTCGTCGTAACGATGCATGTACGAACCGTTGTCGGAGGTGAAAATCACGAGCGTGCTGTCTCGCTGGCCGGTCTTGTCCAAGGTCTTCAAGACCTGGCCCACCGTGGCATCGACCTGCATAATGAAGTCGCCGTAGGGGCCAAGTTTGCTCTTGCCGCGAAATCGCTTGTGTGGCAACGTCGGCTTGTGAGGCGCGGTAAGCGGAAAGTAAACGAAGAACGGCGAATCGCTTTTGGCTTGTTCCTGAATTACCTTGTCGGCCTGCGCGGCCAACCGGTCGAGGACCTCTTCCAGTACAAAGTCTTTCGCGCGCGGACCCGTTCGGACAAAAGCGGGAAAGGGTACGCCAGCTTGTTGTTGAGTCGGCAACATCGTGAAGCGATCGTTTTCGATATAAACATAGGGGGCCATGTCCAGCGAGGCACTGACCGCGAAGAAATAATCAAAACCGCGAGTGACCGGGCTATCGGCGATTGGTTTGCCAAAATCAATGCCCGGGTCGCCTTGCCACTGTTTGCGATCTCCTTTCGATTCCGGCTTCATCGGCATTCCCATCCCTAGGTGCCATTTGCCGACACCTGCCGTGAAATATCCCCGTGCCTTGAGCATGGTGGCAATGGTCGACCGCTTGGCGTCGATCAACGGCGGGCTATACCCACCCAGCACGCCTCGCTTCAGTCGCGTTCGCCAACAGTATCGACCGGTCAGCAAGCCATACCGGGTCGGCGTGCAAACAGCCGAAGGCGTGTGGGCATCAGTAAAGGTCATTCCGTCGGTTGCCAACCGATCGAGATTCGGCGTGGGAATCGTGGAGTCGGCATTCAACGCGTGAACGTCGCCGAAGCCCATGTCGTCGACCATGATTAAGACGATGTTCGGTCGATCGCCTGGCTTGGCGTCAACCGGTTGCGTGTAGATTACTTGTGGAACAAGTGCGGCAACGGCCGAAATGGCGAGGGTCGTTATTCTGTGTAGCAAATAACGCGGGAAAGCCCCGCGGCAACTGGCCTGCGCCACGGCAAGGGATTGAATCATGATGCTTCCTCTCATTCAAATCGCGAGTGTGCTGTGTTCGATTCTCTCTCGCTCACCGCCACACCTCAGTTGTGCAAGTAAGACTAGCGGCGGCAACCCGTAGGGCGGCCTCTTGGCGGCAAGAAACCGAAACCGGTTTTGTGTCTATTGTCTTCACTTAATTTCCATAGTCAAATCCCTGGGCAACTGGGCATGTCGCTATCAGCACTCGACCTCCAGGTGGACCGCTCATCCGAATTCGAAACCTTGGCGTTGATCGCGCCTCAGCAGTTGATTGGCTTCGTGGTTTCCCAAAAACGACTCGCTGTCGGGGTCCCACTTGAGCCGCTGGCCGATGTGCATGGCGATGTTGCCCAGATGGCAGGTACTCACGCTGCGATGCTGGCTCTCAACGCTGGAAATCGGCGTCTTTCGCAGCTTGACGCAGTCAAAGAAATTGCCCATGTGATTGACGATGGCATCTAGTTTTCCCATGCGAGTGGGCCGAGAGAGATTGTCAAACGGATAGACGCGGAAGTCTTTGCGATCGAGGGGACGGCTGGCCAAATCTTCAACCGGCTTTCCGCTGATCGTGCCACGATTGACAAACATGCGGCCCTGAGTGCCGGTGAACAGGATCCCGTTTCGCCCGTGGTCGGCAATCGTCATTTCGACGCCGTTGGCAAACTTGTATTTAGCTTGAAAATCGATCGCTACGTTGTAGCCATTCTTAACGGTGGGATATTTCGCGGTCGCTTCGACTTCGGTGGGATTGGAATCAATGGCCCATTGCGCGATGTCAACATGATGGGCGCCCCAATCGGTCATTTGCCCGCCGGAATACTCATACCACCAGCGAAATGTATAGTGGCTACGCTCTTCCAAGTACGGCACATCGGGCGTTTGGCCTTGCCACAGGTCCCAGTTCAGATTGCCCGGCGGAGTGCGTTTCGAGAACGGGCCGCCTGTTTTGTTCTTTCCCAGAACGACATCGACCCGTTGCAGTTTGCCAATGCGGCCTTGCCGAACCATTTCGACCGCTTGCCGAAAGCGATGATCGCTGCGCTGCCACGAACCGACTTGCACGACGCGGCCGGTCTCCTTGGCGACCTTCCTGATGAGTTTGCCTTCATCGATGGTGAGAGTGAGCGGCTTTTCGACGTAGACGTCTTTGCCCGCGCGGCAGGCATCCACCACCATCGGCGCGTGCCAGTGGTCGGGCGTGCCGATCAGCACGACATCGACGTCGCTCCGTTTAAGCAGATCTTGATACTGCTCGAAAATCTTGGGCGTACTGCCGAACGCGGCGCGGGCCTGTTCCCGCACGTTTCGATCGATGTCGCATAACGCCACGATATTGCCATGCGCTTGGGCTTTTTCCGTGATGACCGATCCTTGATAACGCAGCCCGATCGCGCCGATTCCGATCCGCTGGTTCGGCGACCTGGACTGAGCAGTCGCCTCGGTCGGCGCGACATGCCATGACGGTGCCAGCGCGGCGGCCGCCACCGTGGCGGAGGTCTGTTTCAAGAAGCGGCGACGGTTGGGATTCTGACGGGTCATACTTTATCCTGGGTTCACGGTTTGGGATCGCGATTGAGATTGATTATGGTGTGGGTGGCGGAAATCGGCAAGAAAATCTCAACCCAACGACGCCAGGAATCTGCCCGAGTGGCCCGGACGGCATGTGGCAGACACGGCCTCGAATGAGGTACGATACAGATTCTATTTCTCCTCGCTGTCGCCAATTCGCAATTGGAGTGAACCATGCCCAAAATCCTGGTAGTCGATGATTCCGCATTGGATCGGGCCTTGGTTGGCCAGATTCTAAATGGCGACCTTACGTTGGACGTGGAGGCCGTGGACAACGGCCATGCGGCGTTGGAACGACTGAAAGAACCAGGATTCGAACTCGTGGTGACCGATTTGCAAATGCCGGAGGTTAGTGGCTTGCAGTTGGTCAAGGCGATACGGCTCGACCATCCCCAAATTCCAGTGATCCTGATGACCGCGATGGGCAGTGAAGCGATCGCCATGGAGGCGCTTGAGGAAGGGGCCGCCAGCTATGTTCCCAAACGCGAACTAAAAGACAGGCTGCTGGATACCGTTCAAGACGTGCTTTCGTTATCACATGCCAGCCGCGCCTACGAACAACTGATCAATTGCTTTGATTCAACACAGTTTGTCGTCTCGCTGGAGAACGACCCAGAGCTTGTCGACCCGCTGATTGACTACGTTCAGCAAATCGCGACCGGCATGGGGATCTGCGACCCGACCGGCGGTTATCAACTGGGCAACGCGCTTCGTGAGGCGATCTTGAATGCCATCTATCACGGCAATCTCGAAATTACGTCGGAAGAGTTGGAACAGGCCCGCGAAAAGATGTTGGAAGGAATTCACACCGACCTGTTGCAGCAGCGAAGAACTATCCCGCCATACAGCGAACGCCGCGTGCGGGTATCCGTGGAAGTGACTCGCGAGCATGCAAAGCTGATCGTTTCAGATCAAGGACCCGGTTTTGATCCCGCCACGCTTTCTCGAGTGGACGAAGCGCATGCGCTGGATTCCACGCTGGGCCGTGGAGCCGTGTTGATGCGGACGTTCATGGACGAAGTGACCTACAACGAAACCGGAAATCAGATCACCCTGATCAAACGCTTGGTGGCGGCGGACGAGTAATCTTCGGCCGACTCCGGTCAACTCAATCGCGGACTACTTCGGCGCTTCGTTTTTGTCCAGGATCGGAATCAACCGAATCTGACGAATGTCGCAGGCAGCGTTCTTGGCGATCTTCACGGGCTTGACGGAGAGTTCTTGCTGGCCCGCTTCAGAAATGGAGAGCCGTCCCACGACGCGCGGCTTGAAGTTCTGAAAGTGGCCGGTTTCTTCGACTTGCCAGTTGACGCGTTGATCGGAGACCGCGATCACCATCTTGCTTCCGCCTTGGCCCTTTCCGCAGCCTTGCAACACTTCGACCTCGAACTCGCCTGGTTGATTCACTCGGAAACTCCAAACCGCCGTGTCGTCCGGTTTCACCCAGTAGCCGAGTGTTTGCTTTTTCTCGATGGGCTCCCAGCGAAGCGTTATTCCCCGTACAGTCGCGTCGCGGGCGTGTAGCGTGACCAGCCCATCGTCGGCCTGCACCGGGGGAGTGCCTTCGCAGGCGGGCGTCAGCACGACCGCTTTCAAATTCATGACGGCTCCGCCCACTTTCTCGATGCACTTCACCGACAGGGTATGATCGCCCGCGGCCGGCAGGTAGGCCTTTCCCAGATCGATGGTCGTGTAGCGATACCAACTGCCGGTCGACTTGAGTTTGCCTTCGATCGCGACGGGCGCTTCGTTGTCCGACTTCTTACTTCCTCCGGTCTTGCCTATCCGCACCTCAATGCGTGTCCCGTCGGGCGAGGCGGTCGAATAGGTCAGCCGCACGTTGTACATGCCCCAACGCGTGGCGCGGAACTTCCAATCCACCCAGTCTTCGGCGTGGGTCCAAAATCCAATGCGATGATTGCCGGGGTGACTCTCCAGCTTCGCGGTTTCTCCCTGCACCTGGGAGTCTAGCGCGCTAAACACGATGCGGCCATCGGACATTTGCCTTGAGTCCTTGGAGGCCAACACGTAGATCGAACGAGGCTGGCTCTTGTCGGCGGACTTGGACTTGGAAAGCCGCAGCGATTTCTCGGTGGCATCTTGGTTGAAGGCGAAGTCCACGGTTTGGACCGCCCCTCGATTTCCCATCCAGCACTGGATGATGTGCGGAAACGAAGACGGCAACTTCAGCACGCCATCTTCTGGCCAAGCACGCACTTTTAGCTCGTAAGTACCCTGGCGGAGAGAATCCTTGTGGATGCTTCCCCATTCGGTTTCTTGCCCGTCTAGCTTGTCTTCCGCCGCGGCCAGCCAAGCAGCGCCGGTGAAAGTCAGCAGAGCGCACAGCAAAGCGCGGAAACCTTGAGCCGGAAAACGTCGCATTGAAATCTCCTGCGATTGAGCGGTCGTGATTTTGAATCGGTTTTGGTTAGAGCCCCTCGACATTCCAACCGCTACGATATTCATCGCGGATGAACTGATTGGCGGTGTCGGAATTCGTAAAACGCATTCGCCGCGCATCCCAATCCAGTCGGCCGGCTCCAACTCGCGAAGCGATGACGCCGAGCAACACGGTTTCGGTCAGCGGCCCGGCGTAGTCAAAGCTGCTGTTTGGAGATTTGCCGCCACGGATGCCCTCCACCCAAACGCCATAGTGATCCAAACCGTCGACGGCCGGGACATCGGAATCGGCGAATTTTTCCAGCGGATACAATTTTGGCGTCTTGCCGTGCTGGCAGACCAAAGTCCCTTCCTCGCCGATCAACATCACGCCTTGCTTCGGCAACGAGTCGGCGGAACCAACATGAGAACCGTTCACGGGCGGCACTTTTCCCCCGTCCCACCAGGTCATTTCAAAGTTGTCGCCAGCCGTGAATTTTGTACCGGGAAAACGAAATTGGAGTACTTCCGATTGGGGAAACATTTCTGTCCTGGGCTGGGGCCCATCATAGGAAACGCTGGAGGGCGGTCCCAACTTCAGCGACCAAACCACCGGGTCGATGATGTGACATCCCATGTCTCCCAGCGCGCCAGCCCCGAAGTCAAACCAACCGCGCCACTTGAATGGATGATAAATGTCCGCTTTGTAAGGTCGCTCGTCGGCAACGCCCAGCCAAAGATCCCAATTGAGTGATTTGGGGACGGGATCGGAACCGCTGGGGCGATCTTTGCCTTGCGGCCAGATGGGGCGGTCCGACCAAGTGTGCGCCGCTTTGATCTTTCCCAACAATCCGTCCTGAACAATCCGCACCAGCGAACGGTAACCGCCGCCACTGTGATGTTGATTTCCCATTTGGGTCGAGACGCCCGCTTTCGCCGCTGCTTTCGTCAGCGCCCGCGCCTCAAAGACTGTTCGCGTGAGTGGCTTTTGGGTATACACGGCCAGGCCATGCTGAAGCGCCATCATGGTGACAGGCGCGTGCATGTGGTCGGGCGTGCTGACGGTGATGCCATCTAGATTCTTGCGTTCCTTATCGATCAGTTTGCGAAAATCTTGATAGCCGCGAGCCTTGGTCCATTTTTCCGCCGCCGCTCCGTATCCGCCTCGGCGGCCACGCTTTCCCGTATCGACATCGCAATAGGCAACCACGTCGGCGTGCCGCGCTGCCCCACCAATGTCCACCCATCCCTTTCCGCCGACTCCGATTCCTGCCACGCGAACGGTTTCGTTGGGTGACTTCGCGGAGAGAATCGCGGGAGCGGCAAGCGGCAAGGCCAGTCCGGCCGACGAAGCCTTCAAGAATTCGCGTCGGGTTGTGTGCGTCATTTGGTGCGCCTTTGTCGTCAAAAACAAACGTCGGATACCGCGCTGAGTATAGCTGGCCGAGCCGAACGCTGCCAATCATCAACTGCGGGCGTTGAGGATCATGCATCCGTTTCGCCTGGCGAGAACTGCGCTATTTCTTGGCGACTGGGCATCGACGGTTGTGCGCCGAGTCGCGACGCGGCGATCGCGCCGGCCATGCAAGCGAAACGAACTGCTTCAAACAAGGAAGCGTTTTGGGCGAGCCGAACTCCCAAGGCTCCGGCAAAGGCATCCCCCGCCGCCGTCGAATCAACCGCATGGACGGCGGGCGTCGGAACTAGTTCACAATGACCGCCGCGGTCGCATAGGGCCGCGCCTTCGCTACCGAGTGTAACGATGGCGTTGCGGGCGCCCCGCTGTGTCAGCGCCGCGGCCGCGGACTGTGCTTCGTTCTTGGCAACGGTCTGAACGCCCAGGATCGCGGCGGCTTCAGATTCATTGGGGCAGATAACGTCAACGTCCAGTAGGCCGTCGGGGACACGTGCCGGAGCGGGAGCGGGGTCGAGTATCACTCGCGTCTCCGCCAAGTGAGCTACGCGAATGGCCTCCAACACGGTCTCGATCGGGATTTCAAGTTGCAGCAACAGAATGTCCGCGTTTCGGATCATGTCAGTCGCCGCCGTTACGTCGGCGATGGTTACTTGCCCATTCGCTCCCGGCACGACGGTGATCGAGTTTTCGCCTCCATGCTCGACGGTAACGATCGCCAATCCGCTGGCGCAATTGGAAGTGCGCGCCACGTGCGTCGTATCGATTCCTTCCGTGGCAAGATTTTCCAGCAATCGATCCGAAAAAGCATCGCTACCCACGCGGCCAATCATCGCCACTTCGGCACCCAAGCGTGCCGCCGCAACCGCCTGATTCGCACCCTTGCCTCCGGGCACTTCGCGGGCGTCGTCCGCGATAAGCGTCTCGCCGGGCCGAGGCAGCCGCGCGCAACGGATCACGAGGTCCATGTTGATGGAACCGACCACCGCAATCCGTGGTAATGTTAGTTGCCTAGACATAGCTTACACGTCAGTTTACCATTTCGCCCCTCGTTGCCGCGATCCGGCGTTTGCCCTCCGGTCGCTGTAAAGTTGACTCCCATCCGCCTCCGCGGGTCGGTAGAATAACTAGAGCCTCGCCGCCGGCGGGTAGAACTGCACTCCAACCCGGAAGTCCGTGCCATGATTCCCAAACGCTTCATTTCCGAAGGCGGCTCGGACGGCGGCGCATGGGAAGACCTAAAAGCGGGTGCTCCCACGATTCTCGGCTTTGCCCATATCTGTGCCGCAGCGCTGTCCGTCGCCGATGCCCCGCCAGCGGAACTCTCGGACGAAGCGAAGGCGATCCTTTACACAGCTCGGCAACGGGGTGTTGTCGAGCTTAAAACCGTGGAAAACGCTTTCGACGCGGTGGAGCGATTTTTGGCGGTTTATGTAGAGTGCGAAGAGGGCCGCACGACCATGTTCCGCGACAAACGCGACCCAGCCCGAACGATGAAGTTTTTGGAAGGGTTTCGCCAACTGTGCGCGGCGGGCTTGATGATTCACCATTTGTTGCGTGAGTTCTCGCTGACGCATCGAGGATTCGAAGTCGCGGCTGCCATCGATCCCCAGCAGATCCAAACGGCAATTGCATTCGGAACGACAACCGACGACCACGATGGGCAGGATTGGTAACCCCCGTGAATGGTAGGGTGTCCTAGCGGATTTGCCGATTGTTCCGGCGCGTTCCAGTCCGATTGCCGCCAAGAGTCCCGGTGCCATCGAGCCCGGAAGTGCCATATTCTTGACGCCCTATTGACACATGGGTAGGATGGAAAACTCAGAGGCATCAGAGGTATTTGTGCATTCGCACAATGAATAGGCAGCCGGGGCGCCGGCGGAACAGAGACGCACCAAAACTGGAAAGGATCCTGCATCCTTCCAATAATTTCCTCCTCCATTTGAAATAGCGCTCCCCCTACTGCCCGGCTATCTTTCCAAGATGGGTCGTCGATTTCCGACGAGTCGGTCACAATGGGTAGATAGGTCCAGCGTTATTCCAAGCGGTTTTCCGTAGGGAATGAGGTTCACTAGCGCCATGACAAATTGTGATCGGCCAATTTCAGTTCTGGAAAACACCATGATCCTCCGCCTGGCTCTCTTGTTGGCCTTTTTCTTGACGATTCTGGGAACCTCGTCCGCCAACGCCGACCGGCTGTTGCTGCGAAGTTCAAAGTTGATCAACAATCGGACCGTTGAGTCGTTCGATCCCGACGGAATCCAACTGGACGATGGCACCACGATCACGTGGGACGAAATTGAACGCGGCACGATCGAAGCGTCGAAGCAGGAAGAATTCAATCGCCAGCTCAAAGAGTTCGGCGAGCCCCTATTTCGAATTCGCACGCGGCTCAAGAATAACGATTACGAAGGGTTGCTTGAGTTTGCGGAAGCGGTGTACCCGACCTATGTGTCGCGAAAAAGCCAAACCGCCTACATGGTTTTTCAAGCACTCATGTGGGCACGGCTGGCGGCGGGCAAACGGGAAGCAGCCGTCGAACCGTTTCTTCGCGCGTATACCTATCTCCGCTCGATCCGCGGCATGGGTGAGCTACCTGGCGAACGGCGTTTGCGGTTCGATGCCAAGTCCGCACTGTCTTTGACGTTGCCTCCCGTTTGGTTCAACGCCGAGGCCGCGAAACAGGCCGTGCCCGGCGTTCTCGAAGCGCTGCGTGGAATGGAACACCCTCGCCCGGAAGGCGTGTTCATTTACTATGCGACGCTGGCGTCGGCGGCTGGCGATGCCGATACGGCGGCGCAATTCTTGGACAAAAAGTGGATCCCGGGCAATCGGCCCCTGACAGCTCAGTGGCGTGACATTGCGTTGGCGCAAACTGAGATTCTGGCTGGCAAGCGGGGTCCGGCGGTCGACCGCCTCAAGGTGTCCGGCGACGGTTTGGTGCCTCAGACGAAGCCGGCGGCCATTTATTGGCTGGGCATGTCCGATACCGCCAGCGAAGATCCACGAACCAAAGTCGAAGGAGTGCTGCGATTGGTCCGCTTGCCGGCCGTCTACGGGACAAGCTATCCCGAACTGGCGGGCGCGGGACTCTATTATTCCAGTATTACGCTGAATGAGCTGAATGACCCCAAAGGCAGCGTTGCACTGCGGAAGGAACTCTTGATCCATTTCGCCCATACGGTCCATGCCGAAAAGGCGCGATCTAATTCCGATGCTCGCGCGGGAAAGTAAAGGTAAGAATGATGATGCGAAGCTTATCGATAATCGCAACTCGATGGAACCAATTTCAGTCGCTGCTTGGTTGGCGCGTCGGCCTGTTGCTGCTGGCGCTGGTTGCCTGGGGAGTCGTCGCAAGTTTGCATGTTGTGTCCTCGCCGGCCCACGCGCAAGAAGCCGGCGAAGACGAAACGCTCGTTGACGAACCCGTTGGAGGGGCACCCGTCGCACCCGCATCCGCAGCCAATGATTCACCGGGCACCAGTGGCAGTCGCACGACGGTATTTTCGCGGCTGATGGATGCGGGGATCACCTGGCTGCTGATCTTCTTTCTGCTGTCGTTGGTGATGGTGTTTTTCATCATTGAACACGCGATGACCATCCGGAAGGGCAAGATCATGCCGGAGTATGTCGTGACCGAACTGGAACAAAAAATCGCCCGCGGCGAGATCAATCAAGCCATTGAATTCTGCCACCAGCCGGAAAACTACAGCCTGGCGGGCGAGGTCATTCTGGCCGGCCTGGAGCGGTTTGTCGGCAGTGATTTCGGCTTCGCCGAATACAAGACCGCGGTCGAAGAGGAGGGGGAAGACCAAACCAGCCGCTTGTATCGAAAAACCGAGGTGCTGGGCGTCATCGGGGCCATCGCGCCGATGCTGGGACTGACCGGAACGGTACTCGGTATGATCATCGCCTTCAACGCGATCGCCGAAGCGGGGGGGATGGCCAAGCCAGAGGAACTGGCTGGCGGTATTGGCCAAGCGCTTATCACGACGCTGCTTGGCCTGTTGATCGCGATACCCGCCATGATTTCGTTCAGCTTCTTTCGCAACAAGATCGACTCGTTGGTCGCCGAAGTGGGCAAAAGAGTCGAACGGATTCTCATGCCGCTGGGCCGGAAACGCTAAATGCGACTGACCAAGCATAAACGTACTACAATGGCGGCGATGAACATGACGCCGATGATCGACATTGTGTTCTTGTTGATCATCTTCTTCATGACCGTCACTCAAGTCTCCAAAATGAACACGGAACAGATGATTCTGCCGCCATTGGAGGGAACGCAAGACCATAAGCCCAGTAAGCTGATCATTAACATCACCGACGCGGGCGAGATCAAAGTCGGAGGATCCGTCTGGACGGCATCCCAAATACAGGACATGGTGCTCCAGGAAATTCTTCGCACGGGAGACCCCAGTCGGGTCACGTTGGAACTGCGGGCCGACAAACAAGCCACGACCCGAGTGATCAACGATGTACTCAAGAAGCTGCAAGCCGCTGAGATCAAGAAAATCAACCTCAACGTCGTTCGGGAGCGTTGATCGAAAATGAAACTGAGCAGCCGAAAAGTACAACGCGGTGCCCAAATCGAATTGCAAATGACCAGCATGATCGATGTGGTGTTTCTGCTGTTGATTTTTTTCATGACAACCGCCAGTTTTGTAAAGACCGAGCGGCAAATCAGTTCGGCGATTCAGTACAACGAAAACAGCTCGTCGTCGCCTTCCGATCTGGAACCGGCGATCGTCGAGGTCGTGGCCACCGGCGGGCGGTCTCACTACCGCATGGGCAGCCGCGATATTAGTACCAGAGAAGAACTCGTGGATGTGCTTCGTAAATTCCCCAACAAGGAAGACGGAGCCTATGTTAAAGTAAGCGACGACGTCCAATACGAATGGGCGGCGGCGGCGATTCAAGCATGTCGAGATGCCAACTTCAGGTCGGTGACCTATGTTCCTTCGTCTTCGGATTAATCGTATAGCGTATTTGCTCGTGCCTATGTTGTTGGCGGGTCTCAGCGGACCGGCGGCACGAGGCCAGGTCGTGCCTGCCGGCGAGGCGGACGCGGTCGGGAAGTTATTGTCGCGGCTGGGCCTGCTCGATTTGCAGATTGCCCTCCTGGAAGACCAGCTTGACGCCGCCACCGACGCCAAGCCCCGCCAGACGTTAGCCAAACGGCTCGGCGACCTCTATGCCGAACGGTTGATGGGAACCGCCGAGGACAACGAAAAGTACGAAGATACTCTAAGACGCATCGACGCGCTGTTGGTGAAGGTTCCCGAAGCCAATACACCGGCCCTGCAAGTAATGCTGTTGCAGGCCGACTATGCCCGCGGCGAAAAGCTGTACAACAAATGGGTCGACGATCCGTCCGCGCAGGCCGCCTTCGAGGACGCCAAGAAAATCTTGTCGCGCATCGCGCCGAAGTTGCGTAGCTATCACAAGGAATTGAGGCAAGCGCGGGACAAATTCGCGGAAGAAGTCGACAAGCTGGAGAATGAGGCCGAGCAACTAGAGAAAGAACCGGAATTGCGCCGTCTGAACGGGTTCGCCGCCCGCGCGTCGTTTTATGCCGGCTGGTCAAATTACTACTTCGCCCTTTGCAAACAGAATCTCACTGCCGCCAAGACGGAACTCGACAACGCCCGAGATAGTTTTCGCGAAATCCTGAGTATCGCGCCGGACGACAAATATAACGAGGTTGAGGTTGATTGGCTAAATCTGGGAAACATCCACCGGGCCAACGCCCTCATTGGACTTGGGCTGGTCGAGGCGGCACTAGGGAACTTGAAAGCAAGCCGGGCTTGTTTTGCATTCTTGGAAGATGTCAGCGCGCCCCCGTCAATTCGCGACCATACCGCGTATTGGTTCCTGCGCGGCCTGTTGAATGCGGGGCTCACCGCCGAGGCGCTCGCGCACGCGGAGAACCATGTCAAGACATTTGCGGGCCGTGCCACGCAGGGCAAGGTCCGATATTGCGTTGCTTTGGTAAGAGCCGGTTTCGCCGCGCGGAACCCAACGAAGGAGACACGCAGGCTGGGGATGTTGGGAGTGCAGGGTTTGGCTCGGCTGGGCGAATTCTCACCGATTCGATTGTTGATGTCGGAGTATGAAATCGAGTTGCCTGAAAAGAATGCCGGCTTCTATCTCACATGGCTCAAGGGTCAGCAGCAATTCATCCAAGCTGATTCGTCCAAGCTGAAGAAAGACTATCAAGCCGCGAGCAAGACACTGGTGGCAGCGCTGAAAAACCCTGAATCCGCAACGGACCTGTTGTCGTCCGGGCAATGCCGCTTCGAACTGGCGTGGTGCTATTTCTCGCTGAAGGAATATGAAGACGCGGCGATCGAGTTTACCAAGGCATCCGCCGCCTTGAAGGAGGGTTCCCGCGCGAAAGCCATCGAAGCCGGCTACCTGGCATTCCGGTCGTATTATGAACTGTCGCGTGATAACAAGCGATTTACACCCTCCGCGATCGACGCGTTACAACACTTCAAGAACGAGTTTCCAGACGCCCCGCAAGCCAAACAAGCCGACTACTTGCTGGCAAAGTTGAAACAATCAGTCGACTCGCTGGATGTCGCCATCACGAGTTTGCAGAAAGTGAAGCCGGGCGACGATAAGTATTTGTCGGCCCTTTCGGAGTTGTGTCTGCTGCATTACCAGCAATGGTCGAAGGTGCGCGCGGACGCCAAGAAAGCCGGGGCGGCCGCGCCTGCGGTGTTCGCGGCCGTGGACAAATACTTGGCGGCCGCCCGCCGCGACAGCGACAAGGAACGTCAATTGAAATGCGCGATGTTCGCCGTCGACGTGGCCCTGCGCAGCGTGCCGCCGAATTCCGCCAAGGCCAAGAAGCATCTCAACCAAGCCCAGCCTTTGGTGCAAGAGGTCTCGTCCACCTCGTCCAAAGTTCAAGAGTATCACTATCACCAAATGCAGTTGGCCAAACAATCCGGTGATACCACGGCGATCCGGTCGCATGGTGATTGGCTAGTTGAGAACGCGAAGGGTTCGGCGTACGAGCGATCGGCGCTGATCACGGTTGCCAACGACGCGGACAAAGCGGCAAAGTCCGCCAGTGCGTCGCAGCGCGGCCAGCGAGAAGCGGAAGCGGCGCGGGTCTACGGCCGCCTGTCGACTCTGTTTGGCAATTCGAAGGAAATCCTGCAAGCCAACAAGAATGCGCGGGTCGCAGCCTCAAAGGCGGCCGACTACGAGTACCGAATTGGCGATTTCGACCGCGCCGCCCGCCGGCTGGAGCGGCTGGTCGCGGCGTTCCCGAGCAGCCCAAATTATTTGCGCAGGGCCGGTTTGGCTCAGTTCCAAGCGGGGAAATTTAGCAAAGCGCTCCCCCATTGGCGGACACTGACGGCCGGAAGCAAAAAAAATTCAGCCGACTGGTATGAAGCCAAATACTACCAAATCTCCTGCCTGGCGAAGACCGATCCGCCGACGGCCAGGAAAGTCCACAAGCAATTTCGGCTTCTGCACCCCAAAGTAAATCTTGACGGATGGCGAGAAAAGTTTAAGGCTTTAGATAGTGAACTTGGCCGCTAGTCCGGACCTAGCAGCCCGCTCGCCTGGTTTCGCCCGCGGCGAATTCTGGTTCTCCCCCTTGCCAAGGGGGAGTTAGAGGGGGTT
>JAJDEH010000168.1 GCA_029259935.1 Planctomycetota bacterium
CGATCTCTGCCGCGCCCTGGGAAAAGAAACACCCTGGATCAATCGTTGGTGAACAACAAAAGGAACAGAAGAGAAGAGGCACCGGTACTTACGGCCTAGATTAAGCAACTCGACTGTCCGGAATATCGGCACCATCTCAGACGTTTGGCTTGCTTGGTGTCGAGAGAGTGCTGCTTGCCGACATCCGCGCATCCTTGCGTCATTTTTCGGCGGGGCTTGCTGCTTCCTTGCTCCAGCGGAATACCGTCATGGCGTTGAGTTCGCGGATGAAGATCTCGTCGCCGCGGATGCCTAGATGGGCCCAGGTTTGCTGATCGCTGACCTTGCGCGTGTCCAGCAATTCAAACTTGTCGGGATTGGCGCGAATCAACAGCAGATCGCCGCGTTCGTCGAGAGCCAGAATGAGATCGCCGTTCGTTACAAGGCTCCAGTATTTTCCGTAAGGCTTCGTGGTCCACTTGATTTCTCCGCTGGCAAGATCGATGCACGTCAAGCGTTGATTTCTCAAGTGTAAATAGGCGTGTCCGTCGACAATCACGGGCGAAGACATGTAGCCTTGCGTTTTGTTCTTCCAAAGCTGCTTGATCTGGAATTCGCCGCCGTCTTTCGACAAGCGGTGCAGCAGCGATTTCCCACCATAGGCACTGGTGAACACCGCGTCGCCGAACGTCGTGGGCGTGAGAATGTTCATGCCGCGAAAAGCCGGAATCTTTTGCGACCACAGTTCTGTTCCCGTTTCCGGATCGACTCCCGCAAGCGTAGTGCGGGTTTGCACCACGAACTGCTCAACTCCGCCGATCGTGGCGATGCTCGGCGACGAGAAAGCACTGCCCGACATTCCGCCGGTGTCCTTGAGCGACCGCCAAACGATCTTGCCCGTTGTCTTTTCCATCTTGACGAACGATGCGCCCGCCTGAACGTAAACATGATCTCCGTGAATCAGGGGCGAACAGACGAAACCAAATGAGGGAGCTTCCGTTTTCAGTTGTTTTACGAAGTCCACTCGCCAGATTTGTTTCCCGGTCGACGCCTCGAGACAAACCAACACATCGCGAATACCGCCCACATAGAGCCGCCCGTCGTCATAGGCGGGCGTCGAGCGAATCCAAGATCCGTTGGAACGCGCGAAGAACGGGACGCTCATCGAGCCTTCCCATTCCGCCTCCCAGAGCTGCTTGCCCGTCGACCTGGAGAGAGCTCGGACAACTTCCCACTTCTTGTCTTTGGTTTCGGTGACGAACACACGATCACCGACCACGACGGGACCGGAATAACTTGGTCCTAGTTCGACGCGCCATTGCTGAGTGAGGGCCGCGCCCGCCAGTTGACCGGGCCAATCGGCACCCGGCACCTGCCCATCCCGGTTAGGACCCCGCCATTGGGGCCAAGCGTGGGTCATGTTCGTTTCGCCGAAAGCCGTTCCGACGGTCAGCAGTAACAGCAAACCGACGATATGCGAACTGAAACGCGAGGAAGCAAATTGCATGGCTGGAATTCTAGGAGATGGGAGCGATGTTCTGCCGGCTGTCGTGCTTGCCTTTCGCGGAGCGAAGGCCGGCATGACGTGGCCGAGTACATCCTAGGAAGCTGACAACCCCGCGTTTCCCCCTGGGAAAACGATGCCGCCAGGCCGCACTAAACGAGCGTCTCCAAATTCTTGGGCGGAGATTCGGCGATCACGAACAACTGGTCGCCACTTTCCAACAAGAATTCTTGTTGCGGATTGGTGTGCACTTTTTTCCCGCGTTGTACGGATACCAGAACACAGTCGCGGCGCTCGTTCAACTCGCGCAACAACCAACGAAACGTCCGTCCCGCCAACAACTTCGGCAAGGGAACTCGATGTATCTCGTTGCCTTGATTGAACGTTAAGAGTTCTTCGAATAAGTGAGAGGCCCCGTGCGATAACGCGGCCATTCCCAACAGCGTCTGACTCAACTCGCCCACGCAAACGACCTCGTCCACTCCCGTGCGTTGGATATGCCGCCGGTTGATCGAGTGCAGCAATTCGACACACGTGTAGACGTTCGGATTCACGCTTTTCACCGCCATGGTGGCCAGCGTGATTCGCGAATCCTGCAGCTCTTCGGAATAGGACATGTCGAGCGGAATGATCGCCACGTCGGCCTGGTCCGCACACGCCAGGTCCAGCGATTCCTGCAACGTGGGATCTCCACGGACATAATCGACATCGACGCTTAGAAGCCGCAGGTCTTCTACTTCCTGATCGACGACGCAAATCTTGCGTCTCGGTTTGTGTTCGCGGCTGGTAAGCTGTTCGACGATCGCTTTGGCTGAATAATGCCAGCCGCAGACGAGCACGTGGTTCTTTAACCCGACCTTGCAACGCCCCTTGCCATGCATCGAATAAGAGATCATTACGGAAGCTAGATCCGCCGTCAGCAGGGCCAACAAACAGATCCCAAGAAATAGGCAAACAAACGTTAGCAGAACGGAAACCGGATGACGCGGCATTTCTGCAACGTCAAATCCGCTAAACAAGAGGATGGCGACCTGCTGGCATGTACCAATAAACGTCGAATAGGGACCGTTGGGGTTTTCGCCGTTTTGGTTCCCTTCAATCACATGGATGGCAAACGCCGAGAATAGAGCGACCGTGATGATGCCCAATCCCACGCGCACCGCGGCCCGCTCGGTGACCTGGCGAAACAGCCACAATAACCGCCGCAACATCGGGGCCAGCCTATCATCAAGTTGCATGGACTATGTCTCACCAGCGGACGGCTGGGATGAATCAAAGCGAGCCAATTCTCCCGGCTGTTCTTCCGCCAACACGAACAATTGATGTTCCGCCCGCAGCACGATTTGTTCTTTCGGGTTGCATTGGATGTCGCCGTCGACTTCAACCGCAATTACGATCGCCTGAAATTCGTCGCTAACGATCCTGACGGCTTCACGAAACGTCTTCCCCACCAAGCCGGGCGGAACGTGAATCTTGTACGCCTCGCTGCCATCGCCGTAGGAAAGAATGTCGGAAAACAGCGCGGACAGGCCGTGATTCAAAGCCGCATGGACCAGCAGCCGCTGGGACAAATCGCTAACACAAATCGGTTCGTCCACGCGGGCCCGTTCCAGGTGCTGGCGGTTTTCGCGACGCATCAATTCGACCACCGTGTAGACATCCGGATTGTAAGATTCGATGGCCAACGTGATCAGCGTGCTTTTGGCGTCGCGCAATCCCGCGTCCGTCAAACTCCAATCGGCCAACACAATCGCCGTATCGGCCGTCTCCAGGCAAGCCCGCGCGAGAATCTGATCGCTGGCCGGGTCGCCTTGAATGAAGTAGACGTAGGGATCATCGATCGGCGAATGTTCAAATCGAGGGTCGATCAGAACCACCTGTCGCCGCTCGCCAACATCTTCCGAATGTATCTGCCGAATAATGCCGGCGGCGTTTTCCGACCAGCCACAAATGATAATGTGGCGTTGAAGACTCACCTGACTCATGAAGAGGACTCCCAAGCGGAATGTGGAAACTCGAATTTACGAGATCGGTTCCCGCCATACAAGGAGCGTCAGATTCCGCCCCAACCGGCGAACCCATGCCCACGCGGCATCACGAGTCGTTTGAGGCTGGATTACGTCGAATGATGTTTCGCGTCGATGGACGGCGCGCGCCGTCATTTCGACTCAGTTTCTGGCAACTCCAACTGCTTGGCTCGCGCGGCGTCGATTTTCCAAACGGCTTCGATCGCAATCTCGCGGGTCGAGCCGTCGGTTGCCAAGAGTTTTTCGAGTTCCGGCAGGGCTGATTTGGCGGCCGGACCGATCTGGCCCAGCGTCCAGGCCGCTTGGTAGCTGGTCTTTTCCGACGACAGCAGGTTGGTAAGCTTTCCGACCGCCGGTGCCGCGGCAGGCCCGATCCTCCGGAGCGCTTGCATGGCGGACCTGCGAACGGCGTCGCGGTCCAGGGCCGCGACCAGTGGCTCGACCGCGGACGCGGCCTTGTCTTCATAATTGCCGATCGCTCGGGCGGCCACGCTTTGGAGTTCTTCGTCTTCCGAGACGAGGGCCGCGATCAGTTTGGGCAATCCTTCCGCGGATTTCAGTTTCCCCAGCGCCTGCGCCGCCGCATGTTGGATCTCCTTTTCTCCTTCGTCCAATAACGCGATCAGCCGAGGTTCAACCTGCCGTGCGGGCTCGCCCATGTTACTCAGCGCGCGAATCGCCAGCGATTTTACTCGCGGATCGTCGCCGTCGAGCAGTTCAATCAAGGCCGGAATTGCCGGGGCGGCTACCTCGCCGAGTGTTCGCAACCCGTCGATGGCGGGCTCACGATCCCAGGGGTCGGCCAGCATTTGCTGCAGCACTTCGACCGCCGGAGCCGCCTCGCCGTCCATGCGTGAAAGAACGTGAAGCGCGCGATCGAAGAGCAGTTCATTCTGCAAGGCAGCGATGAGTTGCGGCGCGATTTGCTTTGCATGCGGACCGATTTTTGCCAGCGCTTCGGCCGCTGCATACTTGTTATCACTGTTCATAAAGGCGTCCAGCAACTTGTCCGCGGCCGGGACGGCGGCGGGGCCGATGGCACCGAGCGCGGACATCGCGTTGGACGAAACGTCTTCATCGTCCAGCAAGGTGATCAGTTTCGCCACGGCAGGTTCGGCTCGGGGACCCAACGCCCTAATTCCGCCCAGCGCCGTATATCGCTGATCACTCTGCTCGGAATCGAGCGCCTTGACGAAGATCGGCAGCAGCCCCTCGGTATCCGGAGCGAGGTGCGAAAGTACGGCCGCCGCCGCCAACGCCGCCTCATCGTCGCCCGCAAGCAGTTTACGCAGATTTTCTACCGCACCCTTAGGAGGAGCTTCCGTCTCGCGGCCAGCATAATAGTCACCCAGACCTTTCGCGGCGGCGATTCGAACTTGCGGGTGCTCGCTGCCGAGCGCCTTTACAAGCTGATTTAAACCAGCCGACTTGAACTGCAAGATTTGATACACCATTCGTTCGCGCTCGTAATCTTCCTGTTTCAGGGCCAAGCTTCCAACGACAGCTTCAACCGCTTCTTGAGACTCGGGAGCGATGGTCGCCAAAACATTCGCCGCCGCCGACCGGGTACCAGCTTTGGAGTCTTTCAGCAGATTTATCAAGTCCGGCAGGGCGGGCATGGCCTTGTCGCCCAGCTTGCGGAATGCCCCGTCGGAACTTTGTCGCAATGACCATTCCTCGACTTTCGTGCTTTCCACCAAAGCGGCCAATACTTGTGGATGGGCCAGCCCCAACCGGCCCATCGCGCCGGCGGCATACATACGTAGTGTGGCATTTTTGCCTTTGACAATTTGCGCCAGGGCCCGCATTTGGTCATCCGAAAGCGACTCCATTTCCCCCAGGGCGATGATCGCCATCTGACGGCCCGTCTGTGTGCAAGCTTCGTCGCTGGCAACTTCCAGCAACGGCCCGATTGCCGGCTTGCCTACCTTTTGTAGCGCCGTGCCGGTGCTGCTGGGGATCTCTTTATCAGAACGAAGCAGTTGGATCAGGTCGTCGGTTAGACTAGCTGGAAGTTGCTTGGCTCGGGCCAACGCATCCACAACGTTCGAGGCCGCCTCTTCTTGCTGCAGCAGTTTGCGGATGCTGTCCGCATGCTGATCCTCTAACGCCACGTTCCAAAACGCACTGGCCGCCTCGCGTCGCATGTTGTCGTCTTCATCCGCCAGGGTCTTGATTAATGCCTGCACGACCCGGTCGTCCAGCCGTGAGATCTCATCGCGACGATAGCCACCCCGGAATGAGGCGATCACATGACGGCGCAATGCCGGATCGTCTGTATCGAAATGGGCCAGCAAACTAGCCGGGTCGCCGGTTTGTCTCTCGCGTCGGTACAAGGCGACCGCGGCCCAGCCGCGCAGCACGGAATCATCCGACGCTTGGAGCTCTTTCCAGAATGACCCAGGTTGCTGCGCCTCTCCCGCGAAATTGCCTATCAGAATCTCGCAAGCTCCGTGACGAGCGCGTGGATTCAAGTCTTTGTTGCGAATTGCGTCCGCCAGAATTGCGGGCGCGCGCCATTCCAAGTTGGTAATTGCATTCCGGACTTCATCCCGTTCATCCTCGTCTTCGCTGGCCAGGGACTCAATCAACACCGGCACCGTCTGCCGAAGATATCCGCCAATTCGCTGAAGCGCGAGCGCCGATTGCAGCCGTACCGCTACGTCTTCATCTGCATCTTCCAAGGCCGCTACGTAGATCGGCGTCACGGCTTTTTGATCCTTGACGACTTTTAGATGGCCGTACGCGGCTTTGCGAATCTTGGGATCGTCGTGCTTGGCGCCCGCCAGCAAGACAGGCAACGCCCTTTCGCCCAGTTCTTCCAACATCCGACGTACATCGTACTCGTCGCCCCCGAGTTGTGTCGCAAACAGTTTGAGCGCTTCCGGATCGTCGGGTTTGATGCTGACCAACGCCTTGGACGCATCGACGCGTACGTCTTCATCCGGATCGTCCCCAGCCAATTCTCGCAACTTGGGCACTGCAGCGGCGGCATCCGCGCCGATCGCCGCCAGTGCCGAAACGGCCGCTTGCCGGTGATAGGCGTCAGGCACCGCGAGTACTTGGATCAACTGAGGAACCGCCGTTCGTGCCTCGGCACCATATTTGACGAGCGCTTGAGCCGC
>JAJDEH010000169.1 GCA_029259935.1 Planctomycetota bacterium
CCCGTCAGGGTTGGTGGCGGAGCGATCGCTTGCTCCAGCGCGGCATCACTGAACAGGTCGTCGTGGTCGTCTTTTTTCGGCGCAAGATCTTGAGGAGCTTCGGGTACCACGTCGACCGAGCCACCACATTTCGGACAAGCAATCGTGGAGCCCGCCCGCTCGTCGGCTACCTTGATCTTCTGATTGCAGTGGACATATTGCCCCGTGTCATTGGAAAAACTGACGATATTCGAACACTTGATCGTGATGCTCATGATGCTGCACAAGATGCCACGCGGCCAGATCCGAATCCTGATCTGGTCTAGCTGCTTCGCGTTTTTCTCTTATTCCCCAAAACTGCGAAGGTCCCGTCCATCGGAAAGTGTGCGGATCATCCCGCCGTAGCAGCCGGCTAGAAACGCCGCGCCGTCGGGCGAAAAGACAAACCGTTCGGGATCCGTCTCGGGCCGCCTGCGTTCATCGAGCGGGTGGCGCGCGTAAGTGCGAAACGTGCCTTGTTTAAAGGTGTAACGCCGCAGTTCCTTGCCGGATGACAGATCCCAAAACACGACGTCGCCGTTGTTCTGATCACCAGCTCCCAAAATCTCTCCCGTGGGTGAGAAGAAAGGCTGCGCGATCGCTTTCGCGCCCAAGTTCAGTTTGGCGATGGCCTGCAGATTCACGGTATCCCAAATCACGACCATGCCGCCGACATGTCCCGAGGCAAGGGCATCACCGTTGGGGGAAAACGTGAGGCTATAGAACGGTTCGGCCAGGCCCGCGGATGTTGCTACCACATCGGTCTTAGCCGCGTCGCAAATCTTGATTTTCGACGTTTCATCTTCTGGAACGATGCCGGCCAGCAGTCCGCCGTCTGGCGAAAATCGTACGCAGACGGCTCGCGAAAGGGCCACGAACTCACGGATCTTGGTACGCGTCGAAGTATCGAACAGAATGCACCGCGTCCGGCTGAGCACCGCGATTCGGCTTCCGTTGGGACTGAAATCGAAGCCATGGCAGCGATCGAAATAATAGACCGACTTGGGGTTGTTTAAATCGCACAGGCCGACCGCGTTGAGTTCCACGCCGTCAGCCGTTTTATATAACCGCGAAAACGCCAACCATTTTCCGTCCGACGAAAATCGAACCCTGGTCAGGTCGCCGTAGGTTTCGATGCGGCGCAGCCGGGCCCTTGTCTTGACGTCGTACAATTGGACGACTCCGCATTTTCGCGGGCTGGGATGTGGCCGCGGCGGGAATTGCTGATCGGACATTCCCGAGATACCGGTCGCCACGAATCGGCCGTCGGTTGAGAAGGCAACACACTGGGCGTCGCGCACGGGCACAAATGGCGCTGCCCACGCAGTTTCTAGGCCAATCCCGCAGCACGCAAGCAAGGCAAATAAGTAGGTTTTCATGGAACTGGGCAAGATAGCGGATAGGTAGGAAGACAACAGGCGTACGTTTACTATACCCCAGCGGGGTTCATCACATCAAAGCGGTTTGTAAATTGGGAAAAGAAGCCCGGTTTTTCACGCCGTGGATTTGAAGGAACTCAGATCGACGTCGATGCGTCATTAAAGTCAAGGACCCGTCCCCGTCTCTCCCGTTGTGCTTTCTCTCACAAGGAATTCGCTCATGGCGACTGGAAAACATCGCTCTTTCGGCCTTTTTTGTTGTTTCTTCCTGGTCTGGACATGTTTTTCATTTTCACATCCGTCGGTTGAGGCCGCTGAAGCCAAGGCCGAGGAAAGAGGAGTGGACCCAGAGAAAGCAAAATCGGACGCCCTGGCGGCGGACGTTACCCAAGGCGCTCTGCGCATCGTGGGTGAAGACGCCACGGTCGTGGAATGCCCGCTAGAACACACTGCGGTGGAAGTCGACATTTCGGGCTTCATTTCTCGGGTGAAGGTCACGCAGACGTTCCGCAATCCCACCAAGGAAAAAATCGAGGCCGTTTATGTGTTTCCGCTCCCGCACGAAGCGGCTGTTGATGACATGACCATGGTGATTGGCGAGCGGCGGATTGTAGGCCTAATCAAACGGCGGGACGATGCCCGTAGCATTTACGAACAAGCCTTGGCGGCCGGCCAGGCCGCGGCACTGCTAGAACAAGAACGCCCCAACATTTTCACCCAATCGGTCGGCAACATCGAACCGGGCCAGAAGGTCGACATCGAAATTTCCTACGTCGATGTGCTGAAGTACGACCTGGGCACTTACGAATTTCATTTTCCGATGGTCGTGGGGCCGCGCTACAATCCTCAATCGTCGCCCGGCCAGCCCGAAGTTGCCGATGCGGGCAAGATCAATCCGCCGGTATTGAAGCCGACCGAGCGGACCGGCCACGATGTCAGCCTGAGCGTTAATTTGGACGCCGGCGTGCCGATTCAAAACTTGAGCAATTCGAATCACAAGGTCCACACCATTCGCAAAGAAGACCGCACGGCCCGCGTGCGATTATTGCAAGAAGATTCGATCCCCAACAAGGATTTCGTGCTGCGGTACGAAGTCGTTGGCGAAAAGCCCGAGATGGCCGTGCTTTCCCACACCGGCGAGTATTCCGGCGACTCGCGGCAACTTGGCGAAGGCTACTTCATGCTGATGATCCAGCCCAAAGAAGACGAGCGGCTGAAGAAGAGCCCGCCTCGCGAGATCGTGTTTTTGATCGACGTGTCGGGATCGATGCGCGGCGAGCCGACGGCGAAGGTCCGCGACGCCATGAAAAACATGCTCAATCTGTGCCGTGAAAAGGACACTTTTCAAGTCGTCACGTTCGCCAGCAACGCCAACAAGCTGTTCGAGGCTCCGGTTGCGGTCAATGACGCCAATCGCACTCGGGCGCTCGACTTTACGTCGGCAATTCGCGGCGGCGGCGGCACGCGCATGCTGGAAGGCGTGAAGATGGCCATCGATCAGCCGATCGACGAAAAGCGAATTCGTATCGTCGTGATGCTGACCGACGGATACATCGGCAACGAAGCCCAAATCATTCAGCACGTGGGAGAAAACTGCGGCGACCAGATTCGTTTTTGGTGTATTGGAATCGGCCAGTCGCCGAACATGATGCTAGTCGACGGAGTCGCTCGGCAAGGCGGCGGCATGGGCAAGAAGCTGGGGCTGAAGGATGAAACCGAAGGGATGACCACCGAAGTCATGACCCGCATTCAACGGGCTCAACTGGCCAAGGTCAACATCGACTGGGGCGACCTGCAGGTTTCCGAGACGTTTCCCGCCAAGTTGCCGGAACTGTGGGCGGGACGTCCGGTCATTGTTTACGGTCGCTACAAGGATGGCGGCCAGAGTGAGATTACGGTCAGCGGCAAAGTCGAGGGCGAAGCGGTTAGTTGGCCGCTGAGCGTCACGCTGCCCAAAGCGCAAGAAGAACACGACGTGCTGGCCAAAGTTTGGGCCCGGAAGAAAGTCGAAGACCTGATGCACCAGACCTACTACCAAGGCTCGCCCGCCGTCGAAGAAGAAGTGACGGCGATGGCGCTGAGTTATCGCTTGATGAGCCAGTACACCAGTTTCGTCGCGGTCGATCCGAAAACCGCCGACAAGCTTGAAGAGCCTGCCCGCCCACCACGGCGGATGATGGTTCCCGTGCCGCTGCCCGAAGGCACACAGTATGAAGGGTTCTTCGGTGAAGGCCGCTTCGCGGGCGACGGAATCGTGTCAGGCGGTTTTGGAGGAGGCGGAGGTATGAACTTCACCACGGCGTTGGGCAGGTCGGTTCGCGGTCGGAGCTTGGAGCGCTTGAGCAAGGCGGCAATGCCGGCAAACCGCCCGGGACGAGGACAAGCTCTCTATGAAATGGCATTTCGCATGTCCCCGGTCCAGGGCCAGTCGATCAAACTGTTTCGTGGCTACGCTGGGCCGCAACCTGCGGGCAGTGTTTCTCGGTTTGCCATATCCGGAATGAACAACAGCCGTGGAATCACCAGCCGGCGTGGCGGTTGGGGTTACCAACCGGCTCCACTCGCGTTTGGCGCCCGATTGCATACGGCTACGTTGACTGGCAAGAGATTGGTTCTTGCCCAAAATGAAGCCCTCGACGTGGATGGCCTTGTCGCGAAAGAGAGCCAGGGCCGTTCCGCCGTTCTTTCCTTATTAGCGTCCGAAGGTGCCAAGCACCGCAAAGCGGCGGAGGCAGCTCTGAAGAACGCCCAGAAACTCGAAAAGGACGGGAAGTCGGGCCCGGCACGCATTGCCTTTACTCGGGCTTACTTCCTGGACTTTGCTTCCGCGAACGTTGGCCAAAGCGATGGCGGCATCGCAACTCAAGCCATCGATGCATTGGCAAAACTGCATGACGCCTCTACGAAACAGGCCGTCAAGCAAGACCCGAAGCTTGGCCAGTGTTTGGACTTGGTGATTCGCGATAAGTCGATTGCCGAAACGCTGCAACTGGTGGCCAAGGCGGCTGGAATCCAAGTGAAATTGAACGACGGCAGCATCGCGGACGCCGAGCGACTCTTGTTGCAGAGTACGCACATTGGTTATCTCGATCTTCGCCGCGCAACGGCCGCTCAAGCGCTGGACTGGATTGCTCAGCCCGCTCGCTTGGAATGGAAAACGTCCGGCGACGCCGTTGTGGTTTCCTCCGCTCGGCGTTCCCCGGATTCGTCGGCTTGGGTCTACGATGTTTCGGCGATTGTCTATCCACTCGCCGACGAACTGAAGGACATCAAAGAGCCGGCGAAAAAAGTCGAGGCGGCTCAACGTCAAACCAAGGAGTTACTGAGCGCGATCCAGGCGAGTTCCGGCTTGGACGGCCAGTCCCTCGTATGGTTTGCTCCCGGCCAACTGCTCGCCTTCGCGTCGCAAGACGGGCACGAAAAGCTTGGGCGTCTGCTGGACAACCTGGCCGACCCAAAGTTCAAGCCGGGCGAAGAACTCGCGGCCACCTACAAGCTAACTCTGGCCCGCGCCCAGAAGCGCAAAGAAGCGATCGCCAAAATGCAAGCTCGTCGGCATCTTGGCTTGATTGCCTCGGCCCACGACCAGTTCGGTTGGCAACTGTTGGCTGCGGCCGCGAAGGGGCGTGGCGACTTGGAAGCCTTAACCGAACTACAAATCGCGTGGCGCGACAAAGCCACCCAGGACCTGCTTGGCGATGCCCAGCGAGGCACCGTTCTAAGATCGCTGTGGATGGTTTGCGAGGCGGCGAAAGCATTGCCGGATGACAAGGAGTTGGCGGCACTGGCGGATGAAGCACGCGAGTTGTCGCTGGAAGCCGCCCAGGCAGCGCTGGCCGACTTGCGTGAGAAACCGGAAGATGTCGTCGCCTTCACCGCGACACTCTACGCGGCGCTCGCGGCGCAAACGAATGGCGATGACGAGTATCTGTCAAAGGCTCGGCCGTTGCTCGGAAAGGCCAAGGACCCCACGATGAAAACCGTGGCCCAAGCACTGCTGGCCAGCGATCCGGCCCGGCACGCGGACGCCTTGGGGGCCACCTTGGACAAACCGCTCAGCGGCGATGATCTGGTGGTCCTGACGGCCATCGCCTGCCGCCGAGCGAGCGGCCAGGCTTGGACGACGTTCCGCGCCCGTTCGCGCCAGATTCTTGGCAGCCAATCGCTGCGAGGCGAGGCGATCGTGATCGTGAATCGATTATCGAGTTCGCGGCTGTCGACCGCCGTGGCTCAGAGAGCCACTGCAAGGTAGATTGCCGCGCCGACCCGCCAGAGTTCCGAAGCCGGACTATGGCGGGCGTAACCGGCGGACATTTTCGTCCGTCCGCCAACCACGCTTACAGACCGATGATGAACATGAAGTTCGTTCCGTGGACGAAGTAGCCGCCGTCCTTGAGCAGCAGTTGAGGATTCGGCAGGTTGAGGTCGATTTGTTCGCCCGGCTGCGCGACGTGCTGCCAGTAGACCATGGAATAGCCGGCGCGAACCTCAACGTTGGGCGTGAGGCGATAGCCGAAGTTGATGCCGATTTGTCGCGATGACGTGAAGTCGTTGCGAACCTGCGTGCCAAAATTGGATTGGCGGACTAATAGCGATGCGTTGTTAGGCAGCGCGGGGGGCGTGCCGGCCGGATTGGAACCAAAGGCTTCTATCCTCTGGTGCATGTTCCCCAAGCCCAGCTTTAGTAATAGCTCGACCGTCACGCGTTCGCCGCGATGGGCCGCGACTAGTCCCAAGTCCACTCCGTGAAATTCGTTTTCGGTCGAGAATCGGTCGGTGCCTTGGAAAGAGTTGCCGCCAGAGACAAATTGATGTTGGATGGTGGCGCTCTCTTCGATCCTCCAGATCTGGTAGCCCAGCAGAAAATCGAGCCGCCCTTCGGCGTCGCCGCGAATCATGCGACGAAAGGAAGCGTTGCCTCCGTAGATATCCGAAGTGGTGGTGACCGTGACGAAACCGAGCGGATCGGGTGGCGAATTGACCAACAGCACATTCGGAACGCCATTCAAGTTGAAGGGTCGCACAACGACGCCCGTGCTGCCCGAGTTGAACAGATGCTTATCGCGACCCAGCCCCAAGAACGTTGCTTCGAATCCCGTCGTTTTTTCTTCGCTGAACCAACCGCCTAGAGTAAATCGGCCGCCCGCTTTCAAGTTGCCGCTCAGACGGTCGTTGCCGAACAGCACGGTCGGCGTGGCGGCGTTGTCGGTCACCAAGGCCGGAAACCGCATGCCCTTTCTCCACCACAGCAAGATTTCGCTGCTGGCCCAAAAGCGGGGCCAATCACCGAATTCCATCGGAGCTTGCCCGCGTAGATCGAAATTCTGTCTTTCGGCGATTGAATTTCGCCATCCCGATAATGTTTCCGCAAAAGACGGCTCAGGCTGGTGCGTCTCCGCCCGCACCGCTGCGCCCGATTGCTGGTTCAAAAAGACCGGGGACGGCAACTCGTCGGCCACTGCCACGGCAGGCGCGCATACAAGCACGGTTAACAGGCACACCGTTACGCGAGTTGATTGCATCATAGTGTCAGCATGAAACGTGGCGACCAGGGTGGTCATTGGGTTCCCCAAAAGGAAGCTCCGGTGTGATAGCGATTGTGGTCGCGCGCACACCCCAAGAGCCTTATCGGATAAGGTCGGCTTTGACGATTTTCCGAGTTAAGCCAATCTTGCAGATTGTCCGGGATCGCTGAACTGCTGGCATGGTTTTCGCGCAAGCCAGCACCTTCGCTCGATAATTCCTGCAAAATTCGCCTTTCATGCGCCACCGGGTGCGATCCCAAGGGCTATTCGCTTGACATGCTGGCAGGGGTGCCATCAAAATGATGAATAGAACAGAGGCACCCATTCGCGGAGGCATTCACCAATGCGTCTTTCTTGCATTCATTGCGGACAGCAGTTTTCAATCACTGCCGACCAACTGGGCGGACGAGGCCACTGCCCCCATTGCCGTGGCGAAATCGAATTGCCGCGGGCCGAAGGGAATGGAGAAGACGAAGATCAGCGCATTACTCCAGGCAATTTGCTTGAGAATTCAGTCTCGGGCCTGGCCTCGATGATCATTCATATGGTTCTGTTCATCTTGGCCTGTCTGATCACATGGGGAGGCCGAGGTCTCGCGGGAGATACGGAAGAGATCAGCATCGGCACAATGCGTTCCACCGTGCTGGACGACGCCCAAAATGACGATCAATTGGCCTCCGAAGAGAAGGTCGACCGCGAGCAAGAGACTGAATCACTGGACGATCCGCTAGAAGATATCACGCCGCCCACGCCCGATGCCTCGGACGACCCCTCGCTCGACATGCTGGCCGCAGCCCCTTCGGCCAGCAGCGGCGGCAGCCCTTCCTTCGATCTCAATTCCACCAACGCCGGCGGCAGCCTGAACGCGGGCGGCTGGGAAGGCATGATTCAACAACTGCGGCGCAACGGCCTGGACATCGTGATTGCTTTTGATAGCACCGGCAGTATGTCGGGTGAAATCAACGAAGTGAAACGGCAGATTGGGCGCATCGGCGACACACTTACAAAGATGGTTCCCAAAACAAGAATCGGCATCTGCACCTATCGCGACGAAGGCGCGGGCGAAGAGTATTTGGTCAAAGGACTGCCGCTGACGAACGACATCCAAGCCGTCGAGTCGTATTTGCAAGATTGCCGAGCCAGCGGTGGTGGCGATCATCCAGAAGCCGTGCAAGAAGGACTGCGCTGGCCGATGGAAAACAACCAGTTTCGCAGCCGTGCTCGCAAAGTCATTCTGTTATTCGGCGACGCGCCGCCTCACCAGGAAAAATTCCGCGAGTGTCTGCGGTTGGCGGGTGACTTCAACTCGCAGCAAAAAGGAGTCGTCAGCACCGTGACCTGCCGTAGTAATTTCCGCTTGAAGGAATTTATCGACATCGCGCAGATGGGTGGCGGCGAGGCGTTTCTCACCAGCGACGAACGTCAAATCATGACGCAACTGCTGGTCTTGGTCTTTGGCAGCCGATATCGCAGCAAAGTGATCGAAGCCTTTAAACTCATGGAAAAGTAACGAGCCGTACTGGCTTGTGACTAAAGCGCCGATCCGCGGAGATTCTCTCATGCTTGCTCGCTGTTTGCCCGTCGCTGCGTTCCTGTTCTCCGTTGGGGCCAGTCACCTCTATTCTGTATCCTGCTGGGCACAGCCGGCAACGACCGTGCAGTTACCCACGTTTGGCGTGGCGGTTGATGCGGAGGGCGTGCTGAAAGTAAAAACGTTCGTGGATCGCGACGGACGATTAACTGCCGCTCGCCGGGACGCGACCCTGACGAAACTGGCGGACGATATTCGCGCGCCGTCGAAGATGCGGAAGGTATCGCTGGTCCAACTGGAGCGGGCCGTCCGCAGGCAGGTCGCGCTGGGCAAGTCGCCCGATGAGGTCATGCGCCATCTGGCCGGCCTGCAGCGAATTCAGTATGTGTTTTACTATCCTGAACGGCGCGACATTGTCATTGCGGGACCGGCCGAAGGTTGGGTTGAAGATCTTTCCGGTCGAGCGGTTGGCCTTACGACGGGACGTCCGGTGTTGCTGCTGGAAGACTTGATCACCGCGCTGCGGGCCTTTGGTCCGGCGAGCCGTAGCGGCTTGTTTGTCGGCTGTACGATCAGCCCCGACGCGGACGGTTTGCGACGCTTCAGCGAGTTTCAGCGCACGATTCCGCGCACGATTCCGCAAAACGGTCGCGACGCCTTCAGCGCGAAAGTCGCCCGCGGCATGCGAGACAGTTTGGGCCAGGCCAACATTCGGGTGTATGGCGTATCGGATCGCACGCATCTCGCCCAAGTGATGCTGGAAGCCGACTATCGAATGAAACTGATCGGCGTCGGGCTCGAACCGCCTCCGACGAAAATGGCGACGTTCATTGGAATGCTCAAGCGTCCTCAACACCAAATGCTACAGCGCTGGTGGTTCACCCCCAACTACGATTGCGTCAAGGTCACCGAGGATCACCTGGGAATGGAGCTTGTGGGAGAAGGCGTGCAACTTCTCGGCGAAGACAAGCTGATCGGCCCGGATGGAAAGTTGGCGGCCAAGGGCGTCAAGGCGAACAAGGCCAGCGAATTGTTCACCAAGGGATTCACCAAGAAGTACGCCGAGATTTCGGCCCATAGCCCCGTCTTCGCTCAACTTAGAAATATGGTCGATTTATTGGTAGCCGCCGCGTTCATCCGGCAGGAAGATTATTACGCCGTCGCCGACTGGTCGCTGGGCGTGTTCGCGGATGAAGAGGGGTTGCCGGTGGAGACTTTGCCCGCCCCGAAACACGTCGATTGTGCCATCAACGTGCTGTGGAAGGGCAACCGAATGCTGGCCCCCGCGGGTGGTGGCGTTTCGATTCGGGCCGATCTGGCCCTGCAGGCCGAGCGGTTGTTGCCCGACAGCGAGGGGACCGTCGCGGACGCCTATCGGCAAATGAAAGGCAAACCGGCGAGTGACCGCTGGTGGTGGGATTAGCCGCGCCGAACTCGGGCGTCCGGGTCCGGAGAACGCCGTGCAACCGACGTGGCGTCCAATTCTTGCTCCGACCCACCTGTTCTTACGTCTCATTGTCGTAGAATGGCTACATGCTTGGTGCCTGCCTCGGTGGGTTACCGACAAGTTTCAAGCTACTCCGTGACGCCACATGACAAAGCCCACCGTTGCTCAGACGTTAATTCGACTGGCCGTATTGTCGGTTGTAACCCAATTCGTGGGATGCGGAGGGTCGAATGAAAACGAGCCTAGCTTGAATGAGGCTAACCTACCGACTGCCGACGCACTCGCCACGCACCCACGGATGATCGACGTCCTAGAGCAAATCAAGAACCGTGCGCCCGCCGAGCATCAGTACTTTGGTCGCGGCCGCCAGCAAGGAATGCGCGAGCGACTTGAACGTCTTGGCCCCAACGTGGATCCACTTCTGCGATTGGCCAGTCTGAACAGGCTCGGTTATTTCGAGCTGCTCTATGAAGAAAAACCGCACCAAGCCATCGAGACGCTGAGCGAAGCGTATAGCCAATTGGCGAAGGTCAAGTTTCCCTCCGTGCGCAAAAAGCAGATTGAGTCGAACCGCACACGATTTTTTTTGGGGGTTGCCTATCTGAGGCTTGGCGAAACGGAAAACTGCTGTTTGCGCTACAGTGCGGAAAGTTGCATCCTGCCGATCAGGGGAGACGGCGTGCATACGCGTGAAGAAGGATCGCGGCAAGCCATCAAATACTTTCTGGAAGTGCTGAACGACACCGCGGACGCGACCGACAAGAACGATGTGATCATGTTTCATGAAGCTTCGCGCTGGCTGCTGAATGTTGCCTACATGACACTGGGCGAGTACCCCGACAAGATCCCCGAACCGTATCGCATGCCGCCCGAATTTTTCGAGTCGGACATAGAGTTTCCACCGTTCGAGAATGTCGCGCCGAAGTTGGGTCTCGACACTTTTAACGCGGCCGGCGGCGCGATTGTCGATGACTTTGATAACGACGAGTATCTGGATATCTTTGTTTCCACGTCCGACCCGACGCTGAATTGCCGTTTTTTTCGCAACAATCAAGATGGAACCTTTACGGAACGCACGAACGAAGCGGGACTGGCGGGATTGTTCGGCGGTTTGAACATGGTTCAAGCCGACTATAACAACGACGGCAACGTGGACGTTTTTATCTTGCGAGGCGCATGGCATGGCGAGCTTGGCCGGCATCCGAATTCCTTGTTGCGCAATAACGGAAACGGGACCTTCACCGACGTGGCGTTCGCCGCGGGACTTGGCGAAGTCCACTATCCCACGAAAACGGCCGCCTGGGCGGACTACGATAATGACGGCGATCTCGACCTCTACGTTGCCAACGAAGCGGAAACCGAAAGAGCAACCGCCGACGGACGCAACCCGGTGCATGCCCGTTCGCAGCTCTTTCGCAACAACGGCAACGAAACATTTACCGACGTCGCCCTTGAGGCGGGTGTGGGTGTTCTCACCTTTTCCGCTGCCACGGTTTGGGGAGACTTCAACGAGGATCGGCTGCCCGATTTGTTCATTGCCGGTGTTCCCAAAAGCTTCTTGTTTCAAAATGATGGCGACGGCACGTTCACCGATGTGATCGAGCGACTGGGGATGAGAGTGCCTGTATCGCCCTTCCCGTCTTGGTTTTGGGACTTTGACAATGACGGTACTTCGGATCTCTATATCAGCAGCAGTTCCGGCCCCATTGGCGTGCTTGCGTTGAACGCCGTCGCCGATTCGTGGGACGGAAGCGAAGCCGGGAAGGTCCGCCTCGCTCGTGCCGTCAAGAGCCCGACGGGCAAATCCTTCCAGGCGGAGTTCGAGTTGCCGTCGCTATTGCGTGGCGACGGTGAAGGCGGATTCATTGAAGTCGCTCACGAGCAAGGGTTGACATATCCAACCGAACCAATGGGTGCCAATTTTGGCGACTTGAACGGCGACGGCTATCTTGACTTCTATCTCGCCACCGGCGACGTGGCGTACTGGGAATTGCGTCCCAACGTAATGTTCCTCAATCAAGGCGGAACAGGATTTGTGAATGTGACCATGTCTGGACGGTTCGGGCATCTGCAAAAGGGACACGGAGTCTGTTTCGCCGATATCGACCATGACGGTGACCAGGACATTTACGTGCAAACTGGGGGGCAACTGCCGGGCGATAGATTCAATGACACCCTATTCGAAAATCCGGGCTTTGGTCATCATTGGATAACGATCAAGCTGGTTGGAAAGGAATCGAATCGATCGGCGATTGGTGCGCGTATTCAAGTTGTCATCGATGAGGATGGAAAACGGCGCTCGGTCTATCGACATGTGAATAGTGGCGGCAGTTTCGGCTGCAACCCATTGCGTCAGAATATCGGGTTGGGAAACGCGGACAAGATCGTGTCCATCAACATCGAATGGCCCACATCCAACACAACTCAATCGTTTTCCAACGTGCGAATGGATCAGATGATCGAAATCGTCGAAGGGGCCAAGGATTTCAAGAAGCTAAACGTCAAAACGACCGTCATCGGCGGCAAGTGAATTTGACGGCGGAGACCTTGTGGTGGTACCCTAATCGTATCCCGCCTCCTCACCCCACCCAGCCGCCGATGAATCTTGACGCCACCAAGACACACGAAATCAAGGCCTATAAGCATCCCAGTCCGCTGATCTCTTGCCGCTTTGATCCGACTGGAGAATACATATTTTTCGGCGCGCAAGATTATCAGGTTTGGCGGTGGGAGATTGAAACCGGCAAGACCCTGCCGCTCGACACCGACTGCTGGGTTCGCGGCATTGCCTTTGGCGACGAAGGGAAAACAGTCCTCACCGCGGGCTTCGACGGGCGTCTGATTTGGTGGCCCGTTAGCGGCGAGGCTCTGCAGCCGATTCGCGCCATCGAGGCCCACAATGGCTGGGTCCGCGCGGTCGCGGTTAGCCGCGATAATTCACTGGTGGCCACGGTCGGAAACGACAACCTAGTCAAGCTGTGGCGAATGGCGGACGGCCAGTTGGTTCGTGAGATGAGTGGCCATGAGCGACACGTCTATCACGTCGCATTTCATCCCGACGGCAAGCAGCTTGCCACCGGCGACCTGATGGGGAACCTGTTTCATTGGGAAGTCGAAACGGGCAAGCTTGCGCGTAAACTGGCCATCGCCGGTCTGCACAAGTACGACAAAACATTTAAGGCTGACATTGGCGGCTTCCGCGACCTTCGCTTTAGCGACGACGGTAAGTGGCTGGCCTGTGCGGGAATCACTAATGTCACCAATGCCTTTGCCGGAATCGGAAATCCGCTGGTGGAAGTTTGGGATTGGGAGGCCGGCAAACAAAAGATCGCACACGTATCCAAGGACAAGTTGAAGGGCGTCGCTTGGGGCGTCGCTTTTCATCCCGGCGGTTTTATCGCCGGGCTATCGGGCGGCGGCGGCGGCGGCTTTCTGCTGTTTTGGAAGCCCGACACGGCGGAAGAATTTCACAAAGTCAAACTGCCCAACATCGCCCGCGATATGGATCAGTGCGTCGCCTCGATGCAACTGGCCACCGTCCACTTCGATGGACACTTGCGCCTGCATAAGATGGCGGAGAAGGCCGAGTAATCGATCCTCGTTCGCGGCTTGCAATGGCTAACGACGATCTCTCGCACGCGGCTCCAAGATTGCCCGGGCGTCGGCGAACACCGGACGATGATCCGATAGTTTCGATGGTTCCACTTGGTAGTTTTCGAATTTCCAGTCGCGCGGCAGCAAGATCCAATCAATGACGGACCGCGGGTCGGTCGCGTGAAAAGTCTGTCCATCCATGTCGGGCGGGCTGGTTGGTTTTCGCCGAAACAGGCCGCTGGCGTCCAGCTTGGCAATCGTGTTGTTGCCGTCGCCATCCGCGAGCGAATGCGGAAAACCCGGCGGACTGGAATTCAAGTCGCCTGCCAAAAAGACCGGCAGCGGGCTTTCCCGTGCGATGTTTTCGATCATTGCGCTCGAGGCGACACGCAGCGATTCGCTACGATGAGAAAGATGGGCTCCGACGACCCGCAGCCTGTGGCCACGCGATTGGATATCGCAAGTGACGCCCCGTTTTTTGCCGGCCAAGACCGTCTCCCACATGCGATAGCCCGGGAAGTCAATCACCTGGGGATTTTCAATCGGAGACTTGGACAAAATTGCGTTACCGAATCGCCAACGCCAAACGAGCAGGCGAAAATCAAGATTCCGCTGCTCGACTCGATGCTCGTAGCCGGCGCGGCGGGCCAGATATTCGGCTTGATTGACGCCTTGGCTCCAGCTTGAATCGAAATCCACTTCATTTAGCACGACGATGTCGGCGTCGATTTCTCGCAACAAGTCGCCGATCTCGTCGAGCCGCTGGAGACGTTCACCCGCGGATCCGCCTTCATAGTTCGAACTCACGGGCCCGCGGCCGTGGGCGATGTTATAGCAGGCGATTCGCAAGGAGCCGGCTGGTTCGCCGCTCGATGCGGATGTGGAACCGTTGACCACCTTGAGGCAACGCGCGGGACTGAGGGCGCGGCTCCAAATGTAGGGAACCAGAACAACCGCCAAGGCCACGGCCAGCACTCGCACCCACCATCGTTTTGGCCAGAGCCGTAATTTCAAGGTGGCACGCTCGCTTCGATATTTCGCGGGCAATACATCGCTTGCATGATTCGGGCGTCAGTCTGCTTCGGCAATCTCAACGACTTTCAAGAGGATGCTGTAGGCACTGGGAAGCCCTGCTCGGTCGTCGAGCAGAATATTGTAGTACGGCTTGCCGCCATGCCCGAAGGGAACGAAATCGGGCGTCTCATTGATTCCGTCGTAAGGAATCTGGTACTCGGCCAAGTAGGCGGTCACCACCTCGCGTTTGCCGTCGTACAAATCGGTAAAAACCGTAAGATGAAATCCCAATTCCTTGCACCGTTTCAGCAAAGCGACGACATGGGCGTAGCTCCGGTCCTGTTGGTGATAGTCGTACACGGTGTCATCGAAGTCATAGGCAACGATCAGTTTCCCGTGGCGACGATATTCAGCCAACAGCCGCTCAAAGCAGTTTTCTTCTTCCAGGAAGTGGTCCATGGCGACAGGAACGATCTTCACTTGAGGAATGATGAGCGAGCAATCTAGAACAGCGATAAGATCGGGTCGCCCTCGTTGAGCAAGTTGAACTTGCGACCTTGCGCGTCTTGAGCGGTCAGGTCTTGAATACCCATGGCGTGATAAACCGTCTTGGTGACATCGGCCGGCGTCACCGGCAAATCGCCCGGATACTCGCCAAGCCGATCGCTGGAGCCATAGGTTTGTCCGCCGCGAATGCCGCCGCCGGCCAGCAAATCGGTAAGACAATGCGTCCAGTGGTCGCGGCCTTGCCCTGTTTTTCCACCGCTACGCGGATCGCCGATCTTGGGCTTGCGTCCCATTTCACTGGTGACCATCAGCAAAGTATCGTCCAACATGCTCCGCTGCTGAAGATCTTCGATGAGCGCCGAATAGCCGCGATCAAACTCAGGCAGCAAGTTGTCTTTCAAGCAGGCGAAGTTGGACCCGTGCGTATCCCAACTACCGGCGCTTTTGCACTTCTTGGCCAACGGCGTGCTCGGTCCCACTCCCAGCCAAAACACAGTTACAAACGGAACACCGGCTTCGACCAATCGCCGTGCCAGCAGCAAACTCATGCCGTTGACCGTTTCACCATACCGCTCGCGCACCTTCTTGGGTTCGCTTTCAATGTCGAACGCGCGGGTGGTTCGCGATGCGGCCAACAGCGACAACGCGCGCTGTTGCTGGCGGCTCCAAGTGCGTACTGAACTGTATTGTTCCAATCCGCGCCGTGCCTGGTCGACCGTTCGCAGCAATTCGTGGCGCGAAGTCAAGCGAGCGGGCGACACCTCGCCTTGCAGCTTCAAGGCCGGCGCGTGAAACTCAAGCGGTGCCTTGCTCGAACCGTTGATGTACAACGGGTCGTGTTCCACACCCAGTCTGGCGGCGAATTGGCCGGGACGAGTATACGGCTTGCGGCTGGGCATGTGCGGTAGGCTAATGGCGTTCGGCAGAAACTCGTGAGGCGAGTGTTTCGACGCTACCACGGAACCCATGAACGGCCAGTCGTCGGGAAACGGCGTTCGATTGTTGCCCAACGTGCGAAACGTCGTGTCCGGCACGTGACCCGTCAAGTTGTAATAGTATCCAGCATGGTGGTCGTTGGTATTGACCGTGCCACCGACGGAATTGACTAACGCCAAATGATGTGCTTGCTGGGCCAGCATCGGCAAATGCTCGCACAGCCGGACGCCTGGGGCGGAGGTTTCGATCGGCTGAAACGGTCCGCGATATTCGGCTGGCGCCTTGGGCTTCATGTCCCACGTATCTATGTGCGATGCACCGCCACATAGGAAAAACAAAATCGTCGACTTCGCGCGTCCGGGCGCGCGGCTCGGTCGAGGCGCGGCCACCGCCGGTCCGCCGAATTGAAAACCGGCGAAGCCGACACCCGATGCTACAAGAAACGTTCGTCGGTTCATGCCGACGGATGATACGGAGGAAGGTGACATTTTTTGAGGAAGCCAGGGAGTGCGGAGAACGATCAACGTCGGTTGATATGATAGTCGATCCGCGCGGAAATCACGAGACCTTGGCTTGGCCGATCGTGCCCGATGTCAGCGTGGCCCGGAATCGGAGGCCGAAGCTCTACACGCGGTCTGGAGTGGCTTCCCACCAGGTATTGGGAGACTCCCAGACCAATGACGGTTCAGCCGGTGATTCCACCGAGTGCGGCTGGTCGGGTTCTTCTTCCGTTACGATCTGAGGGGCGCGTGGTTCCGGCGGCTCTTCCGCTTCGGTGTCGGTTTCAACGCTGACTTCCTCGACAGCCCGCTTCACTTCCTCGACCGGCGGATCGCCGGCGAGTGGCTTCTCGATCTCGGTTTCGACAGCGTCTTCCGCGATTGTTTCCGCGACCGCTTCCGAGTTCTGCCCCTTGGCCACATCTTGATGGCTAGGCAGATTTCGAATTTCGGCTTGAACCGACTTGAAGATTTCCAAAATGTGTTCGTGGCAAGTGAACACCAGCAACTGGTGCCCCTGCTGGGAAAAATCGCGCAGCATGCGCGCGGCGGCTTGGGCCCGTTTCACATCCAGGTTGACCAGCACGTCGTCCAGCACGATGGGCAGTTCGACACCACGGCTTGAATACTCGCTGGCCAAGGCCAAGCGAAGGCTTAAGAACACGGCTTCACGGGTTCCGCGGCTAAGTACATCGACCGACAACGCTTCACCCTCCGCATTGTCGACCAGCAGCGATTGTTCATCGAAGGGGGTCCAAATTCTCTTGTACTTGCCTTCGGTCAACTGGTCGAGATACCGCGAAGCATCGGCCAGCGCCTTCGGTTGCCGCTCCCGCTCGAAGGTTTGCTGAATTCCGCGCAGCAGTACACTGACCACGGCCAGCACCTGCCAATGCCGCGTCGCCTGTTTGAGTTGCTGCTTGACGCCAGCCAGATCGAAGCGGACCTCGTCCAACCGGCGGTCTTGCTGCCCGGACTTCATTTCCTGATTTAATTCCCCGCGGCGCTGATGCAGCTCGGCCAAATCTGTTTGGCACTTGCCCAACCGGGCAACCAACGCTTCCCAATGTTGCTCGATTTGCTCGCCATGTTCTTGCAGCATGGCTTCAAGCTCGGTTTGTTTGACCTGGCTTCCCAGCGCAGTGGCGATTTGGCGGTTAAGCTCCTCGCGTTGGCCACGAAGTTCACGGGCCTGAGAAAGGTCGGCCAAACTCTCGCGAAACTCCTCTTCGTTCTCAACTCCCGCCCGCACTAGCAACCGCTTGCGACGGCGAGCCAGCTTCTGCATGCCCTGGCGGATCCGTTCCCGTCGTGTTCGTAGGCGGCGATACTGACGAATGATCCCACGCCGCTCATCCAAACAGGCCCGCTGTTGCGTACCAGTGTTCAGCAATGTTTCCAGACGCGTCTTGGGATCCTCATCGGTTAACTCAAGCCCGAGCTCTCGTGAGATTGCCTCGACCCGCTCGTGGATCGAGTCCCGGTCTTGCATCCGCTCGGCAAGTTCCCGTCGTACGGAGTTTAGCTGTCGCCACTTGTCGTTGACTTGTTCGTATCCGCTCGTCATGGCGCGGACATTCTTAGGCGACAAATCGGCCGGAAGTCCAACGGCCCGCAACACGCCGCCCCATTCCCGCCGCGCCTCCTTAAGGCCTTCCGCCGCAGCGACCGCGGCCTGCTTTGCTTCTTCGACGCGATGTTCCACTTCTTGCAGTTGAGCGTCCAGCGGCAGCAACTCTTCCAATTCCGCAAGCTGTTGCTCGGCGTGGTTCAACCGCGAATGAACTTGCCCGATGTCCAACGGCATGACTCGGTTCAGCTCGTCGTTTTCGAGACGTGCATCTTCCAACTGTTCACGAACGCGCTCAATTTGACGGTGACAAGTTTCCAACTCGCGGGACGTATTTCGTTCGAGCATGAATTTGACGGCGATCGCAATGCCGCTGCTGGCGAGGCCGAGAATTGCCAGCGGCCAACCGAGCAAGCCCAGCGAGGACCAAAAGATCCCCGCCAAGATGAACATCGCTCCCAGCACGAACGGAATTCCGAGTGCCGTGAGCTGCCAGATCGGTAGAACCTGCTGTTCCACCAGATCATCGACATCGTCTTCCAACTCGTCCTGGGTATGTTCCAGTTTGCCGATCCGCTCGTCCAATTGCTGACGACGTCGCAATTGGGTCACCAATTCGCCGACTGTTTCCAATGACGTGTTTAACTCCGTTTCCGATTCGCCTCCTAACGCCGCGCGCAACCGCTGACGGCACTCCACCGCTTCTCGCCGGCAACTATCACGCGTGGCGAGTGCTTCCTTGAGTTGGGATTTTGCTTTGCGCACCGCTCGAGCGGGTGCCGTCAACAGCGACATCGTGTGCGCCGAGATTTCGGGAAGCGCCTCGTTCATTTCGTCCAACGAGACGCCGTTGGAGCGAGAAACCACATCCAGGTCGTCCGCCAACCGCGCCTCTTCGCGCTGCAGCCGTTCAATTTGACTTTCCAGAGAATTCAACCAAGGCAGATGCTCTCCGACCGCTTCCAGCCGGCACAAGTGCGGGACGATATCACGATCGATCGGCAACTGGCGCGCCTGAGTTCGCAGTTCGGCTTGCTGCTGTTTGAGCGTTTTCCGCTGTTCACGCCGCGTGGTCATTCGCGCGTTCGTTTTTTCTAGTCTCTCAAGCAGCCCTTCATCCAGGTCGGGATTGATCCCCATCTCTTTTAGTCGCTGGCCCATTTTCTGGCGGGCCTGCCACGGCGGATACACTTGGACCGCCAATTCGGCTCGGCGGACTTCGACTTCTAGTTGTTTGAGTTCCTTCTCTCGTGCGCTGACCTTCTTTTCGAGCTGTCCCCCTTCCGAGGCAAGCTCCGGCCACCGGTGTCGGTCGGCCAGCAACTGGTTCAGTTCGGTTTCAAGTGTTTCGTGCTCATCCAGCAGCAAGGCCATCTCGGACGGTTCGCCATCCGGTGCCAAAATGTGCCGCCGAGCAGTTGTCAGTTCACGGGCTACATCGGCTAGCGACACACGGTCCATGCCGGTGGTCAGGTTGTAGAGATGCTCGGCCGCCTCGGTATCGTTTAGCGTTCCCAGATGCTGAATCTCGCGTAGCCCCACGGCATGGACGTTGTTGAAAATCGACTCGTCGACATCGCCCAGCAGTTCTTTCAGCACTTTCATGCCGCCGGTCGAGCCGTCTTCCGCCGTGAGCGCCAAATCTCCCTCGGCCGAGATGGCGGCTCCGTCGCGGACGTGCCGTTGAATTTCGATGTTTCCCAATTCGCTGGCGACGTACAACGAACCGCCCACCATTCCGCCATGCACGGGAGGCAAATATCGATGCTGCCTTTCGCGAGAAAACCCATACAGCATCGTGCGAATGAAGTGCAGCAGCGTCGTCTTGCCCGCTTCGTTGTGGCCGAAGATGAGCGTCATCCGGTCGGACATGTCGTTGACCGACAACCCGCTCCAGACTCCAAAACCGTCCACATGAAGATCGGTAATCTTCATGACGTCGTCTCCTTACAGTTCTTTGGCCCCATCTTGTCGAGGCTTCATGCCGGGTCATTACCTTGCAGCAAATCGACGCCCATCAACGTGGCCTCGCGGAGGACCTCTTCTCGCGCTGTTGGGTCGTCCAATCGGACCGTGTTGGCCAGGCTGTCGGCCAATTCGTCGGATAAATATTCATCCAGGCCAAGCGGCTCATCAGGATTCTCCATGCAGTGACGAATCGACCGCAAGAACTCGCCCAGAATAGTCTCTTCGTCCCGCCAGGCTTCAGGCAGCTTGTTTGGTGGATTGAATGCAAGTGCCACCGTCCACAGGTCGGTTGCACTACTCGCCAACTCCTTGCGCAGCCAGGCGACGAGTTCCGCGGCCAGTTCGCGATATCCGCTGGGACCCGTTTTCGTCAGGCCGGTGACTTGCCATGAAACGAGCGTCGTGCGTTGGTCGGCGTTTTCGGCCAGAATGAGCGCGCGTTCCGTTAACCGCTCTTTCAGATCTTCCACCGGCGCATCCGCCGGTAATGTTATGTGCTCGGTGTGCCAGCGAACGACATCGGTGGAGATCTGCTTTGAGTGAATCTCTCCGTCTGTATCAACTTCAACCAACGTGCAGCCGTGAGCGCCTGATTCGGCAGGCGAACGGCCTTGGCTTGCTCCCGAATCGTGCGATGGCGGCGAGTCGCAAATCGTTTCGTGTGCCGAGCGGCCACCGAGGGCCCAGTAGTTCAGTTTCGTCTTGGCTAGTGAGGCCGCCGTGGCCCGGCCGCGAGCGACGCCGATCGTAAAGCCTTCGTCGGCACGAATCTTAATGTCTTTGCCGCGAATCTTCGCCGGCTCGACACCCATAAATCCAATCAGCGTGGCTACCACCTCCTTGCCGCGATGGTGAGTGATTCGATCACCCGACCGTGACCCAAAGAGATGGACGTTGGCCGGCAACATGGCGTCTTTGGGCCAATGATCGGCACCAGCTCCAGTGCCTCCAATCCAATAAACGGCAATGTTCTGTTTTTCCAACCGTTGGAATTTTCGCACCAAGCGGGACAGAGCATGCGTACTTGCTTCCAGTGGACTCACAACTCCGCCCGCAAGCACGACAAAGTCGACCTTGTTTTCGATGGCGGCATCGAAGATCCGTTCGGCAGCCAGCACGGGGGCGTCGATCAATCGGTCGCGAATCGAATCGGAAACCTGAGTCAATCCGGATAGCGGCTGCTCGAGATGCAGATCGGCGGCGTGAATAAACCTGAAAGCTCGCGCCGTCATCTTTCACCTCCTTGTGATTTACCAATTGGGTCTTTGGAGAGACAAATCGGCCGCCGAATTCCGTTTCGGCCGCGCATAGTGTGTCACGCATAGGGTATTCAACGCGGTAGTCTATCCAGTTGCCATGGATCCGACTATGTCGATTCAATGCTAGCGAAGTGGGTCCCTGGAGCCCGTCATGTCCATTCATCGAGCAAGCAACGCCAAGAGTGATCGGGCCAGAGAGGCGGGCCGCCAATCCGGACGCGGATTTCAAACTTCCGAACTGCTGGCCAGCTCGCCACGGAACTCGAAATCCGGAACTCGGAACTCAAAATCGCCCATTTCCTCTTTTAGGCTGCCCGGCAATTCACTATAAGCCGCTTCATCCCAAGGTCTTTTGCTGGGGAGTTGCGTGCGTACCGAGCATGTCGTGGCGACGGTTTTCGCCGTTAGTATCATGATGGCTCGGCCCGCGGGATTGGCTCCAAAAGCCGATGGCTTCAGCTTCCACCTGCAAGACCGTGGTTAGGTCGAAGCGCCGCTTCGCAAGAGAATTTATGCGTTCTCTCGTCGGAATGGACGATAGCAGGGACGCCACAATATCGGTTCAACTTTCCGCCACAAGACTTCATCGGATCACAACAACAAGGTAGACGCCATGGATGCACAATCGTCAGCCATCCCTAAACTTTCCGTGGGCATCATTGATTGGGGCATTGGCGATTCGCTAGAGCTTTCGCTGTCGTCCGTCGCGCACATCGCGGATGAAATTGTGGTTCTCGACTGCGGACCATCCTATGGCTGCCGACAGCTTTGCGATCGCTACCAAACCAAGCTGATCGAATACATTTGGGACGACAGCAAATCCGCGGCGCGAAACAACTGTCTTGAACAGCTTAGCGGCGAATGGATCTTGTGGATCGATGCTGGCGAACAGTTCTCGCCGGACGAGGCGCGACAATTGCGCCAGCACATCGACGACAAGGCGTCCCGAAGCGAAGCCTACATGCTGTTGGTCAAAGTCCCGCAACAGGCGGGAACGATCGCCGGCGAACAGATTGGACAAGTTCGGCTGGTACCCAACATCGCCGGAATTGCGTTTGAAGGCAAAGTGCGTGAACAGCTCATGTCATCGCTCGAAGAACAACGAATTCAAGTCGAGGCATTGCCACTCACATTGCATCGCTCCGTATCCGAACATGCACCCGAAAACCGAATTCGTCGAGCCAAACGCGATCGTCGTCTGGTGGAATTGGAACTGAAAGAAACGGGCACGCGGCCCGAATTGCTGACCATCTTGGGCGAGTCGCTGCAAGATCTTGAAGAGCCGGCTCGGGCATGCGAATGCTTCCGGCAGGCGATTGACATTTCCGAACGTGGTTCGAGCGGCATGCTGGAGGCGTATTATGGATTGCTGACAGCGATGGATGGCCGCGTTCCCCGGACCGAACAACTAACTCTCTGTATCGAAGCCTTGGAAATCTATCCGCTGGACGCCCAACTCCTGTGCGCCATGGGGGGCTATTTGCAATCTCAGCAGCGCTGGGATTTGGCGACTCGCTCGTATCAAACGGCCTACCAGTACGGCAGGATCAACCCCACAGTGTGGCACCTTGATGACATGCGCGCCATCGTCTGCTGTTCGTACAGCATGGCGTTGGAATTGGAACAACTGAACGATGCGGCAGAGCGCGTGTTGCTGGAAGGATTGATTGAAGATCCGAGTTCGATTCGTCTGCGTCGGCAGTTGACCGAATTGTACATTAAGCGTTCGGAACGTGAACCAGCACTGGACCAGATTCAACACCTGCCCGCCCGCTTCGACCAAAATCAATGGCGCAATTTGGTACTCGGTGCTTGCTATGCGGCGGAACAAAACTGGCAATCCGCCGATGGGTATCTTGAGCAAGCCTATGCCTCGGGTTGTCGAGACACACTCTGTTTTCGCTGGTACACGATGACACTGATGTCGCTTGCCGAAACAGAACGGCTCCGACCCGTTCTGGCCGATTGGCGAGAGGACGATCCTACCAATCTTGAAATGCTCAGATATCTAGAAGCCATTGAGGATCAACGGGACACTTCGCGGCCGGATCCACCATCCGTTCGTCTTGACCCGGCGGGCCCCACGATTCTTCCCACGAGTGCATTTGGCAACACAACCGCTCCTCAGCAATCACAATAGAGCGCACCGCCGGGCAACGTGGCCCATCCGAGCCACGCGTTGAAAGTAAGTGATTCGATTGCTCGCCGGGGCGGAATGATCCCCTATTCCCGGTCGCCTGTACCGAGCCGGTCTGCCTTGCACCTCGCGCAGGCCCATGCAGGAGGATTGCAGAGTCGTTAGACTCTAGGGTTGAGCCTAAAATGTCCCCCCATTTCGGTGGCGATACGGGGAAATCCTCGCTAAACTAGATGTTCCCGCCTTCCGTTGTCGCTCCAACCTCAACCCAACCCACTCGCGCGGAAACATTGCATGTTCGCGATGCGGAAAGCTTGCCTTCTTCTGATCGCGATGTCCTTCGCTTCTACGGCGGCGGCAGAAGAAGCGCCGATTGACTTTATTCGCGACGTCGCACCGGTACTCAGCAAGGCTGGTTGCACAGGCGGCGGCTGTCATGGTTCATTTCAAGGTCGCGGCGGTTTTCGGCTTTCGTTGTTTGGGTTCGACACTCGGTTTGATCGCGAGGCCATTGTCAAACTGGCGCGAGGCCGGCGCATTTCGACCGCCGCTCCGGAAATGAGCCTGTTGTTGCGAAAGCCGCTCGCCGCCGTGCCGCATGGTGGCGGCAAACGATTTAATCGAGATGACGCGAACCACCGCGTGCTGCGAGACTGGATCGCGGCCGGAGCGCCGGCTCCCGCCGATCCGGAACTGAAAGTTGTCCGCATTTACAGCGAGCCAGAAAATGTCGTCTTGCGTCCCGGTCAAGAAGCTAAATTAAAAATCACGGCTCAGTGGTCCGACGGGTTGATGCAGGACGTCAGTCATCTGGCGCTCATGGAAACGCGGGACGAATCGCGTGCCGAAATCAGCCCGGATGGAAACGTCAAAGCGCTGCGGTCCGGGCGGACGGCGGTGACGGTGACATTCATGGGACAGGTCGCGGCGGTCACCGTCACGATTCCTTACGAGCCCGCCGGACGGCCCGACAACTTTACACCGCACAACTATATTGACGAACTTGCCCTCGCCGAGTGGAAAACATTGGGGCTGCGTCCAGCGGAACTTTGCGACGATACCACGTTCATCCGGCGAGCGTTCATTGACTTGATCGGCACACTGCCGACCGCCGTCGAAGTTCAATCGTTCGTCGCTTCGACCGACGATGGCAAACGGGCCAAGTTGATCGATGATCTGCTGGAGCGTGAGGAGTATGTGGACCATTGGTCGCACAAGTGGGCCGATCTGCTCCGCGTGCATCGGCGGTATGTCGGCGACAAAGGCATGTGGAGCTTTTGGGGCTGGGTGAGGCGAATCGTCCGTGAAAACTGGCCCGTCGATCGAATTGCCCGAGAACTGGTCACGGCGCGCGGCAGCTTGTTCACGAACGGAGCCACGGCCTACTATTTCGTCGACACCAAGCCCGAAGATTTGGCCGAAACCACATCTCAGTTATTTCTCGGCGTGCGTCTTCAATGTGCCCGCTGTCACCATCATCCCTACGAAGTGTGGAGCGAGCAGGATTATTATGGCCTGGCCGGGTTCTTCACGCGGCTGGAACTAAAAGACAACAAAGACAACGCCAGCTTCGGCGGCACCAAGCTGCTGCGGCCGATTCAAAAGGTAAACCGTCTGCGGCGGGCCCGGATCACGGCACCGCCCAGATTGTTTGGAACCGAGGTCGACGCCGATTCGCTGGAGGACGTGCGCACGGCGCTGGCCGATTGGATCACCCGGGAAGACAACCCGTTCTTTACTCGTAACTTCGTCAATCGATACTGGTCGTATCTGATGGGCCGGGGACTGGTCGAACCGGTGGACGATTTGCGAGCGACCAATCCGCCCTCGCATCCGGAGTTGTTCGAGGCGCTCAACGCCGACTTCGTCAAACACGGGCTCGATACCAAGCACCTCATTCGCACGATCTGCAATTCGCGCGTCTATCAACTGGCGGCCGAAGTGGCGCCGGCCCGGGATCAAGACGGCATGTTCTATACCCATCGCCGGTTCTCGCGACTGCCGGCGGCGGTCATGTTGGATGCCGTGAACCAAGTGTGTGGAACGCATGAGAGTTTTGCGGGGATGCCGGTGGGCACTCGCGCACAGCAACTTCCCGATCCTAAAGTCCCATCGTACTTCCTGGACGCCTTCGGCCGTTCGGTTCGTAGCAGTCCCTGTGAATGCGCGACCAACAGCGCGCCGGATCTTGCTCAAGCTTTGCACTTCATCAACAGCACCAACTTGAATGCCAAGATCACCAGCAGCAAGGGACGGCTCGCCGCGCTGCTCAAGTCGAAACAGCCGGATGCCGAAGTCATTGATGCACTGTACCTGTCCGCGTTCGGCCGACCGGCTCGTGGTCAGGAAAAGTTGACGGCCATTTCCTTAGTCACCGCCGCCGAATCGCGCCAGATCGGTTATGAAGACCTGTTGTGGACACTGCTCAATTCGACAGAATTCGTATTCAATCATTAGTGGACGGCTAATTCCGTTCCACCCGAGGATCACCCATGCTCGACTTTTTGTCACCTAGCTCGGCCCGGTATTGTGACGGCCTCGATCGCCGCACATTTCTGCGAGTTGGCAGCCTGCCGTTCTTCGGCCTGTCGCTCAGCCAGGCACTCGCGGTCTCGGCCGGCGAAGGGGGCCGAGACGATTTGAGTTGCATCTTGCTATGGTGCGCGGGCGGCATTAGCACGGTCGACACGTTCGATATGAAGCCGGCTGCGCCGATCGAATATCGCGGCGAGTTCCGTCCGATTTCGACTAGTGTTCCGGGAAGAACGATCTGCGAACACATGCCGAAAGTCGCTCGGCAAATGCACCATATCGGCCAGATTCGCTCGATTGTCCATTCGGGATCGCAGCACGCGGAAGCGAACCACTTCATGCTCACCGGCCATCCGCAGGTTCCCGACGTGAACGCCCAACCGGTCGGTTCGGTGGTGCATCCGTGTTATGGATCGGTCGTCAGCGAACAGCTAGGCTGGCGTAAGGGACTGCCTCCGTTCGTTCAATTGGCCAATGGAAATATTAACTATCACCACGCGGGATTCCTTGGTTCGGCGCTCGATCCGCTACGCATCAAGGCCGATCCGAATCGCGCTAATTTTCAAGTCGAAGATGTCAGCGTGCCCGAGTCGATTGGCGCCGCGCGATTAAATCGCCGGCGTCAGATGCTCAGCCAGCTCGACCGGTTTCACCGCATCACCGATCGGGCGGGCGGATCGGTCGCGGATCGCAATCAGTTTTACGACCAGGCGTTTGGACTGATCACGTCACCCGCCGCCAAGGAGGCGTTCCGCATCGACCAAGAACCCGATGCCTTGCGTGATCAGTATGGCCGGCATCGCGAGGGGCAATCGACTCTGTTGGCCCGGCGGTTGGTGGAAACCGGAGTGCGATTCGTAACCGTCAACTTCGGCGGCTACGACACGCACGACAAGAATTTTATCGAACTAAAAGATCCGTTACTGCCAAAGCTCGATGCGGCGTATTCGACGCTGCTGAAGGATCTTTCCGATCGCGGCATGCTTGAGCGCACCCTGGTGATCTGCATGGGTGAGTTTGGACGGACGCCAAAGGTCAACGCCCAAACCGGCCGCGATCATTACCCGGCCGTCAACAGTATTTGCATGAGTGGTGCCGGAGTGAAAATGGACGGCCACGTGCATGGCCGCACCAGTGACAAGTGCGAACGTGTTGTTGGTGGAGCGAATTCGACACACGATCTGGCTGCCACGATCTACCACATCCTCGGCGTCGACCATGCCAAGGTGTATCGCAATATCGACAACCGGCCCATCCTCACGACCGACAACGGCAAGCCGATCCGCGGCATCCTGGTTTAAGGATGCGCCCCCTCGCACACTATGCTGCCATGAAGCCCTCACTGCGCCTTGTGATTCTTGTCCTGCTGGCTCCGGCCGCTGCGGTTGCCGCGCCCGATTACCAGCAGACCGTGCTCGAATCGATTTTTCCCGCCGGCGGTTCGCGAGGCAGCACGGTTCGCGTGCAGTTCGTGGGCTCGAAGGGAAGCCTCCAAGGGGCCGATGCAGTTTTGGTCGACGGCCCGGGCGGCATCACGGTTTCGGAAGTTACGTCAAGTGACAAAGGAATCGTCGAAGCTACGTTTACGATCGCGGCCGACGCGGTTCCTGGACGGCGGATGGTCCGCGTCAAGGGTGGGCAAACGGGACTGACAAACTTTCGTTGGTTCTTCGTAGGTCCCCTGCCTGAGCACATCGAGGGCAAAGACAACAACACCATCGCCACCGCCGAATCGGTCGACCTGCCGCTCGTGATTAATGGCCGAGTGAACCCGGTGCTCGATCAAGACTGTTTTCGCTTCCAAGCCAAGGCGGGGCAGAATGTGGTCGTGGCAGTGATGTCGCATTGGCTGGATGCCATCGGCTATGACCGAACCAACATGGGCTACGCCGATCTGAGCGTCGAGGTGCTGGATGCCGATGGCCGAATCATCGCTCAAGCCGGCGATTCGCTCGGATATGACCCGCTGGTTCACTTCGATGTACCCGCCGATGGCCAATACATCGCGCGCGTCAGCGGAATGGGTTACAAGGGCTTTCCACAAGCAATTTATCGCATGACGGTGGGCGAAATTCCTTATCCCACGGCCCTGTTTCCGCCTGGCGGCCGTCGCGGTGAGACGGTGGATGTCGAGTTCTTTGGCCCGAACATCGCCCCGGGAACGCGCGCCAAGATTCGAGTGGCCGACGATCCGTTCGCCATTCAGTACGTCAGTTTGCCCGGAGAGTTTGCCGGCGTTCACGAACTTCCTCTATTTCGCGATGACTTGCCGCAGGCTTCGCCGAAGCGCGGCCTGCAAGGCCGCGACAACGCGTTCGAAATAGACATCGCATCACCGGTTACTATCAATGGCCGCTTCGATTCAGCCGGCGACGACGACTGGTATTGGCTGAAGCTTGAGAAGGGCCAGGCAGTGACGCTAGAGATCATGGCCCAGCGACACCTTCGTTCGCCCGTCGATACACTGATCGAGATCTTCGATGCAGCAGGAAAGGCGGTAGCGCAAAACGATGACGGCGCCTTGTTCGGCGGCGAGTGTACGCACGACTTCGTTCCCTTTGACAGCCGCATCGAATTTGCTCCCAAGGCCGCGGGCGAGTACTTCGTCCGCGTGAGCGAGCAGTCGGGAAGTTTTGGCAAGCGGGCGGTCTATCGCCTTTCGGTGTACAAAACCGCGCCGAACTTTCGGATCTTCCAATGGCCGGATGCCGTGCCGATTTGGGGCTCCGGCTCCAGCACGGCGTTCGTCATCGAAACACATCGGCTAGGCGGATTCAAGGAAGACGTTGAGTTGACGGTGGAAGGACTGCCCGCGGGTTGGACGGGCAGCACGGTCCGATCGCAAATCCACGAATATCGAGTTCCCGTGCGTGCCGCCGGGCAGAAATCACTGCTAACCATCACGGCTCCCAAGGAGGCGCTGCCCGGCACGGTTGTCAATTTTCGAGTCGTAGGCCGCAGCCGTGTTGTGGGTCGCGAAATCACTCGCACGGCCCAATCACTGACGCTCTATATGTGGCAGGAGCCAAACCACTTTCGCATTAGCCCGCTGGCCCGAGCCGTCGTCGCTCCGCCTCAAGCCTTTCGTCTGGTATCCGAAACCGACGCGATTACCGCGAAACCGGGTGACAAGATCAACGTACCGATTCGCGTCGAACCGACGGGCGATAAGATGCCGGCCAAGCTAAGCGTTTCCATCAATCGCGGGCAAGCCCGTTTCGTTTGCACCGACGGAGCTCAAATTCCGCTGACCGGCGCGGGCCCGACTTATATGGTGCCCTTCACGATTCCCGCCAAGCTGAAGCCGGGAACCTACGGTATCACAATCGCCGATGCCTGGAGCAGCGAGACCCGCAAAGGGCTGCCTGGCCCCTGCACACGGCTAATTCGGTTAACCATTCCTGAATAGCCCTTCGCCGCAGCGAAAGCCGTTATCGGCGATGACGTGCCAAGTCCACGATGCGATGCGCCGTTATGTGCGGCGACTTGAGCGTGCGGTGATATCCTTGGTCGCCATAGATGCCAACTTCTTTCCGCAAATAGCGATGCAGATTTCGGCCCGGTCCTGGAGTCACGTAGAACTGAACCTCACCACGATCATCGACCAACGCATAGCCCGGCAAACCCGTCCGGCTGGTGCGAACTTCGACCAACCAGCCGAACCCGTCGTAACGGGGATCGGTTTCCGACCGCAGGTCAAGCGGACGCCTGGCGGATTCAACTCGTGAGTTTTCCGCCTGCCGCGTTGCCGCCGTCACTGCGGGAGTTGGACTGATAGGAAGCGACAACTTGGTTTGCAGCGCGGCGAACTTCTCGATCTTTTCCAGCAACACACGAGCTTGGCCTCGCTTCAAACCCGTGTCGGCGTGGCCGACAAGTTCCGTGGCGGCGATGCGCGCCTCGTCAAACTGCCAGTGCTCGACCGGCAACGACAGCACCAGTGACAAGGCGACTTCAGTGGATCGCAGTCGCCTGGCAAAGTCCATCGTGGCAGCTTTGGGCGCGGCCACCGAGGTCGTGGATTCAGCGCTGGGCGACGGCGGTTCCGCCTGCGTTGGTTGTGGCTGTGAAGTTTTCTTTTCGGTTGCCGATGTTTGCACGACAGGGTCCGGCGGCTTGTCGGACAAGGAATCCGGCCGGCCAGTGGAAACGAACTGCTCGTGAACCCACCGAAACTCACCGGCGGGCGGCGCGATCTTGTACCGCGGCTTCCCGGTCGTGGCGGACTGAAGTCGGCCCAACACTTCCACCAACTCCCCTTTATCCAAACGGACTTGCCACAAGAGTTTTTTGGCCGACTCGTCGTCGGCGCCGACCCAGGCAGTCGCGTCGTCGACTCGAACGCGACCGATTCCTGGTTCGTTCGTCGTTTCTACCTGGTCCGCGTCCACCCAACTCACGCTGCCCGCCGGCGGCCGGATGGCGAGCCACCCACCGGGATCGTGACGCCAAACTTCGATCGCCTGGCCCGCGTCAAGAAAGTTCGACGCATAATGCACCTTTCCCGGCCCGCTCCGAACGGAAGTTCTAGCCATCTTTACATAAGCGACGTACGGAAACTCACCGGTACTCGCAGCGCGCTCTTGCGCCGCAACAACGGTAGAAAACAGAGCGCATCCAAGAACCAAGGCCCAGCGGTACATGATTGGAACCCGCGAATTGAAGATTGCGGATGGAGACGAGAAAAGACCCACGACTTGTAGCGAAATCCGACAACTCAATCAAGGGAACTCGCCGCGCGTGCCACTGGGAATGTTGGGAGATCTGGGTGGGCCGGAGATTTTACGTGAAACCAGCCCATCGAAGGCCAAGGTCATTTCCATCCGTTCAATATTCGCGAGGCGTGATGCGCCCCTGGACCCGGGACGGGAGGCCTTGGATTCGCAAAAAGCCCTCGGCGTCAGTCTGATTGTAGGATCCGCCGCCTTCCATGGTCGCGATGCCCTCGTCGTAGAGACTGTTAGGGCTGCTGCGGCTGTCGACCATCATGTTGCCCTTGTACAGATTGAGCGTCACCGTTCCCGTGACGGTTTTCTGGGCCTCGCGAATGAATGCGAAAAGAGCATCAAGCTTGGGTGCATACCAAAATCCGTAGTAGACCATTTCGGCAACTTCCGGCGCGAGCCGGTCGCGCAGATGCATCAAGTCGCGATCCATCGTCAATTGCTCCACCAGCCGATGGCCTTCATATAAAATCGTCATGCCTGGAGCTTCATAAACGCCGCGGCTCTTCATGCCCACGAATCGATTTTCGACCACATCGATCCGTCCAATTCCATTGCGTCCGCCGATTTCGTTCAACGTGTTGACGACCTGCTCGGCATTGAGCGGCTTGCCGTTGACATGGGTGGGAACTCCCGCCTCGAATTCCAACGTAACCTGCTCGATCTTGTCAGGCGCGTCTTGCGGTGAAACCGACATGCCAAACTCGACCATTTCAACGCCGTTCACCGTTAGGTCTTCAAGCTGGCCCGCTTCATAGCTGATGTGCAGACAGTTTTCATCACTGCTGTACGGCTTGGCAACCGAGGCCTTCACTGGAATGTCCTTTTCCTCGCAGTAAGCGATCATCTCGGTTCGGCCCGGGAAGGTGCCGCGAAAGGACTCGTCGCGCCAGGGAGCAATTACCTTGACGGCCGGATCAAGCGCCTCGGCCGCAAGCTGGAAACGGCACTGGTCGTTGCCTTTGCCGGTCGCTCCATGAGCATACGCTTCGGCACCGACCTCGCGGGCGATTTGCAAACATACTTTGGAAATCAAGGGCCGGGCAATCGAGGTTCCCAGCAAGTAAATGGCTTCATACTTGGCTTGCCATTGCAAAACGGGAAAGGCAAAATCGCGGCACATTTCCTCTTGAGCATCGATAATTCGAGCACTGGCCGCCCCGACATTACGGGCCTTTTCCAGAATCTGTTCGCGATCCTCGCACGGCTGGCCGAGGTCGACGTAGATGGCGTGAACGTCGTAGCCTTGATCCTGCAACCATCCCAAAATGACGGAGGTGTCCAAACCGCCGGAGTAAGCCAACACACAACTAGGCATGAGATCCAGTTCCTTAAACGATCGTCAATAGCGGGCTGTGGCGAAATAACTTGCCCGCGCCAAACTAGCCTCGATAGGCGCGGTCAATTGTCCTCGGACGCGCCCTCGGTGACAAGGTGCCGGAAACAAAGTGCCGCCAGAAAACGTCCGCGTTCCAGCCTCAAAAGTTAGTCACGCCATGGGCACACACGCGATCGGCTGCCGCGGTGAGTTTCCCAATGAGACGGTCCGACGGCCCGCCAAGAGGCAATGACATTCGACTGGATTCAAGGCAAAACGAAAGGTAGGCCCGGACGGACTCGAACCGCCGACAAAGGGATTATGAGTCCCCTGCTCTAACCAACTGAGCTACGGGCCCAAGACGGCTTGAATTATCGTACACGAATAACGTTGAGGATTCGAGAGCCGCCACCTCACCGTAGCTCACCTTGCGTTACGACAAAGGGATTAGTTTGGGGTGAGGAATTTTCGTTCCGTAGACCCGGCCAAAGGCCGTTTGCAGCGCGTCGAAATCGTTGTGCAAGAAGGCGACCTGTTCGGCGCGCGGCGACAGAGCAAGGTAGCGGTCCGTCAACGCGGCCATTTGATCGTCGTACTCTTTTTGGGAGTGGGTGTGGGCATAGCAGCGGCCCGGGAAGCGTCGCAGGTCGCCGTTGAAGTCGGGGCTGATGTGCCACAACTCGTGGACAATGGTCGCAAGCTTCTCCTTGAAATCGACGTCCATGAATCGAGGTAAATAAAAGCTGATAATGTAGAGCATCTCCAAGCCGTCGGAATCGAAGAGTTGCTGCACGGCGTAGGGGCGACCGTGCCGCATTCCTTCGACCGCTCCGTCTTCAAAACGCATTGGCGTCGTCGTTGCGAAGAGACCGTGCTTGACCCGCTTGCGGGCTTGCGAGAAAGAAATCGCTACCCGGCGCATGTCGATGTGGCTCAGCTCGCTCAGCTTGGAAACCAAATCGACGCACAACGTGCGCATGTGCTGCGTGAAATTGAAGCCGCCGCCGCCGACATGGCAAGATTGCTGCGTGCCGGGAAGGGACAAGCTCGAAAAGGTTGCTCGGCTAGGCATCGCGACTCCTTTCCGCGCGCCGAGTGGACTTGGCGCGGCGGGCCTCCGAGCCCGCCGCGGACGGTTGTGTCAACCGGCTTTAGTCTTTGTTCTCTTTGGCATCGCCATCGTCGGACGAGTCTTCAGCGGTTTCCTCCGCCCCGTCATCCGTGGACGCTTCGTCTTCGGCGGATTCCTCCTCCGACGCGTCGTCCGCCGAACTCTCTAGCTCGTCATCATCTTCCTCGTCGTCGTCGTCGGCGAAGGCAGGCTTTTCGCTCTTCTGGTCGACTCGGTCGTGAACACCGACAAACTCCAGAATTGCACGCACTCCGGCATCCCCAAGACGGGGCGTGGCCAATCGCATGATGCGGGTGTAACCGCCCGGTCGATCGGCGAAACGCGGAGCAATATCGTCGAACAGAATTTGCACGGCCTCTTTGTCGCCCAGCAATTGCACGGCTCGGCGGCGCGCGGCAACCACCGGCGCGATAGCCGCGTTCCATTCCTGCCATTTATCACTCTGACGCCACGATTTCCATTCTTCGGTGTTTCGCTCGGCATCCGTTTCTAGATCGTCGGCACGGTCCTGATGTTCCAGCGAGTGGCGCGCGATGGTAATGCACTTTTCGACGAGCGGCCGGACTTCCTTGGCCTTGTGCAAAGTCGTGACCACGCGGCCTCTGACCTTGGGTGCCCGGTCGTCGTCTGGATCGCGTTCGGTAAGAAACAGGCTGCTCGCCAGGTTGCGCAGCATGGATTTTCGGTGGCTGGAACTTCGGCCTAACCGGCGGCCTTTTCTTCGGTGTCGCATTTTCGATCTTCTAGTTCGTGCCTAAGGTTCGTCAACGCGGCGACGTAGGCACCGCGCGCGTCTAGTTGATTATGAATTAATGCAGCGACGCACTGGGCGGAACACGCATGCCCAGGTGCAGTCCAAGTTCGGTGAGCTTTTCGCGAACTTCGGTCAGCGTCGTTTCGCCAAAGTTGCGGACCTCCATCAGCGCGTCTTCGTTTCGCTGAACCAATTCGCGGACGGTATTGATGTTCTCCGACTCCAAGCAATTGGTGGCTCGCACCGAGAGCTTCAATTCGGCCACGCTCATGTTCAGCTTGGCCTCCATCACGGCGTCGCCTTCCACGTTGCTCTTGGCCGGCGAGTGAACTTGCTGGCCCAACTCGGAATACTGAACAAACGGATTGAGATGTTTGCGGAAAATCTTGGCCGCTTCGACCAGAGCCATCTCGGGATGAACCGAACCGTTGGTCCAGATTTCAAGGTTCATCTTGTCGTAGTTCGTCTTTTGTCCCACGCGAGTCTCTTCAATATCGTAGCGAACTCGAGTCACGGGACTGTAGACCGCGTCGATCGGCAGAATGCCGATTTCATGGTCGGACGTACTGTGTTCGCTGGCCGCCACATAACCGCGACCATTTTCGACCACCATCTCCATCATGAACGGCACGTCGTCGGTTAACGTTGCCAACAAATGTTCCTTATTGATGACTTCGACGTCTTGATCGGTTTGTACGTCCGCGCCGGTGACCGGTCCGGCCTCCGACTTCTCGACGGTAATCACGCGCGTGGCGTCGCTGTGATTTTTCACGACCAGCGACTTCACGTTCAAGACGATGTCGGTAACATCTTCCAAGACGCCTTCAATCGTGGTGAATTCATGCTGGGCACCGCGGATTTTGATTTGCGTGACCGCGCTGCCTTCCAAGCTGGAGAGCAGGATTCTGCGCAAGCTGTTGCCGATGGTGGCACCAAAACCACGCTCGAACGGTTCGGCGGAAAAAGAACCGTAAGTTGACGTTAAGGTTTCGCTATCGCATTGAACCACACTGGGTAGTTCCAACCCACGCCATCGAATATGCATTGCCAATCTCCGTAAAAAATAATTGCGGGAGGATGTTGGGGAAATGTGTGATGGAAGATTCCACCATCGGTTTGTCTTGTTTGCCCAGCGTGGCAACCGCGCGACTGGACGTGCCGAACCCTTAAACGCGTCGCTTCTTGCGAGGACGACAGCCGTTATGGGGAATGGGGGTGCAATCCTCGATCGTCTTCACGTTGAGGCCCGCCGACTGCAGCGCGGTAATCGCGCTTTCGCGCCCGCTGCCAGGTCCTCTCACTTTGACATCGACTTCCTTCATGCCAAATTTCATGGCCTTTTCCGCCGCTTGCTGAGACGCCATTTGTCCGGCAAACGGAGTACTCTTGCGGCTTCCCTTGAAGCCACAGGTTCCGGCACTCGCCCAGCACAGAGTATCACCCTTGGTATCGGTAATCGTTACCGTGGTGTTATTGAACGTCGCGCTGATATGAGCGACTCCAGCCGTTACGTTGCGACGAACTCGCTTTTTCTTAACCTTGGCCACCGATTCGGACCCCCTCATGCACAGACGTCATGCTGTGCTTGTTGATGTTAACGTAAATCTTTCACGCCTTTTTTGCCGGCGACCGTCTTCTT
>JAJDEH010000170.1 GCA_029259935.1 Planctomycetota bacterium
GAAAAAATCCCACGATGAGTGAACAAAAAGCTGAGCGTAGTTCACGCCGCGAAAGCGAGCGGCCGCTCGCCGAACGCGCGCGACCCGGGCTGGCGAATTCAGCCAGAAAAACATTCAGGGTTCGCTTGTTTTGGGACTAGCCCAAAATATATTACCGGGCAGTACGGTACGATGGTGCAGACTGCCAACCTACTTGTTTCTAGAATCGACGAAAAGTTGAAAAGGGCCGCCCGGGCCACCCATAGTTTAGGCGAGAGGACTGCATTTTCAAAAGAGCCGCCAAGAGTTCTGCTCGGCAAGTAATCAGCGAATGTGGCACTCGACGGTTGGTGGAACTGCGGCTCATCCGGCTGAAAAAAGGCTAACAAGGGGGGCAGGCGCGCTTATTCCTTTCAACCCTTCGATTGATCACATGATCACATGAATGACCATTTCGCCGGGAGCAACACGAGCACTTCTGGGCATGCCAAGAGGTACGAGCGCGACTGTCCGCCTGCCCCTTTTCCCCCTCCCGACAATCACCAGAGTGCTACCGTTACGCTCAACTTCCTTCTTTCACACGGATGATTGCGAACGACTGCGGTTTAGGCTTTCGTAGCTCGGCGATCGTCGCCTCCTTCTCAGAAATGAGTTCAGCGAAGCGCGCTGCCTTCTCCTCTACGACTAGTCGGTCGGCTCCGTGTTGTAGGCGATTCCTTCTAGAGCATAGCTCGCTCTTCTCAACGATCCTGCGACGAAGCGATTGCCACCGTTGAATGCCAGCGTCATTTGTGAAGCTGACCCCAAACTTGAACTCCTCGTGCGAAAAGGATGCCCTTTTCACTCCGTCAATTTGAATCTCGTAAGTACCGGCTGGGAACTGGCCCTTCAGATCGTGGTCGAATTCGCCAATTCCTAAGCCTCCGTTTTCCGTAGAAAACCAATTCGGCATGGGCAGCATACGGTCCAGGGCAACGAAACGGTATCCCTTCACTGTTGCCTCGAATTCAGTGATCCTTGTGCCGTCGGATTGGGCAACCTTTCCTTCCTTGATCAACAACTGCCAAAACGGGAAAACGAGATCTCCCTTTCGAAGGAGATCTCCCGGCTTAGGAAGTGGCGCTCCCAGTTTCCAGGCAAGCGGGCCAGCAGTGACCCAATGTCCCAACTCGGAAAGTTGTTGTTTGCCATCGCTGGTCAACTTTGTCATGGGAAAAAAACGGAGGTCCACATATCCGTCAACCGCTGTCAGCTTTCGCTTCGCAGCAATGTCCGCGATGGCCCGGCGGTAGAGTCTGAGGTCCGCGTTTTTCCCATCAGGTTTGGGATTACCTGGATCGCGATCAAAAGGAACGATCAGAACGATACGTGCTTTGAGCATTGTCAATTCATCGAGAAACTGTTCAAGATCAGTATTAAAGCGAGGCAAACCTGCGCGACCAGCCAACGCTTCTGTCACGCCACAGTGCAGGATGATGACGGTTGGTTTCGTGTTACCAACTTCCTTGACCAAGCGGACCATTCTCTGTTGCTGCGAATCTCGACCCTCCTGAGGATTAGCCGAGATCGTAAAGTCATTGCGACCGAGATTGCGGAATGAAACGTTGCAGTCTAAATACGAAGAGGTCAAAAGTGCCTCCACGTAGCCAAACTCCTGCATCCGTTGGATGTAGGCGTCGCCCAGAAACACGACGCGATCGCCATCCGTCAACTCAAATTCACGTTGTTCCGCCATCACGCTTCGGGTGGTGAGAAATGCCAGGAACAGGAAGAAAAGAATCGATCGTGTCACCATTGCAAGGATCCTCTGTGAATCAGTCGTCTCACCGTAATCGGTCTTCATGTGAGCGGCGTTCATGTGCTGGATGAGATAGGGGAAGCATGGCCGTCGTCGAAGTGAACGAAGCGAGCGACGGTTGAACAAGAAGCCATTCTAACGATGGGACCCATGTCGCGCCCACGAGAAAGGCGACCATGGCTATGTGCAGCAGAGCAAGAAACTGTGAAGGACCAAGAAACGACCGGTTTTTGGCACGACGGTTTCTAATTTACGGTGACCTTTTCAATGCGTCTAACTGCATTGGTGCCAATTCACATTCGAAGTTGCCCCGGTTTGGCATCGGCCGGTCTCACCGCATAGCCGCGGATATCGATCCCAAAGTGGCCTGGCAGCGCCCAAAAATGTTAGTCAGTGTCCGATGAATAATTCGGGATGAATCGAAAGCCGAGTATGCGCGCCAACATTAGCCCCGCGCCGGTTGTGGTCATCGCTGCCGCGGCGAATATGTACCCGGCGATGATCCCCACCACGCGATCGTCAAACGGATGCCCTGCCGCAGTGACCTCATTCCACAACGGAGGCATGAAACAAAGAATCGCCAAGGCGACGCCCAAGGCTCGGCAAGAAGGCCGTTTCGCAAGCAGTCCCCACACCAGTGGTAATCCTAACATCGCCACAAACAGACTGACTAAAGCGGCTAGGACTAGAAAGGTCCAGTGTGCGGCCGGCGGCAATTGCATCCCGTCTAAGGAGAAGTCAGGCTGAATGATAAGTTTGCCCAGTCCAGTCATGGCGGCGACGACTGCAGTCCAGATCAAAATGTGTCGCATCGTGAACTGCTCTCGCTGAACGTCAACTTGCCCTTGCGAGACAATTCGTCGTCGCGAAAGCCGGCGGGCGAACCAAAGCGGCACTGTGAGTACTGAGAAAACAAACATCGTCAAAACCGAACTGAAGATGAATCCTCCGATCTCCATTGCGGAGCCGGCCATTTGCATGCCAATTAGCAACGAGTAAAAAACAAGCACGGACAACGCCAAGGCTCGGGGAAAACGGATGAAGAGTGGTTCAGCGCTGAGAACACACCAAATCGCCAAAAGTGTCGCTTCGCCAAAAATCAATCCATTAACTGCTGCGGAGTAGACCTCATATACCGTTCGTTCGCTGGAAAAGTCGAAGTGATCGAGATAATACGCGGCAAATATGTTTCCCACGAAGCATGTACCGATTGCCACCGAGAACGCGATTCGCACTGTTCGGCGACTTGTCATCGGGTGAGCGCCTGCCTGAAAGTTCAACGGATTTGCGTTCGGAAACTGGAAAGGTCCACCCATAGTTTAGGCGAGAGGGCTGCATTTTCAAAAGAGCCGCCAAGATTTCTGCTCGGCAAGTAATCAGCGAATGTGGCGCTCGACGGTTGGTGGAACTGCGGCGTGATCGCGGCTGAAGTCGCCTAGTCACTCAGCCGGAAGATCGCGAAATCACTCTGCCTTCCATCATTCTGCCAGGCTCTTCATCTAGGCGAGAGCTTTGCGGCTCGGCTTGACCCGTGCAGCCAATGCCGGTCGTGACGCACGGATTCGGCGGCAAGGGTGACCGCTCGGCCCGCCGCGCGGCGGAACCAGCGCCCAAGATGCAGCACCGTTTCCATCCAGAGGTCGCTCGCCACGTACGGATCTGCGAGGGGGCAACTCGAAAGCGCCGTTTCTGGTGCGACCATCTTTTCCAGTTGAACTGGAGAGTGGGTGGGTTCTTTCACCCCGAAGGCCAACGGTTGCCGATTTCGGCTTTGGGTTTAACGACATGATGAACAGGATTGACAAGATAGGCGGCGGTTCCCGGTGCATGCTCATCCTGTCCATCTTGTTCATCCTGTCTCAAGAAAGGAAACGAATACCGTTGAAAGGACTGCACGTTCCAACAGAAAGTCTTCATGCGATCCGCTCGGGTGGGTGGGCATTGCAAAATGAAAAGTGCAAAATGCAAAATGCAAATTTAAGAAGATGAATGAATTAGCTTTGCCTGTATTTTTCCCTCTTCAATTTGCATTTTTCAATTTGCAATTCGCAATTCGCCGCCGACGAGCCTTGCCGAACCGGTTGGTAGATCCGCAGATCGCGTCGCTGCCAAACCTTGTCTCCCGTCTTTCGATCGAGGCACGCGATGCCCTGCGATCCGAAGCTGACGAACACACGGGATTCCTCCGCTACAGCCGTCGGCGTAGCCGGGCTATTCAAATGCGGCGAGTCATGAACGTAGGCCGAGTCGACCTTGCGATCGATCATGTCAAAGACTTTGATGTTCTTGACGATTTTCCCACGCTGTAGGTCAACGCAAATCACGCGAGGTTCTTTTTTTTCACCACTTCCGGTGGTCAGCCAGATCTCATTGTCCCACACAACTGGCGACGACCAGCCTTCGTTAGGAATCGGAACTTTCCAGCGAACGTCTTTCGCTTCATCGAATTCGATTGGCAAATTGGCCGCCGAAGAAACACCGGTGCCGTGTGGACCCCGGAACTGGTTCCAGTAGGTCTGCGTTTGCTGAGCATGCACGGTCTTCACCCCGGTCGCCATCGCGACCAGACTGAAGAATAGTATTATTGGTGGTTTCGTGCGTAACATTCCGGCTCAGCCAACTGACCAGATGACGCCCAAAGCCCATAGAACTCCGAGGACCATGACAAGCACTCCACTGACTTGATAGAAGCGGTGCACTGCATCGCCTTCGCCCCACAAGATTCTTGAGCGGGCGACCATGAGTCGGTAGATGATGAATTCGCTCTTCACCGTTCCACAGGCCAACATGAACAGGCCAACGACTGCCATCAGTGTTCCCCAAAGTATGTGCATTGTCATCGAAGGGGCTCCTTTGGATTCAACGACCACATCGTCAGGTGCTGGTGATCCTTGATTAACACGCTGTCTTTCAACAGCACAGGCGGCGCCCACGTGCCGTCTTCAGCGACTTGATACGAAGCGACCTGCTGGTATTTTCGCGGCGATGCATTGAGGATTCTCAGTTCACCCTTGTTGATCAGCGCGGCGATGTGTCCAGGCGCGGACAGAAACATGACGTTCTGCCCGGTGCGAGGCGGCCCGGTCCACAGGACTTCACCGGTTCGCGGATTGAGGCAGAACAGTCGTCCGCGGTCGTAATGCGAGAAGCCGTACAAATGATCGCCGTTGATGACGGCGGAACTCATGTCGAGCGCGACTTTTTTCTGGTGCCATTCATCGGCAACCGTCCACTTGCCGTCCTTCCGCTGCGGACGAATGCTGTGAATGCCTCGGTTTTCTCCGCCAAGCAGAATGCGGCCCTCGTGAATCGTCGGCGTGGGCATGTTCTGATCCGAGCCGATGTGCGGAAAGGGGAACTCCCACAGAAACCGGCCAGTCCGACTTTCCACTCCCACCAGTGCCTGGTGATTCCATTCAACCACCTGCCGCACCCCGTCGATTTCCGCGAGAAGCGGCGATGAATACGACGGACCATCCTTGCCGTGCTTCCAGGCTTCTTTGCCGGTGGCTGCATCCAGCGCGGCGAGGACGCCTTCTTCGTCCGTTCCGAAATGAACGATCACGTGATCGCGGTCAACGATCGGCGACGTCGACGCGCCCCAGTTGGGATGGCTCTTTCCGAAGTCCGCGTCGTAATTGTGATGCCACAGTCGCGCGCCGGACGACGCATCCCACGCCGACAGCGTCCCGTCGATGCTCATCGTGAACAGGCGACCGTCCGCATAGACTGGACACGACTTCGGACCGTTGCCGTGATATTCGCCTCCGCCGGCCGCCTTGAACGGCACGGGAAAACTCTTCCGCCACAGAACGTCGCCCGTCGCCCGATCCAAGCACCAAACGACTTCGTCTTCGCCCTGTCGAGCGTGCTGAAAGACGTGATTGCCAACGACCAGCGGCGAGCCATAGCCGGTGCCGACTTCCAAGGACCAGATTTTTTCCAACGACCTGGGCCACGCTGTCGGCGGCTTGAAGTCGGCCACCCAACCGTTCCGATTTGGGCCAAGCCAGCCGGTCCAGTTTTCGGCAGGTTGAGCCCCGTCGCTCGAAGCCGTTGTATCGCTCGCCAGCGAAGGGACGGGCGTCGTGAAAACACTTGAGCAAAGCGCGATGACGAGCAGTTTCGTCGAGTCTTTCATGGTTCTGTTTCCGCAAAAGTTGTTATTCAGTGGTCTTCATCGTAAGCCAACTGACGATCGTTCGAGTGACCGCGTCGGCCGCATCCTGTTGAACAAAGTGGCCCGCGTCGGGCAGCGTAACCAGCGTCATGTCTTTTTCGATCCACTTCCAGGTGTCGTTCAAAGCGCCGGCCAACAACGCTTTATCCTCCAATCCGTGAATCATCAACACCGAGCACTTGACCTTTGGCAGTTCTTCCTTGGGCTTCTCATACGGTTCGCGTGGGTAGTTGGCTTTGTAATAATTCAGCATTCCCTCGAATGAGGATCGCTTGAACGCTTCGACGTACTTTGCCCTCGCTTGCGGATCCTTCACCCAAAACGTCAGTCCTTCGGCACTTAACTGCGAAGCGGCTTCCTCGGTTTGAAAATGCCGCGCATAGGCGGACGCCTTTCGTTGAGCCGGATTGTTTGCTAACTCGCGGCGCAGTCCATTGAAGTGCGGCAGGTTGAGTATCACCAGTCTCTCGGTCATCTCTGGATGAGCCATGGCGAATGACCAAGCCACGGCTCCGCCCCAGTCGTGACCGACGATTGTGGCCTGCTTCCGTCCAAAATGTTCGACAACCGCCTTCACATCACCGACAAGTTTTTCCATCGAGTAGTTTTTAATGCCTTCGGGCTGCCCACTCTTGTTGTATCCGCGTTGATCAATCGCCACGACTTGATAGTGTTTCGCCAACGCCGGCATCTGCTTTCGCCATGTGTACCAGTAGTCGGGAAAGCCGTGAATCATCACGACCAGGGGACCTTCGCCCATCGTCACGTAGTGAATCTTGATATCGCCCGATTCGGCAAAACCATGCTTGCCAGAGTCGAGATCTTCCGCCCTCGCGGAGGTCGCGGTCAGACTCGCAATCAGGAGCATCGTGGTGATGATTCGTTCGCTTCTCATTGCGTCAGTTCCTCGGTCTGTTTACTTGGGCGTCGCTTCGCAGTGAGGATAGCGGTAATCGGCCCCGTCGCTGGTCGACACTTGCACGATGTTTTCATCCGCCAAGGTGTAGAGGTAAAGCGAAGGGCTCGCGTGGTAGACGATCGCTTTTTCGTCCTTGGTCCAACGAGGATAGGCGAACCAACGATTGTCCCCCTCTTTGTTGGCGAACGCCTTCGCCTTCGTGATCGAGGGCACTTTTGCGTCGAAGTCGGCGATGTAGAAGAGTCGACAAGAACACCGACTTAAACTCCGAAGAATCCAGTGCTTTTTGCACGAAAGGTGGGCATTCTGCATCGGGCTTCACCAACGAAGTGGTGGATGGAAAAGAAGTATCCCCGACTGGATTCGAACCAGTAACCTTCGGCTTCGGAGGCCGACGCGCTATCCAATTGTGCCACGGGGACGTAGTGGGGAAGCCAAGCCGCTAATTATGACGAGACCCGACCTGGAGCGTCAATAAGCCCTCAATTCCTTGAGCTATACGATGCTCGTAATTCAAGCCAACGTGGTGAACCCTCAATGGCACTGCTCAGAATAACTCTGGAATTGGACGTCCACCTTCGGTGACGATGGGAATCGGACGACCGCGGGGGTTCGTCCAGTGCGCGCCGAGGTCGATTCCCAAGTGATGGAACGTCGTGGCGGCGAGGTCTTGTGGCCGAACCGGGCTGCTGGCGATCGCTCCTCCGCGGGAATCGGTGGAGCCAATCACCTGGCCGTGGCGCAGTCCGCCACCAGCGGCGACCATCGACATTACGTTGGTCCAATGGTCGCGACCGGCTTCCTTATTGATCACCGGCGAGCGTCCAAATTCGCCCATCGTCAGAACGAGAGTGTCGTCGAGCATGCCGCGCTGTTCCAAATCGTTGACCAGCGTATACAGCGTGCGGTCGACACGCGGCAGCAAGGGCGTCAGGCCTTTTGTTATGCCGCCCCAACGCACATTATCGCCGTGATGGTCGAAGTAGCCCCACGCACCGCTGACCAATACAAATGTGACGCCCGCTTCGACAAGCCGTCGAGCAAGCAGCGCTTTCTGCCCGATACTTTCCTTTCCGTAGGAGTCCCGCGTCGCGACCGACTCCTCGTCTACATTAAACGCCTGCTGCACTTTTCCTGACAGCACCATCTCATAGGCTTGACGGGTGAGCCGATCCACACGGTCGAGAGTTTGATGTTGCTCGATGCCTTGGCCAAATTTGTCGAATTGGCGGCGTAGTTGGTCGCGATCCGCAAGCCGCGGCACGTTGATTCCGTTGGGCATGGCGAACTTGCCCGCCAATTCGTGCCCCTTAACGGGTGCATACGAATTGCCCATCGCGCCCGCCTCCCAAACGTCGGAGGCCCAGGTTCGGGCCAAGCCAACGAAGCCGGGCATATCCGGATGATTGGCCCCGCGAAACTTGGCGGCGACCGAACCCATCGACGGGTAGCCGCCCCCATCCTTGCCGTCATTGGTGCGACGGGCCAACGGGTTACCCGCTTGCATCGTAATGGGAGTGTGATTGCTGGCCTTGCAATCCACGGAACGGATAATGGAAAGCTTGTCGGCAATCGAGGCTTGCAAGGGAAGGTGCTCGCTGAATTGCACTCCCGGGATCTTCGTCGATATCGGCGAATACGGGCCGCGGATTTCTTGCGGCGCGTTGGGCTTGGGATCCCACATATCAATATGGCTAGGTCCACCCGACAACCAAAACAGAATGACCGACTTCTTGCCTTGAGCAACTCCGTCGCCCTGGGTGGCGGCCTGCAATCCGCCAAGTTGAGCCACGGAAAGCCCCCCGAGACCAGCCATGCCCGCTTGCAAGAACCAGCGCCGCGAACCGACCCGAATCAACCCACCGAGATTTGGCCCACGCGTGGGAATGGAGTTTGTGTTCATGCTTTTTTCACTTGAGGGAGGATGTGAGGCGAGGCTGGCATTGTACCGTAACACGCGCCGGACAACAAATTCCATGAGGGGCAAGTGCGGTTTGAGCCTGACGAGGCTTCGGCGAATGCCGGATCCGCGCTGCCAGATGCTTGTGGGGCAGGATTCGGTGCTGGCGGCGACCCGCACCAGCGTTCGCCGCGCGAGACGTACAGAATCACTCTCGGCGAAAGCGAGCGAGCTTAGAAGGAGAGCCCGCCACGAAGCATGAAGGAGTCTTTTAGCGGCTGAGATCCTGGCGCGGTTGCTCGCCAGACTAGTTCTCGGTCGGTGACCCAGCCTACTTCGACAAAGCCCGTCACGGCCGCCAGACCGCTCAACCATTCAAAGCCGCCGATCACGCGAATGTCGTTGATATCGACTTGGTCGCTGATCAGATCTCCATTCGCCATGGCCTGAAAGGTTCGTTCCACCGTCCACGATCCGCCACCGTACTCGGCCGCCAGGTAGCCCCAGACGTCGGTATTGCCCAAGGTCCACAGACGGCGAGCAAGTTTTGGCCGCGGAAAATAGATGTCCAGTCGAATGTCTTCATTGGGATACCAGAAGAATCCACCCGCCGGCAATAGTTTGATGTCATTGCGGTCTAGATAGGTCGCACCAAACTTGATCGTCAAGAATTCCGTAAGCCGAATCCACCCCAAGCCAGTGCCTTGAAAACGGAGACTTTTGCTGGTGACGGTTTGGAAGTCGGAATAAACGCCGGCCGTAAAGTCAATTTCCGCGCCGACCCGTTGAAAGGTGTTCGTGGTCCAGGCCGTGTTGATGAACGCACTGTAGGCTCGGGACGGCAAGTCGGCCAGGCCTGGTCCGGGTGGTGAAAATGGCGGCGAAGGGCCGTCCCAAAAATGGAAGCTGAAGCCGGGCGAAATGCGCAATGGTTGACTGCTGTGAAGAAAGTTCGGCCAATTGAGTGTGATACCGACATCCACGTCGTTGATATCGACCTCGCGACCGCCGCTCCCTTCAATCCAGGTGTAGCGAAAGCGGAAATCATCGAGCAGCCGGACCACGTTCGCCGATGAAAACGGCTGACCTTGAAGCCCGCCCGGAAAGACCACGTTCGGCTGCGCGGGATAGCCCGGATACTGCCCGCCTTGCAGCGGCTGGCCGGGCGGAGGCGCGAATCCTGGCCCCGCGTTGAAGGGCGCGGCTCCAGGAGTGTTAAATACGGAAGGGGGGATGCCGGCGGAGTTTGGCTGAGTTGCGAAGGGATCGAACGGCTGGCCAAGTGTTGCCCCGGAAGGCGGTGGGGCCACGTTGCCCAGTCCTTGGGGCTGGACCGGAGTGATCGTGGTACTCGGCGTTCCCGACAAGGATGGCGCGGTGTTGGCCGCGCCTTGTGGAAACTGTACGCGCGGAGCCTGAGCGCGCACCGCCACGGCTGCTATCAGTGAGATAAGGACCGCGACGATTCGAATTTTTGTTTTTTTTTGCACTGCGCTTCAAGCCGCCCATGCTTTGTTGACGAAGAGAATCGATTGAAAGGGCGGAACTAAGTATCAAGACGGCTCTCGTCGGTCAAGGTCAAAACGAGGTTGTTGACCATCCTGGACTGCACTACACTCGCCGACCATTCCTCACTCGGCTGGCGAGATTTACCCAACGGAGTTGCGCTCATGGACGTCTCGATCGTCGTTCCGACCTTCAATGAAGTCGAAAACGTGGACTTGCTGTACGAGCAGTTGGAAATCGTCTTGGCCCGCATGGACAAGAATTATGAAATCCTGTTTGTCGACGACGGGTCGACGGATGGGACCTTGGATAAACTGAGGCAACTCGCGGAACAAGATCAACACGTTAAGGTCGTCGAATTTCGTCGAAATTTCGGGCAAACAGCGGCCATGCAAGCAGGACTCGACCTGGCTTCCGGCGATGCAATCGTGACCTTGGACGCCGATCTGCAAAACGACCCCGACGACATTCCAATGATGCTGTCCAAATTGGACGAAGGGTTCGACTTGGTCCACGGCTGGCGCAAGAATCGCCAGGACGCATGGGTCAACCGAAAGCTGCCGTCCAAGATAGCTAACTGGATCATCTCAAAGACCACCGGATTTCCGATCCACGACCTAGGCTGCACCTTAAAGGCGGTTCGCCGCGAGATCGCCCAGGAGTTGGAACTGTACGGCGAAATGCACCGCTTCATTCCCATACTCGCACATCAACGCGGAGCGCGCTGCGCCGAAGTGATCACGCGGCATCATCCGCGACGATTCGGGAATACCAAATATGGAATTGGACGAACGCCCCGCGTCGTTCTCGACTTGATCACCGTCAAGTACATGCTCGACTACTTCTCCAGCCCGATGAAGCTGTTCGGAAAAATCGGACTCTGGTGCGCCCTTGTGGGCATTCTGTCGGCGCTGGCCACGATTGGCATGAAGCTGTTTGCCGGCGTCGACATGACCGGTAATCCGTTTATGCTGCTGAGCATCGTTTCGGCGCTGGCCAGCATTCAATTTTTCAGCCTGGGTCTATTGGGCGAAGTGAACGCCCGCATTTACTACGGCAGTCAGCGAAAGCAACACTACGCGGTGCGCGAACTCATCAATTTCGAAGCGTCCCCCGATGAACCAGCCGTGCCGCGGGCCCGCGCCGCTTGACCTCGGTTCGCGTGCAAGGCTTGCCGTGGACGCGGGTCAGAAAATACATTGGCGACAAGAATGCCGCACGGGCGCGTTTTTTTCTGGGCCAACGCTTCTTGCATCGTCTTCTCAGCGGCCGGCATTGCCGGGCAAGCCAGCAAGTGGCACTCCGATTTTTGATCTTGTCAAAGCACTGTTTTCGTGCAGTAGTGACCAACGTGGATGCTCAAGCAATTCCCACACCCGGGTGCTGGACGTTAGAATTGCAAGGTAAAGCCGCGATCTACCCGCCGAAAATCCCGCCAGGAATTCAAAATGACGAAGCAAGCCACTATGCGTACGATTCTTATCTTTGTTGCCATCGCACGTGGGTCCGCGTTCGCGCACGACCAAGATGAGTTCTCTCATCCGCCCCTGCGATCGTTAGAGTGGACATCCAGTCGGCCGTTGGGCGATGGTCCAGCCTACTTTGTCAGCCCGGCCGGGAACGATGAAAACGCGGGAACCGTGGATGCCCCATGGAAAACGGTCGCCCGAGCTCTTCGGCAACTGAAGGCCGGCCAAACGCTTTATCTGCGTGACGGTGTATATCGCGAAAACGTCTACCTGGCCCTGGCTGGCCGGCGCGACCAGCCAATTACGATCGGTGGTTATCCCGGCGAGCAAGCCACGATTGACGGTTCGTTCCGTGAGTTTTTCGAGACACCCGCGACCGCTTGGGAACCAGTCCAGGGTGCCGCGGCCGGCGAGTATCGGTCAACGCGTAGGTATCCGAATCTGCGTAACGTGGTGGGATCGTTTGGTGATTCGATGATTGGCCTGCAAACCTATTATCACGGCAAGGACTTACGCGCGACAAGTGAAACGGTCGACTGGGAAGACTGGGACCGCCGCGATCAGACCGACCTGAAGCCGCTCTACTGTGGACCGGGAATGTGGTACGATCGGTCGACGGGCCACATCCATTCCCGTCTGGCGCATACCAGTCTGCCTCCGCCGATCAACAATTACGCGGGCCCCACCGACCCGCGCAAAGTGCCATTGCTGGTCGCCTCGTATCAGTCCGTGCCTCTACTGGTGGACCGGGCCGAACATATTCGCTTTCAAGATCTTACGATTCGCGGCGCGGGTTATACGTCGGTCATTCTGGACCAAGCGGTCAATGTAACCTTCGACAACGTCACGGTGTGGTGTGGAACTTACGGCATGCGCGTCAGCGGCACGCGCGGGCTGCGTTTCATTCGCTCAGCCTTGTACGGTAACGTCGCGCCGTGGACATTTCGAGGCGACGGCAGCAAACGGGATTATCCCGGGCGACCTCACCGCAACCTCTCGCGGCTGAATACGCACGCACTGTTGGAAATTGAGTCCGGCCGTGAATCATCCGTCTATGCCACCCCGCAAAACGACGATTGGGAGATTGCATACAGCGAATTCACGGATGCTCACGACGCGCTTTATCTGGGAGCAATCAACGGCCGCTTTCATCACAATTTGATAGAAGGCATGCAAGACGACGGCATCTATCTGAGCCCCATGTACTTGCGCCATCGGCTCGACAAAAAAGACCCGCGAATTCGTATCGATCACAACGTGTTTCGCGGAGTACTCACGGCACTTGCTTTTGGCGGGTCCGAGCCGGACACTCGTGACCAGTTTTTCATCTGTCGCAATTTTTTTGACTTGCGTCACCGCGTGAACACAGGCAGGCCGACGGCGCAACGACCGGAACCGGGCTTCAGCACGGGCAAGCTGATGGGCGATCATGGCAGTCCGCCCTGGCCGGCGATGAATATTTACCACAATACCGTGGTTACGCTGGGCCCGAACCGCGATGCGGCGATGGGAGCCGCCGGCCACACGCGCGCGGGAAATCAGCGGCGCGTCTTCAACAATGTCTTCTATCACTTTGGGCGATTTCCTGGCTTCATGGCCCCCAATGCTGAACAGAACTCGGCGGCGGATGCCAATCTGTATTGGTCGCCTCAACAGGGCGTACCGGAAGCCGAGAAGCTGTTCGCCCGCTTTCGCTCGTCGGAAGGCTATGAGCAAAGCAAAAAGATTCACCCACCGGGATCGACGACGCATTCCATCGTTGCCGATCCACAATTTCAGGCGGCCTCGCCCAATGCGGTCGATGTGTTTGACTATCGTTTGATGAAGGGCAGTCCCGCGATCGGCAGGGGAATCAAACTGCCCGCCGACTGGCCCGATGCGTTGCGCGCGTCGGGTGCCGGCAATCCCGATTTGGGTGCGTTGCCGTTCGGAACCAGTTTGATCCAGGTTGGGCGGCGCGCCGAAGCCCCGAACTGATTGTTTTCGCCGTTCAAATGCCCGACATCTCATGCAGGTTTTCAAATGAGATTCGCCTGACGGGCTGGTCCGAGTTGGTTGTTAGTCACCCTCCCAAAGGTGGAGCAGCGGGTGAAGCCCCGGATATCTCAAAGCGGCCCGCCCGTATTCTGGTTCAAGGTGGCCACGGTGCACTATAATACGGGCGGCTAAAGCACTTATCTGGGGGGTATGCATGATGGACTCACTAAAAGCTCAACTGCTAGTTGCGATACCGCAGTTGCCCGACACCAACTTCTATCGCACCGTGGTGCTAATGATTCAACATGACGAGAAAGGTGCGTTCGGGGTCGTGCTGAACCGCCCTACCGATATGACGATTGGCGAGATCTGGGATCGGGTCATGGACCAACCTTGTGAAAATGAAGAACTCGTCAACTTAGGCGGTCCGGTCGAGGGGCCGTTGTTGGCTGTTCACACGGACCCCGAGTGTTCCGAAGGCGAAGTCATGCCTGGTGTCTATGTGGCGACCGATCGCGACCTTCTCAGCCAGCTGATAAAACAATTAGATTGTTCCATGCGAGTGTTCAGTGGCTATTCAGGATGGGGCGGAGGTCAGTTGGAAGGGGAACTTGAAGCCGGCGGATGGCTTACTCTACCCGCCCGCCGAGAGTACATTTTTCACGACGACGCCGACCTGTGGAAAACGGTTGTCGCGGAAATCGGTACCGACGTGCTAAGGAACGCACTGCACATCGAAGATGTGCCGGACGACCCTTCGTTGAACTGACTTTGCTGGAATGGCTTGAGCATGAAACGCAAGTTCAAGGAACTAATTCGGGACTGCGCCGCGGAAAACTTCCTTTCGAACGAATCGTGGGGCGGGATTTCCGCCCGCCCCACGAAAGCCTTCTATTGAGCGCGGTCAACGTTAAGTGCTAACCGTGGCGACGTCTTCAGTTCGGTGCGAAGCATCAGATCCTAATTGGACTTGTTGCGAACCAGCGTTGCCGCCATCGACCTTGAAGCCGCGGACCAACTCGCGAAGCTGTCCGGACTGCGCGCCAAGTTCTTCGCTTCCGCTGGCCATCTCTTCACTGGAGGCCGCCACGCGTTCGGTCACCTGGGACACCTGCTGAATGGCGGTGGCAACTTCGCTGGCGTTTTGCGACTGCTCGCCGGTCGCGGTCGCGATCTCGCCAATCCTAGCCGCCGTCGCTTCGACGCCCTCGATGATC
>JAJDEH010000018.1 GCA_029259935.1 Planctomycetota bacterium
GCGTCGAGCGCACCGTCAAGGTGAAGGTGCCCGCCGATGGCGAAACACGCGTCGATTGGCGAGTGAAAGTCGTTGAAGAAGGCCAGGCGACGGTGCGGATGCTCGCGCTGACCAACGAAGAATCCGACGCCATGGAAATGAAGTTCCCGTGTTACGTCCACGGCATGTTGAAGACCGAAACGTGGGCCGGCACGGTGCGCCCCGAACAGGAGAGCGCCAAGGTCACCATCAAGGTTCCCGCCGAACGGCGGCCGGAACAATCGCTGCTCGAAATTCGTTACTCGCCCACGTTGGCCGGCGCGATGGTCGATGCGCTGCCGTACATGGCCGATTATCCCTACGGCTGCACCGAGCAAACATTGAATCGCTTTCTTCCCACGGTGGTCACTCAAAAAGTGCTGCTGGAAATGGGGCTCGACCTGGCCGCCATCAAGGAAAAGCGGACTAATTTGAACGCTCAAGAGATCGGCGAGGACCGCGAGCGAGCCGCACAATGGCAACGCTTCGGCCGCAATCCGGTATTCGACGAAGCGGAATTGGATCGCATGGTCCGCAAGGGCGTCGAGCGGTTGACGAACATGCAGCTTAGTGACGGCGGCTGGGGTTGGTTCAGCGGTTGGGGCGAACAGAGTTGGCCGCACACCACGGCGGTCGTTGTGCACGGCTTGCAAATCGCCCAGCACAACGATGTACCGCTGGTGCCCGACATGCTGCCGCGCGGCGTCCAGTGGCTCAAGCGCTATCAAGACGAAGAAACCCGCAAACTCCGCAACGCCAAGGAGCGGGTCAGTCCGTATAAAAACCAAGCCGGCGATCTCGACGCGCTGATCTATATGATCCTGGTCGACGCCAAGATCGATAACGAAGAGATGCGCGGCTATCTTTATCGCGACCGGACCCATCTGTCGGTCTATTCCAAGGCGATGTTCGGCCTGGCGCTGCATAACGTCGAAGACGGTGAAAAGCTGGCCATGATCATGGAAAACATCAAGCAATACTTGGTCCAGGATGAAGAGAACGAGACCGCCTATTTGAAACTGCCGGCGGACAGCTACTGGTGGTACTGGTACGGCAGCGAGACCGAGGCCAACGCCTATTATCTAAAATTGCTCGCGCGGACCGATCCGAAAGGCGTCACGGCCCCGCGCTTGGTCAAGTACTTGTTGAATAATCGCAAGCACGCGACCTATTGGCGATCGACGCGCGACACGGCCGTTTGCGTGGAAGCCTTCGCCGATTACATTCGCGCCAGCGACGAAACCAGTCCCGACATGGTCGTCGAAATCTGGGTCGACGGAAAGAAACGGCAGGAAGCTGAAATCAACGGCGAAAACTTGTTCAGTTTCGACAACAAGTTCTTGCTCGCGGGTGAAGAGGTGACCGACGGTGAACACGAGATCGAAATCCGCCGGCGAGGAACAGGCCCGGTGTATTTCAACGCCTACCTGACAAATTTCACATTGGAAGACATGATCACCCGCGCCGGACTGGAAGTGAAAGTCACACGCAAGTTCTACAAACTAAACCCAGTCGAAGCGGAGACCAACGTCGCGGGCGCTCGCGGCCAAGCCGCCAAGCAACGCGTCGAACGGTATGAACGCGAAGAACTGGACAATCTGGCGATGCTGAAGAGCGGCGATTTAGTGGAAGTCGAATTGTCGATCGACAGCAAAAACGATTACGAGTACATCATCTTCGAGGACATGAAAGCGGCCGGCTTTGAAACGGTGGACGTGCGCAGCGGCTACACCAACAACGACATGGGAGCCTACGCCGAGTTCCGCGACAACCGCGTCAGCTTCTTCGTCCGCCGATTGGCACGCGGAAATCACAGTTTGCGCTATCGGCTGCGAGCCGAAATTCCAGGCCGCTTCAGCGCCCTCCCCGCTCATGCGTACGCCATGTATGCGCCGGAACTAAAGGGCAACTCCGATGAGCTGAAATTACGAATCGAAGATTAGAAGAGTGTTAGTGAGATTTGTGGGTTGGATGGTCAAGAGACGGTTCGATCCACAAATTGCCGGGCGGGGTGATTGGTCTTTCTTCGAATGCAAAGCCAGCAATTGCCACGGATCGTCAATTGCGGTATTCTAATAGACCCTCCCTCTGGGGGTGAATGTGGCAATTCATAAACTAGATTGGGGTCTTTTCGTGTCATCAAGATTTGCTTTTTTTGTGGCGATCCTGGCTGGCTTCACGTGTTCGGCGGCCGATCCTGAGCTTCGCACTTGGCAAGATCAGTCTGGTGAATTCGAAGTTCGAGCAAAGCTGATCAGCTTCAAGCAAGGAAAGGTCTACCTTGAGAAGCCCGACGAGACCGTTGTCGGCGTGCCGATCGAAAAGCTGAGCTTCGCGGATTACGACTATCTTCGAACGCGACAGAATTATTCTGATCTCAAGGAGTTGCGGGAGTTCTTTCGTAAGAACCCGTTGCCGACGCAGCACACCGTTTATTTCGTCCCCAATCTTCCACAATCCGTGTATGGCCTGACCTTTTCTCCGGACGGCCGGTTGCTGGCCGTCACCATGGATCAGCTACTGACCATAGTTGATCTCAAAATTCCAGTGACTTCGAAAGATTTAGTGACGGATAGTAATCAATGGCGGGTATGCAAGTTTACGCCTGACGGAAAGAGGTTGCTGGCCGGGAACAACCGGGGGGCGATCCAGGCCTGGAATATTGAAAACGAAAAGAACTTCAAACCTCACGGCCAGTACATGCATTCAAGAGGAGTCACATGCCTAGCAGTGAGCGATGATAGCAAGTTCGTGGTGTCTTGCGATGAAGGAAAAACGCTTCAGTATTGGAATTTGGAGTCCGGTAAGATAATTCACAAGTTTGAGTTGGAGCGTTCGATCAGCCATTGCTTTATCAATCCCAAGGGAACTCAGGCCGTGGGTTATGACGGCGAACATCTGATCCTGTTTGACTTGGAAAAAGGAGTGCCCCTCCAGCAAATGAAGATTGGTCGGGCCTACAAGGGGCTCGCTTTTTCTCCCAATCGTCAGGTTGCTCTGGCGTCCACTATTTCATCCTTGCGAAAAGTAGAACTGAAGAAGGGAATTATTGACATAGAGGCCCGCGACCTTGCATCCTCGCGCAGTCTCACATTCGCCGAAAATGGAAAAATGCTGCTTGCTGCGGTGGGCAGGCAAATTCGCCTGTATGACGTCAAAACGGCGATGCCTGTGATGGCCTTCAACTTGTCGGGGGAAAGTGACGCGCGTGCGATGGCGTTCTCGCCTGATAATCGCCATTTCGCGGCCTATTCCAGTTCACCAAACAAGATCCTGCAAGTATTCCGAATTCCCGAGGCCTCGAATTAGCTGTGCCTCGTTAATGGCACCAAGGAGCCCGCTTTGAGCCAAGTCACCTGTCCCCATTGCCGCACTCCCGCGAAAGTGACCGGCAACCTGCAGCCAGGCGCTTCGGTCCAGTGTCCATCATGTAATCGCGCGTTTGTTCTGGCGGCATCGTCCATGAACCGGCCCCAGCCCGCGAAACCGCAGCCGCTAGGCGCGCCAGCCTACAATCCCGTCCGCCAAGGTCCAAGCTATCAACCGAATTTTTCATATCCACAATCGGGCAAACCGCGCCGGTCGAACGTGGGGCTGATTGTGGGCCTTGTTGTTGGCGGCATGGCACTGGCGCTGTTGGCCGTCGCCGGATGCGCGGTAGCTTGGTTCTTAATGAACCAGCCATCATCGGACTTCGCGGACCCGGCGGTCGCCGTCGCCGAGATTGACAGTCGTCCGTCGAGCGAGGTTCTTTTTACCGAGTCCATCGAATTCGATGAGCAGTCCACCTACCAGCCGCGAACCTCGGGGCTGCGCTACCTGTGGAGTACCGGCTCTCCATTTGGCGTTAATTTCAAATCCGAGGCGACCATTGGGCAGGAAACATCCGTGCTGGAAGGGCGGGTCGTTTACACACCGACGAACCGCGACCCGTCGTCGGTTGTCGGCGCGGACGATAATGACCGTGGCGAGGCGACGGGGACCGGGTTTTTTGTTCGTCCGGATGGCTATCTAATCACCTGCGCGCATGTAGTCCAGGGTGCCATCAAGACCGATGTGATGATCAACGGCGAGGCTCATCCAGCCAAAGTCGTGGCCATGGACACGAAAAACGACTTGGCGATCATCCGAATTCGTGGTGACGATTTTCCCTACTTGGAACTCAGCGACTCGGACCGGGTGCGCCTGGCCGAGGATGTTCGCGCTTTTGGTTTTCCGCTTGCCGATCAACTGGGGACGGGAATCAAGATTACGGGCGGCTCGGTTTCCGGAATTAATGAGCAGGGTGACTCCAAGGTGTTGCAACTGGACGTGACCGTTAATCCGGGCAACAGCGGCGGGCCGCTGATGAACGACCGGGGCCAAGTGATCGGCGTGGTAACCGCGTTGATGGCGGGCGAGGATCTGGCGGAAATGAGTTTCGCGGTAACGTCCAACGAGGTGCGGCGGCTGTTGGAACGCAATCAGCTAACTTACGCCCCGGCACCGGCGGGGGCTGCCGTACTGTCTGGCCCCGACCTGGCGGAACGCGTCCAGAAGTCCGTGGCATTTCTGAAAGTCACGATGGGTCCCGGCGGAATCGGGATCGCGGAGAAAAGGGTGGTCGAGTTTCAAGCGAATTGGCGGTCCTACAAGATGGTGTCCTCCTCTCGCCGCGCAACAACCGGGCCCGAATCGGAATCCGGTGTGATTCTGCTCGACGCTGCCGGCGAGGTCACCTACTGCGACGGAGAAAAGAACTTGCCCGCCTATCTCGGCACGTTGGCGCTTGTCGGACTGCCCCCGCTTGCCGACGACGATTCCCAAAAATGGGCGTCCAGTCGAATTACCATGATTCCAGAACGAAGCTCAATCCAAATTCAAACCGAACCAAATCGTGGCCTGTTTCCACCCGGATATCGTGGACTAGGCCGGCTTTATGGTCGGCCGCAAACGCAAACTCTCTCGACCGTGAAGTACCACCCGGCGGTTGAGCTTGCCAGTTACGAGGTGGTTAGCGATTCGGAAGACGTGGTCGAGGTGAAGAAAACGATGGCGTTGCGGACGATTCACGCCGATGGAGAGAATCCCTATGTCACCGTCAACGGAACCGGAAATTTCGAATTCGGCAAAGAGCAGGGATTTCCCGAATCCATGATGTTTTCGGGCCAATTCAATGTGACCGTGAAGAACAAGATCCACAGCATTCCATTTAAGGTCAGTTTCACTAGCCGGGACGAGGAAGAGTTGGCAGCCGACGCGGCGGCCAAGGCGGTGGCGACCGCCGAAGCCAGAAAACGATACCAGGCGCGCCAAGCGGAAAAGGAAGCCAACGCCATCCCCACGGTTGAGGCGTTGGACCAACTCGATTTGAGTCTTCCGGATTAACGTCGGAGAACTCGCCTGCATTCCGACTCGGCCTGTTTTTCTTCGATCTTCGGCATTCCGTGTTCGACATTCGGCTTTGGACAAAAACCCGGTAGCCACGCCGGCCCGGTCGTGGATTACCCGCCTGACTCCGCCGCCGCGGCACTCGGTTGTGAAGTATGATGAAGCAAGGTATCTGTTGTTTAGAGATCCGTGTTTTGGCAACCAGGAGTCCATCATGTCGCGACTAGCTACTCGGTACGTTTCTCTGTTTCCGTTGGTGGCCACTGGGCTATTCGCGGTTGCGCAAAGCGCCGGTTCGGCGGAAATGGCGATGGGGTTGCGGGTTGGCGAGGTGACGCACGATTCGGCGATCGTGTGGACGCGGATCACGAAGGACAAACAGCGAAATTGGGACGGCGTTCGCGAGCCCAAAAAACGCGAGCCGCGTGAGAACAAGTATGTGCCTTCCAAGATTCGGGTCGAGGATCGACAAGGTGAATCGGTCGGCGCGCCGGGTTGGATCCGGGTGGAGTATTCGCCATTTGCGGAAGGCGATTTCAAGTCCACCGAATGGGTGCTTGTGAAAGCTGAGAACGACTTCGTTCATCAATTCCGGTTGACGAAGTTGCAGCCTGGAACGAAATACCGCCTGCGCGTGTCCGCGAGCGATTCACCCGATGCAAGGGTCTCCACGCCGAAGACCTCCGCCACCGACGAGGGCAGCTTTACCACTCCGGCCCAGACCGACCAGTGGCAAGACGCGCGGTTCACCGTCGTCACGGGGCAGTCTTATTGGGATCTGGATGACAAGGACGGATACCACATTTATCCGGCCATGGGGAAGCTCAAGCCGCACTTTATCGTGCCGACCGGCGATACGGTTTATCTGGACAGCGAAGCGCCGCGAGCCCGCACCAAGGCGCTGGCCCGCTTTCACTGGCATCGCATGTATTCCTTACCACGGCACATCGAGTTTCATCGGCACGTGCCCGGCTATTGGGAAGTGGACGATCACGACTCGTGGTGTAACGACGACTGGCCGACCTTAAAAGCACCCTGGATGAACCCGCTCACGTTCAAGCAAGCCTACAAGATCTACCGTGAGCAAGTGCCGATCGGCGACAAGATGTATCGCACCGTTCGCTGGGGAAAAGGGCTGCAAGTATGGATGGTTGAAGGCCGCTTGTATCGTTCGCCCAACACGATGGACGACGGGCCCGAGAAAACGATTTGGGGCCGGGAGCAAATGGCCTGGTTGAAGCGATCGATTCTGGCGAGCGACGCCGACTTTCGCGTCTTGATCAGCCCCACGCCGATCGTCGGCCCGGATCGGGGCCGAGGCAAAAACGATAATCACTCCAACGACGCTTTCGCGCATGAAGGCAACGCCTTTCGCATGTGGACCAAGGAGCAAGGCCTGAAGAATTTTTACACCTGCTGCGGCGACCGCCATTGGCAGTATATGTCGATCGACCCCAAGTCGGGATTGCGCGAGTTCTCATGTGGCCCGGCCAGCGACAAACATGCCGGCGGCAACCCCCAACAACCCGACTGGCAACCGTTCTTGCGTGTGAAGGGCGGATTCCTCTCCGTCAACGTCACCCAAGAGGATGATACGCCGACCATCCTTTTCCATCATCACGACGTTCACGGCAAAGTCGTGCATGAGTTTCGGTCGCAGGCCAAGGCCAAGCAGTAAGGTGAACCGACGCATTCACTTCGAATCGTGCTGTTGCTCAGCGAACGGCCGGTAACGCTTTTGCTTGGGCACAATGCAGAGCAACATCAGGCCGCTGCAGAACACTGGAACCACGGGCAGGTTGACGGCCGTCGTGACCACGAACATGTAACGGCGTAGAAATGTAAGCGGTGCTAGGTCGACGGCAAACCTTCCCGATTGCCAACTCCAGTACTCGTAGGCGGCCATGGCGACCAACGTAGAGAGGCTCGCTCCAATCAAAGTCCAGCCCAGCACGCGGAGCCAACCGGCGGGAAATACGGTGCCGATGTAGGCCGCCGGGGCAACGATGGCTAGCAGGCAGAAGCCGTGCCAAACGACCAGCGTTTCGGTCGGCGGACCGCAGCCCCACCAACCACAGATCGAATGATCGCCAAAGCGGCCGGCCAGCCAACGCTCGGAATACAGCGTGCCATACAAGCCGGCTATCCACACGTTCGTCAGGATCAGCGTGGAAAGCAAGGAAACTTTTCGCGACATCGGCGCGCCGAACGGGTTCCCGCTGACGGCGATCGGTTTGGCTTCTTGGCTCGGTGGTTGGTTCGCTAGTTCCGGCATGGGCACGCCGAGTTGCTGGAGACGAGGTCAATATCCAACTTAGTGAAAACGCGATACGCATGATAGCTGCTCACCTTGGAATGAATTGTTAGAAATAGCACGTATTCGCCAGTTTCCCGCCAAACGAACCATGTATTCAAATTGCGTGTCCTAGGTGGGGAATCGGATCCGGTGTTAGTAGAACAAGCGGGCGAGTACGGCGCCGCCCCCGACCTCCCGCCCGGTTAGGTAGTTCGGTAGAATGTTGGCCTCAAGAGATTAGACGGGAGAATTCCACCTTCAACGGAGAGAAAATGAGCCAGCGTCGGATACTTGTGACGGCGGCTTTGCCTTACGCGAACGGACCGATTCACATCGGCCACCTTGTCGAATATATCCAGACCGATATCTGGGTCCGTTTTCAAAAACTGCGAGGTCACAACTGCATCTTCATCTGTGCCGATGACACGCACGGCACCGCGATCATGATTCGCGCTCGCGCCGAGGGCCGCAGTGAAGAAGACTTGATCGCCCAAGTAAAACAGGAACATGAACGCGACTTCGCCGGCTTTGACATCGACTTCGACAACTACAGCAGCACGAACAGCCCGGAGAATCGTGAATTCTGCGCGACCATTTGGCAGGCGATTCGCGAAGCGGGCTTGGTCAAGGAAAAGGAAGTCGAACAGTTGTTCGATACCGAGGCGGGCACGTTTTTGGCCGATCGGTTTGTGCGGGGCAAATGTCCCAAGTGTGACGCCGAGGATCAGCCGGGCGACAACTGCAGCAAGTGCGGCCACACCTACACGCCCGCCGAGTTGATTGATCCGGTCAGCACCCTGAGCGGTTCCACTCCCGAAACGCGCAGTTCGCTCCACTTGTTCATTGAACTCGAACAGCTTCACGAGTTCCTTGAGCAATGGTCGCAAAGCGGCGAGCATCTGCAGACCGAAGTCGCGAATTATCTGAAGGGACACTTTCTGCACGAACCGCTGCGTGATTGGGACATCTCGCGGCCGGCACCCTATTTCGGATTCGAGATTCCCGACAGTCCGGGCAACTACTGGTATGTCTGGTTCGACGCGCCAATTGGCTACATCGCCTCGACGAAACAATGGTGCGAACGCCAAGGCGAGGATTTTGATACTTGGTGGCGCAACGAAGATACCGAGATCCACCATTTCATCGGCAAGGACATCACTTATTTCCACACGCTGTTTTGGCCCGGCATGTTGAAGTCGTCCGGTTTCAGCCTGCCGACCAAAGTCCACATCCACGGCTTCCTGACCGTGGGTGGCGAAAAGATGGCCAAAAGCAAAGGCACGTTTATCAAGGGCGAAACGTACTTGCAGCACTTGAACCCGGCATATCTGCGTTATTACTACGCTTCCAAGCTTGGCCCGCGGCTCGATGATTTAGACCTCAACTTGGAAGAATTCAATAACAAGGTGAATGCGGATCTGGTCGGCAAAGTGGTCAATCTCGCCAGCCGCTCGGCGAAATTCGTGGCGGATGTCGGCCTCTCGGCAGAGTATCCGGACGACGGCGGGTTGTTCCAGCAAGCAGCCGATGCCGGCGACGAGATTGCCGCCGCCTACGAATCGTGTGACTATAACAGAGCGATGCGGCTGATCATGGAGTTGGCCGACCGGGCGAATCCCTATGTGGAGACCGCCGAGCCTTGGAACCTGAGGAAGCAGCCCGATAAGGCAGCCGAGTTGCAAAACGTCTGCACGGTGGCGCTCAACCTGTTTAGGCAACTGGCGGTATATCTTGCCCCCGTGTTGCCTCGATTGGCGGAGCAAACCGGCGAGCTATTGGGCCAGCCAATTCAAGATTGGGACGAATCGAAACAACCACTGGTCGGGACACCCGTGGCCAAATTTAAACATATGCTCCAACGAGTCGAAAAGAAGGATGTAGATGCGATGATCGAAGACAGTAAAGAAGCCGAGCCACAAACCACGCCTCAGCACGACGACAGCGACCAACCGCTCAAGGACGAACCGTTGGCGGACGAGTGCACATTCGACGATTTCGTGAAGGTCGACTTGCGAGTGGTTCGCGTCGTTGCTGCCGAAGACGTGCCCGAAGCCCGCAAGCTGTTGAAGCTGACGCTAAGTCTAGGTGGCGACGAACGACGAACCGTTTTTGCCGGCATCAAACAAGCTTGCGATCCAGAGCAGTTAGTTGGACGGCTGGTCGTCATGGCCGCCAATCTGGCACCGCGAAAAATGAAGTTCGGCGTCAGCGAAGGAATGATCTTGGCCTCGGGCCCCGGTGGCAGTGACGTGTTTATGTTGGGTGTCGCCGAAGGCGCGCAACCAGGCCAGCGGGTTCATTGATCCTTCGCAAATGAGTTGATGGTTCGTTACCATGTTCAAGCGAATCGCTGACTGGGCGGTGATGTGCCCTTCGACTCATTCCATTCCCGTCGAAGGGAAAGAACGACGCGTGGTTGATTCCGAGTACGGGCCGTTCGAGGCATGGGTCGAACGGACCGGCGACGAGGCGAGCCCCGAGTTGTTTATCCTCAAATTCCTGGGAACTGGCGGCCGAGCCGAACGATCGACAGTGCATCCGGCCGAGTGTTGGAGCGAAGTATCAAGCGAAATTTGGTCGATCAATCCGCCTGGCTACGGCGGCAGCGCGGGGCGGGCCAGTATTCAAAAGATTCCCGAGATTGCTCGGGCGGCGTATTTCTCGATCAAAGAAGCAGCCAAAGAGAAACCGGTTCTGGTGACCGGAAACAGCATGGGGACTGCGGCCGCTCTGTATCTTGCCGCGCGGCATGATGTGGACGGAGTGTAGCTGCGAAATCCCCCACCGCTACGGCAGGTGATCGCCCAACGGCATGGTTGGTGGAATCTGGGCCTTTCTCGCTTCGTGGCTCGCACGGTTCCAGCAGAACTTTGCAGCATTCAAAACGCGGCCCAGTCACGGGCCCCGGTTGTGTTCGTTGTTTCGGGGCAGGACCGTACGGTTCCGCCTTCGTTTCAACAGCAAATCATCGGGGCCCACGCTGGCGAGAGCCGAGTCCTGCTGCTGCCCGATGCAGGGCATGCTTGTCCCATCGACGAGCAACAGGAAGCCGAGTATCTGGAGCTGCTGCGGTGGCTGCAAGCACAACTGACGGGGCGGAAAACTAGCCAGATTATTGGCTGAAAGTGACGCGCGATGGGCTCGATTACGGGTCCTTTTCGAGTTCTTGAACAGATCCGGGTGGGACTGCCCCGCCGCTTATTGTTTCCGGCAGGTCTGCTTTGCATAATGGATTCCAGACAAAATTGTCGTCGACACCAGCGCACTTCATTCCCAGGCTGAGGATTTCCATGAATCTCAATCTTTCTCGCAGAAAGTTTCTCGCGCTCACTTCCGCCGCGGCGGCGGGAGCCACTTTTTTCGATGCTCCGCAAGTACTCCGGGCTGCCGGGCTGGCGGACAAAAAGGATCCCTACGGCGGCTTTCCGATGGGAGCCCAGAGTTACTCATTGCGGAAGTTTAACGTGCATGATGCCATTCGCCATTTGCAAGGAATGGGGTTGCATCACGTTGAGTTTTTCAACGCGCACCTGAATGTAAATTCAACCGACGAACAGATCGCCGCGCTGAAGAAGGTTTTGGACAAGGCGGATATCTCGATCAGCGCTCACGGCGTGAATGGCTTCAATAAGAATCACGACGCCAATCGAAAGATTTTCGACTTCGCCAAGCGGGCCGGCATTCGCACCATCACGGCCAATCCGACGCGTGATTCGTTTGACAGTCTGGACAAACTGGTCGAAGAGTACGGCATCCGCATTGCGATTCATAACCATGGCCCAGGCGCTCTCTACGACAAAGCGAAAGACACCATCGACGCCATCAAGGACCATCACAAGCTGATCGGTGCCTGCGTCGACACGGGCCACTACATTCGCAGTGCGGAAGATCCTGCCGAAGTGGTACTCGCCCTGGGCGACCGCGTGTATGGCGTGCACGTCAAGGACGATACCCACAAGGGTGATCGCGGGTCTCACAACGTCGTGATCGGCGAAGCGAACCTGGACGTCGTGGCCCTGTTCAAGGCCCTTCGCAAGGTGAAATTCCCCGCCGACGGCAGCCTGTCGCTGGAGTATGAAGCGAATGCGGATAACCCGATGGAAGACATGAAGCAGTGCCTGGTCGTGGCTCGCGAGGCGATCGCCAAATCGGCCTAAAGGGCCTTGGGAAAACGAGATGCCCGGATTCTGGACAAGCCGGGCATCTCGACCGCCCCCATGGACGTTCGCCCCGGCCGCCCAGGCGACATTCATTGACCAAGCCGAGGTGGCACTCTAGAGTAGAGGTTTAGGGCCAACCGCTCATGGGGGCCCCGACTGCATCGGTTTCCGAGCACTTTTCTGTTGGTTCATGCCATGCTTGCCAAGCGTGTGATTCCATGTCTGGACGTCGACAAGGGTCGCGTCGTGAAGGGGACGAATTTCGTCAAGCTTCGCGATGCGGGCGACCCGGTCGAAGTCGCTGCGCGGTACGAACAAGAGGGTGCCGATGAACTGGTGTTTTTGGATATCACGGCCAGCCACCAGGGCCGGGATATCATGATTGACGTCGTCCGTCGCACGGCCGAACAGGTTTTCATGCCGCTAACGGTTGGGGGCGGAATCCGCAATTTGGACGACATCCGAGCCCTGCTGAACGCCGGCACCGACAAAGTGTCCATCAACTCGGCCGCTTGCCGCGATCCGGACTTTGTCCGCAAAGCCGCCCTGCGGTTTGGCAGCCAGTGCATCGTGGTGAATATCGATCCCAAACGGATCCAAAATAATGGCCGGGAAGTTTGGGAGGTCCACATCAATGGAGGCCGCCTGCCGACCGGGCTGGAAGCCGTCTCCTGGGCTCGGCAGGTCGAACAATTGGGTGCGGGAGAAATCGTCCTGACCAGCATGGATTGCGACGGAACAAAAGACGGCTACGATTTAGAAATAACCGCCGCCGTTAGCAGCGCCGTGTCGATTCCGGTGGTTGCCAGCGGCGGAGCGGGTAAACCGGAACACTTGGCCGACGCCGTACTTGAGGGCAAGGCCGATGCGGCACTAGCGGCCAGCATTTTTCATTTCGGAGAGTATTCGATTCGTGAAACCAAGCAGGTGATGGCCGCACGGGGAATCCCGGTGAGGCTGTAGCCTTTCAGGAACAGGAGTTTGCGCATGGCAACGGTCGACGCCGAAAAACAGAATCCAGAGGATACGAAAGCCGCCCCCTCCACGGAAAGCGCCCCGTTAGACGATCTGCTCGCCAATGACCCGATGGCCAAGGCGATGGCCGAAAGGCTGTTGCATAGGAAGAGGGACCTTGAGGTCGATAAGTTGTTTCGTGCGTTGGTCAAGCTCGAAGGGAGCGATCTGCATCTGAAGGTCGGACGCCCGCCGATGATTCGTACGAGAGGCGAACTGCGTCCATTGAGCCGCGGCCCCGTTGACGATGAAGAGATGGTCCGTTTGCTCATTCCCATGATGGACGAGCGAAATCGACAAATTTTTACCGACACGGGCGGAGCCGACTTTGCTTATACCTGCGACGTGGATGGCACTGAATGGCGATTTCGCGTCAACATGCTGACGCAGTTGGGACGCATCGGCCTGGTCGCTCGGCGAATCAATAACTGGATTCCCGATTTTGAGGGCTTGTATCTGCCTTCGTCGGTCGAGCGGCTTTGTAATTACGATCAAGGCTTGGTGCTGCTGGCCGGCGTGACTGGTTCCGGCAAGTCGACCACGATCGCCTCGATGTTGAACTATGTGAACCGCAAGTACCGCAAACATATTCTTACGCTGGAAGATCCCATCGAGTTTGTGTTCACGGAAGAACTGTGCCTCATCAACCAGCGCGAAGTCGGCCAGGACGTGGTTGATTTTGGCATCGGTATGAAGCACGCCGTTCGCGAAGATCCCGACATCATGTTGGTCGGCGAAATGCGCGACGAAGAAACGTTCATGACGGCGATTCACGCCGCTGAAACGGGTCACCTTGTGTATGGAACGATCCACGCCGCCAGCGCCTCGACGACGATCGGCCGTATCCTCGACTTATTCCCCGAGGAAATGCACGGTGCCATCCGCAGCGCCATCGCCTTCAACATGAAGGGCATCGTTTCGCAAAAGTTGCTCAAGTCGATCAAGCCGGGCGTCCCCCGTGTGCCGACCGTGGAAATCATGTACTTCAACCCCACGATTCAGAAACTAGTACTGGAAGGCAGCGACCACAAGTTGCCCGACGCCATCCGCATCGGTGTTGAAGACGGGATGCAAGACTTTACCATGAGCCTCAAGCAACTCATCGACGACGAACTGATCGACCGGCCCACGGCATTCGCCGTCGCTCCGAATCAAGATGCTCTGAAGATGGCGCTGAAGGGGATCGACGTGAAGGCACCGGGTATTTTGTAGTTTCCAGCGGCAATACAGCGAGAGCATTCATCCGGCAGTGACTTCCGACGCCATAACATTCTCACATCACGACGCAACAACTTCTCAGCAGCACCCGCGAGCCTGCCCTTGCACTTGCTTTCGACCGACGTTTGAAAAGTTGACCAGAATATAGGCCAGCCTGTCTCATGCTCGATATTGTCATTTTGTATTTTCTTTGCAAGTCGATCGGAAAGACCATCCGTGACAAAGGCCGGCAACCTCTTGGGTATCAGATTGGGGCGGTGGTGGTCTTTTACGGAAGCTGGATCGTTGGCGTGGTCTTGCTATTTGTCATCATGTTTGTGATGGACCTGATCGCCGGGGGGGAAACGGAGTCCCCGCTGCGCCTGGTCGGACTTGGCGTAGGATTAGTGGTCTTTTTTGGCATGATGATTCTCAGTGAGTTGACCTATTTCATGATCATCAAACGTTTGTCTCCCATTGGAGATGCGGCCGCCATGGCGGGCGACGGCATTCCGGCGGCCCCAGACGCGCCTCCGCCACCCTATATGCTGGGCCCGCCGGTTGAATTCAAGGCGGCCGGCGCGGACGGCAAAGCGGCTCAGGGGAATCTGATTGTCGCGCGCAACGTGCCGGCCTTTCCGATGGTCAAGGAACTGTTCGCCGACGCCATGACAAAGCGGGCCGCGATCGTCATGTTGGACTACCAGCAGCAGGCAGTTGGAGTACGTTACGAAGTCGACGGCGTATGGCACAACATGGGGCAACGAGATCGCCCCACCGCCGATGCCATGTTGGGCTCGATGAAAAAGTTGGCCGACCTGGAACCAGGCGAGCGGCGTCTGAAACAACAAGGAAGTTTCAAGGTTGAGTTTTTCGATAACAAAATCGAGTGCAGCCTGACGAGCCAGGGAGTCAAGACGGGCGAACGCGTGATGCTCAAGCTGATCGGAAAGACCGACCATCTTAATGAACTCCCCTCGCTGGGGATGCGTCAAAAAATGCTCGGCCAACTGACCGGCATGCTGAACGATCCAGGGGGAGGATTGATTCTTGTCTCGGCGGCGCCCGGCCAAGGCCTGACGACGTCGTTCGCTGCCACGCTGCGGGCCGCCGACCGGTTCACGCGCGACTTCGTCGGCTTCGACAACGTCGCCGATCCCCTGCCCTACGTCGAAAACATCAACATGATGACTTTTGACAAGGCGGCCGGCCAAACGCCGAACCAAATGTTGCCCGGTGTCTTGCTCAAGCAACCTGAAGCCTTTGTTCTGGCCGATATGGTCAACCAGCAGACGGTCGAAATCCTCTGTGACCAAGTGAACGATCACGGGAATCTCGTGGTCGCCAGCATCCAGGCCAATGAATCCGTCGAAGCGTTTTTGCGCGTCCTGGCGATGAAGGCACCCGCCGACAAATTCGCCAAGGCAATCAAAGCCGTGGTCTATACGCGGCTGGCAAGACGTCTTTGCGAAACTTGCCGGCAGCCTTACCAGCCCACGCCGCAATTGCTGCAAAAGCTGGGACTGCCTCCTGGCCGAGTCAACACGTTGTACCGCCAATGGGAGCCACCGCCGCCCGAGGAATTGGTGGATGAAAAGGGCCGGCCCATCCCGGCCCCCGTCTGTCCTAGTTGCTCCAATCTCGGTTATCTTGGACGATTCGGGCTCTACGAACTGCTTGTCGTGGATAACAAGATGCGACAGGCGCTGGCGCGTCAGCCCAAAGTAGAAGTTCTGCGTCGGGTCGCCGCCGCGGCCGGACACCGTTCCTTGCAAGAAGAAGGAATCGCCGCCGCCGCGCGGGGCACCACTTCGCTCAATGAGATCCAACGGGTCTTGAAGTAAAATCTCCCTACCGAGTCGTCCTCCATGGCCAACCAACCACAAGTCCAATTGCCGCCCGTCGAGGTCACCGCCGGCGGTGAAACCGAAGACCTGCGGGTCGCTAACTTGCAAGCCGCGCAGGCCATCCCCGGCTTTGCCGATGTGATCCTGTTGATCGCCGACGCGATCGTCAAACGGGCTGAGCAAGTGATGTTGGATTTCACGCAACAGTCCGTCGGAATGAAGTATCAAATTGACGGATTTTGGCACGATCTTCCCCCGCGTGATCGGCAAAGCGGCGATGCGATGTTGGCGTCGCTGAAGTGCCTGGCCAACTGCGATCCGCGCGAACGCCGGGCGCGCCAGTCGGGCAACTTCAAGGTGCGGTTTCTGAAAGTCAAAGGGGGTTGCGCGGTTACCAGCCAAGGCGTGAAGACCGGTGAACGGGCGATCCTGGACTTTGAGTGCAACCGTCAGCCGCTGGAACGGCTGGAAGAATTGGGCATGCGGGAAGCCATGCGAACTCGGTTCAAGGAGCTTTCTGATGCGTCCCAGGGAGGGATCCTCATTGTCTCGGCACCCCCCAAGGGAGGCCTGACGACTAGTTGGACCGCATGTTTGAACGAGTGCGACCGCTTCATGCGTGACTTCGCGTGCCTCCAAAGTGCCCAATACAGCGACCCGGAGATATTAAACGTCGCGCCGAATGTCTATGATCCGGCGGCCGGCAAACCTTACAAGTTGACCCTCGACAAGCTGATTCTACGCCAGCCCGAGGTACTCGTCGTTCCCGAACTGGATAATACCGAAATCGCGAACAGTCTGGTCGACCAAGCGGCCGATCATGGTCGCCTCGTGATCACTCGGATTCACGCTAAATCGGCCGACGAAGCGCTGTTGCGATTTCTCATGCTCAAGCCGGACGCCGAGAAGTTCGCCAAATCCATGCTGGGCGTCCTTAACGCGCGTCCGACCCGTATGCTGTGCGATAATTGCAAGCAGCCCTACAAACCGTCACCGCAAATGCTGCAAAGAATGGGACTGCCGCCAGGCCGCATTGATGTGTTCTATCGTCCTTGGACGCCCCCGCCCGACCCGCCCTTGGACAAGAACGGCAAGCCCATTCCCATCCCGATCTGCCCCAATTGCCAGGGTCTGGGTTACTGCGGCAGGACCGGGATTTTCGAGTTTCTGACCATGGATGACCAGATTCGCGCAGCCCTAAAGGGCAAACCAAACCTGCAGACGCTTCGTACAATCGTAAAGCGGTCCGGACATCACACACTGCAGGACCAAGGCATTTTGCTGGTCTGTCAGGGAATTACGTCGCTGGAAGAACTGCAGCGGGTCATGAAGTAAATACCAAGCGAAGGCACCTCTGCGGGGAGCCCACGAAAAAGTATGTTGAGCGTCGAAGAAAAAGATGGAGCCCAATTCTCCTCGATTGGCGAGGAGGTTTTGGAGTACAAGTCCGTCAGCGGCATGGCCCTGGTCGCCCTCATTATTGGCTGCCTCAGTTTCGTGGCATTATTTCACCCGATCTTGTGGTTGGTGCCCTTGGTGGCCGTCATCGTGTCGGCGTAGGCCGATCTAGCGATCACGCGGCCCGGTTCAGAAGTCATAGGTAAAAGTCTGTCC
>JAJDEH010000171.1 GCA_029259935.1 Planctomycetota bacterium
GATCATCGAGGGCGTCGAAGCGACGGCGGCTAGGATTGGCGAGATCGCGACCGCGACCGGCGAGCAGTCGCAAAACGCCAGCGAAGTTGCCACCGCCATTCAGCAGGTGTCCCAGGTGACCGAACGCGTGGCGGCCTCCAGCGAAGAGATGGCCAGCGGAAGTGAAGAACTTGGCGCGCAGTCCGGACAGCTTCGCGAGTTGGTTCGTGGCTTCAAGGTCGACCCCCACCAGGCGACCACTCATTCGGTTCAATTGGGATCCGGCGCTGCAACTCAGTTCGAGGACGTCGCCACGGTCAGCACCTAAGTGCCGGCCTATCTGAAATCCAATCAACGCTTTTGTGGGGCAAGACAAAATCTTGCCCCATTTTTCGTTGATAGGCGGAACCGTCATGGCACGGCGCGGCCCCATGCGAGGCGAACAGATTTCGTACTTTCGCGAAAAAATTCCGCCAACTTCAATTGAGCAAGGTCCTATATGCGTGAAGGGGTTTGCTCGACCGAATGCTTTGGTTCTATCGCCTCTGCTCGCGCGCGCCTCCGAATCCGCCGTCGGTTCGCATTGATTTGCTAAGGGAATCGGTTTTTCGGTTTGTCACCTGGGCAGGTGCATTCCTTGACGCTTTGCGTCAGCGAACCTATACCAACATGTGAATGATCCGCGAGGCTGGGGCGGCCGCGGACATCATGGGCCTTTCTGGCCATTCACGAGTTCGCCCCATCGAATACGTCACCTGAAGACAGGTCATGATCACGTTGTGAAAAATAGGGGTGCAAAGTCATGTCGAGATTTCGACTATCAAACATTCGGATGAAACCAAAGCTGATTGCGCTTTTTCTGTTGGTGGGCGTCGTGCCTGTTTCCATAGCCGCATGGATCGCCTACCGCCAGGCGAACCGGGCGCTCGACAACGCCAGCCAAACCACGGCCAAGGCGATGGAGAAGCAGATCTTTGAACAGCTTTCGGCGATTCGCGACGAGAAACGATCCGCGATCCAGCAGTATTTCAACACGATCAATGATCAAGTTCTGACGTTCTCGGAAGACCGCATGGTGGTCGATGCGATGAGCGAGTTCCGAGCAGCATTTTCCGCCTACCGCGCTGACCAAGGAATTGAGCCAGCGCAACTGAATGAAATGCGTAAGGACTTGGCAATCTATTACACCAACGAGTTCAGCAAGGAATACAAGAGTCAAAATGGTGGGAAGTCAGGAGACGCCATGGCGTTTTTCGAACAATTGGATGACGATTCCATCGCCTTACAGCATGCCTACATTCGAGCCAATGAGAATCCTCTTGGTTCGAAACACAAATTGAATCGCGGTATCGCGAACACAAAATACAACGGATTGCACGCCAAGGTGCATCCTGTCGTCAGAAGCTACCTTGAAAAATTTGGGTACTACGACATCTTTTTGTGCGATTCGGAGACCGGAGACGTCGTCTATTCGGTGTTCAAGGAACTCGACTACTCGACATCCTTGATCAACGGTCCCTACGCGCAAACTAACTTCGGCGAGGCGTTTCGGCGAGCGAACGCGGCCACCGATAAAGACGCGGTTGTTTTGGTCGACTACGCTCCTTACACACCCTCGTACGAGGCGCCCGCCAGTTTCATCGCGTCGCCCATTTATGACGGCGACAAGAAAATTGGCGTGGCAGTATTTCAAATGCCCCTGGATCGTGTCACCACGGTGATGAGTGAGCGAGCGGGGCTGGGTGAAACAGGCGAAGCCTATCTTGTGGGCCCAAATTTTTTGATGCGTTCCGACACCTACCGCGATCCGGAAAATCATTCGGTCATGGGCTCCTACCGTAATCCCGCGCAGGGAAAGGTCGAGACGGACCCGGCAAAAACGGCCTTGTCGGGTGAATCCGGCACTTTGAAGACGGAAAACTACTTGGGCTCCGAAGTGTTGTCGGCATTTTCGGCGACGAAAATCGGCGAACTGAATTGGGCGCTGATCGCCGAAATTGAGACCAGCGAGGCGTTCGCCTCCGTCAAAGCCATGGAGCGCGACGCAAACGCCGCTCAGAGTACTTTGTTGTTTTGGATCATCGGCGTGGTCATTGCTTCCATTGTGGTCATCGTACTCGTGGCGTGGAGTGTCGCGGTGATGATCGCACGGCCCGTGCAGAAAACCGTGTCCGTGCTCGAAGCCGTTGCCGGTGGCGATTTAAGCCAGCGGCTCGACATCAAGAGTACGGACGAATTGGGAAGAATGGCCACCGCTCTCAATCAGGCCGTTGAGGCTTCAGCGGCGTCGATGGACGAAGTACAACAGGCGGCCGCCCGCGAACGCGAGAGCCAAGCCGCCTTGCAGCAAAGCGTGGATGAAATTCTGAGAGTTGTCACCGCGGTGGCCGAAGGCGACAACTCGCAGAAGATCGAAGTCTCGCGCAGCGACGCCATTGGCAAATTGGGCGAAAACTTGAACCAATTCTTTGCGGATAAGCAAGTTGCCGAGTTGCGAGAAAAGGAGAGCCAAGAGCAGGAACGTTTGGCTCAAGAAAGAACGCAAAAGTGCGTGGCACACATCCTGGAAGTCGTCAATTCCATCGGTTCAGGCGACGACACGCGAAGGATCGACGTTGCTGGCGACGATTCCATCGTGGAACTGGGCGACGGACTCAACAAGTTCTTTGATGAAAAGCAAGCCGCCGACGATCGCGAACGCGAGAATCAAGAGCGCGAACGCCGCGAACAAGAGCAGATGCGTGAAAACGTGGACCAGATGCTGGAAGTTCTCAATCGAGTTACCCAAGGCGATTACTCACTTCAGGTGGACGTCGAAGGCGATGATGCCATTGGACAACTGGGGTCGGGTCTGCGCCGCTTCATCCAAGACAAGCAAGCGGCCGAACGACGGGAAAGTGAGAATCAAGAGCGTGAACGCGAGAATCAGGAACGCGAGCGGCTCGAACAGCAGCAACTGCGGGACAAGGTCGACGAGTTGTTGGGCGTTGTCAATGCGGCCGCCCAGGGCGATTTAACCCAGCAAGTCACGGTAACCGGCGACGATGCCGTGGGTGAATTGGCCAATGGGCTGCGGCAAATGCTGAATGATCTGCGGAGCGTCATCGGCCAAGTGGTCGATAGCGCGGACCAGTTCGCGGAGGGTGCCGCCCTGATTGCGGAGAACTCGCAGAACATGGCCCACGGAGCTCAAACTCAAAGTGCTTCGGTCGAAGAGATGAACGCGTCGATCGACGAACTGACGCGGAACATCGAAGCCGTCAGCCAAAACGCCAAACAGGCCAACGAAGTGGCTTTGGATACCAACCAGATCGCG
>JAJDEH010000172.1 GCA_029259935.1 Planctomycetota bacterium
GGTGTTGCCCGCGATGTCGGCTTGCTTCGAAGCGGCGGCTCGCCGGACGGCCACGCAACGGGTTAGCAATACGGCACTGGCGATCCAACGATTTCGACTGGCGAACCATCGCGTGCCGGCGTCGCTCGACGAATTGGTCCCGCGGTTTTTATCCCAAGTACCGATCGATCCCTATAACAACAAGCCGCTGAGTCTTGTCGTGGCCGACGACCATTACGCCGTGTTCACCGTCGGCGGGGATCAAGGAACGACTTCCAGTATGACGCAAGGAAAGTATGGCCCCGATCCTTTGGAGATCGTGGTGCCGCTAGATTCAACGGAATGAACAGGATGGAACCGAACGAGGCAAGCGACGATGCGCGGCAACTCGCGCCTTTTGACGATGGCAAAGTGCGCCAGAATTTGCGCCGCCGGCTGCGGACTTGGTTTCAAGCCAATGCCCGTGATCTGCCGTGGCGAAGAACTCGCGATCCGTACCAGATCTGGGTCAGCGAGATCATGTTGCAGCAGACGCAAGTGGCGACGGTGATTCCTTATTTCGAGCGCTTCGTCGAGCGTTTTCCAAATGTTGCCGAACTGGCCAAGGCCGATCAACAAGACGTGCTGTGCTTGTGGGAAGGGCTGGGTTACTATCGCCGTGCCCGCCAACTGCATGATGCGGCTCAAGTGATCATGCAACGGCACGATGGCGTGTTTCCTTTGGAAGTTGAAGCCGTGCGGGCGCTGCCCGGGATCGGGCGTTATACGGCCGGCGCGATTCTGTCGATTGCGATCGATGCTCGCGAGCCGATTTTGGAAGCCAACACGATTCGTTTGTTGAGCCGGTTGTCGGCTTATCGCGAGGATCCTCGCCGCGGCGCGGGACAAAAACATTTGTGGAAGCTGGCCGAGAATCTGTTGCCGCGAAAGCAATCGGGGCTCTTCAACCAGGCGCTGATGGAACTGGGCAGCGCGGTTTGTGTTCCTCGTAATCCCGACTGCCGAAGATGCCCGGCGCGCGATGTTTGCCAAGCGAACCAAATGGGATTGGTCGAAGAGATTCCCGCGCTGGCGAAAAAGACAAACTATGAAGAGGTGCAAGAGGTGGCGGTGGTCATGCTGCGCGGCGGGAAGGTGCTGCTGCGGCAATGCGGCACGGGTGAGCGGTGGGAAGGGCTGTGGGATTTTCCCCGGTTCGAGATGCCACCTTCAACCAACGGCAATCTGGCCGAGAGTGTTTCGGGGCGCGTGCTAGAGTCGACCGGACTGACGGTCGGGACCGGGGCGGTGTGGCACAAGATTAAGTACGGCGTAACGCGGTTTCGGATTCAACTCGTTTGTTACAAGACCGCCGAGGTGTTGGGGAGGACAAAGGCCAACGGCACGCGGCTCAAATGGGTGAAGCCCCATGACCTCGTGGAGTATCCGCTGTGCGTCACCGGGCGGAAGATTAGCCGGCGGTTGTTGAGTGAGAGTCGTTGATCGCTCCGCGATAAAAACGCAAAATCGTTACTAGAACGATCCGTAATCAGAGCGTTTTGTTCGCGGAGCGAACCACGACAATCGGCTACGCCGGTGGGCGGCCGCTTGGTACGGCCGGCTCGTCGGTGACGCGAATCGTCGCGCCGCCCGAAGCTCGTAATTCCACGTAGTAGGTCTTCCCTTTCACGGCTTGAACGTAGTTGGCTTGGCCGTGAATGGCGCGGATGCCCAGCTCTTCTTGACGGGACGAATCCTGGGCGATTTCCCAAAAGTCGTCCCAGATCTTCTTTTCAAAGCCCGACATCAGTCGGCCTTTCCCGTAGGCTTCCGGTCGCTGCCCGACTCGGTCGAGCGGCTTGCCGTTTCGTGGCCCTTCGTCGTTGCCGTAGATCTGGCGGAAGGCAAACAGTGTGGTCCCGCGCAACAGGTCGGCCTTCTCGATGTATTCATCCTTGAACTTGACCACCAAGCCGTCGACCCGAATCTCGTTGCCTTGGAGTACAAATTCCTGCGGCGTCGAAATCGGCTTTCCATTCTCATCGATTTCCACGAATTCAACCTTGGAGAACTTATTGCCATCAGGGTATTGCCCCGTTTCCAATACCTTGATCTTGGCCAGCCGATGATCGACTTTCAGCAAGTGAATCGCGATTTCCAGGTTGTCGATTTCCTCCTGCTTTTCCGCGATGACTTCGTCTTTTTCCTCGATCACGATGTCCTTTTCACGGATCACCGAGTCCTTTTCTTCAATCGTCTTTTGTAGCTTCTTGTTGTCTTCATTCGCCTTCTTCAAATCCTGAACGGTGAGTTCGGCCTTGTTGTATTCTTGATAGCCAAACCAGCCGCCCACGCTGATTCCGCCAACCACGGCGGTTGCTAGCACGGTACGAATGAGGCTGTTGGCCATGCTGATTGATTGGGAAAAGCCCATAGTAAGTTGCTCCGGTGGATTCGCTCTGCGCGACGAGCCGCCTAGGTTACTTCCGTGAGTAGAAACAGGTCGCTGGTATATTCAGTATTATCGGTAAGATTTAGCCAATCCTCCGAATTTTACAGCAAAAAAAGGTTGAGGAGGCTGCCTGGACGCTCTCAGTTAGCAGTTGTACGTAAGCTTCTGGTATATATAGTGTTATGGATTCCCAATTTCCCCCGCCAGCAGGTGTCTGACAGCGGCCGCGATGTCTGGAGTGGACATTAGCTGCTCGCCGACGAGTATGGCATCGACGCCCGCCTGCTCCAACATCACTACGTCGTCGCGATTGCGGATGCCGCTTTCTCCGACCAGGAGGCATTCGTCGGGAACGCCTGCTTTCATGCGGATTGTGTGTTGGAGGTCGGTCTCAAACGTCTTTAGGTCCCGGTTATTTACTCCCACAAGGGTGGCTCCCGCTTCTAGCACGCGGGGCAAATTCGTGGGCTCGTAGAATTCAACCAGCGGAGTCATTCCCAGCTCAATCGCCTCGTTGTGTAGCTTTCGCAGGTTACAGTCGTCCAGGCATTCTGCAATCAGCAAGACGGCGTCCGCGCCGGCCACTCGAGCTTCAAGCAACTGATAAGCGTCGAGAATGAAGTCTTTTCTCAAAATCGGCAAATCCACCGAGGTTCGGATGTTGCTCAGGTATTCGAGACTGCCTTGAAAATATTGCTCGTCGGTCAACACACTGATGCAGGTCGCGCCCGATTGTTCATAGATCCCGGCGATTCGGACTGGATCAAAGTCCTCGCGGATGATCCCCTTTGAGGGACTTGCCTTTTTGACTTCGGCGATTAATTTGATCGGCCCGTCGGCAGCCAACGCCGCAAAGAAGTCGAGTGGCGGCGGCGTATCGGCCAGGGCGCGACGCAACTGGTCCTCGGGACGTCGTTGCTTCGCCGCGGCAATCTCGGTCCGCTTGGTTGCCATGATCTTATCGAGAATGGTCGCCAACTTGATACTCCGAAGTCATGGCTTGTCGGGCGGCTTATTCATTTTGTGTTTTGATTCCGCTTCCGGCTTTCGTTTTTGATTGGCCAGCAGTAGCGACCAAAAACCGAGAAAGCCCGCCACGCAAGCGAACACAATCAAGCCCCGCAACGGATTGACGGAAAACGTAACGTCTCCCGTCTCGGGATTGCGGCCAAAAATCAATGCGCCCAGCGACAGTAAGCCACCCCACACACCGACCGCGATCATGACTCCTCTGAGCATGCGCCGTTGTGTTGTGGCTTCGTCAGTCATCAGGTTTCTCGCATCATCCGCCATGAAGGATCGGGTGGACTAGCCGCCGTAAAAGCCTTGGACGGACAGTCCCGTTTGCCGCCGTAGCCGATCGACCAGATCATCCACTTCTTCGTCGGTCAACGCCGTCACGAAGCTCTCGGCCGGAGTCCGCGCGACCGTGTAAACTTGAATCAGTTCCAACTGGCCTCCGTGCGCGCCAATCTCGTTGAGCCGCTCGCCGAAAGCATCTAGTTCGGCTGCCGATGGCGGTTCGCCCTGAATCCGCATGAACAGTGCTTGAATCACAATGGGCCGTTGCCGGGCCACGAGCGTGATGTTGTCAAGAATCTGCTGAAACGGAATCGACGTGCGATCGACCAGACGAAAATACTCTTCCGTGCCCGCCTCAAGCTTGGCCCATATTTGGCCGTTGTGGGCGTCGAGGATTTCCAAGCCTCGTTGCACATGCGGGCGATGAAACATGCTGGCGTTGGTGATCAACACCATCTTCACATCGTCCAGTCCATGCCGTTGCTTTACTTCGGCGCAACGCTCGATAATCTGGTCGAAGTTTTTGTAGGTCGTCGGCTCGCCGTCTCCCGAAAAGGCGATATCGTTGAGCCGCTGAAGCGGGTCCGGCGTATGCTGAAACTTGTCGGTCGAAAACAGATCGCCACTGGCGACCAATTCCACGACGTGATCCAGTTCCTCGAGCAACTGGTCGATATCCACGAACCGCGTTTCGGATTGCGAAGTGCGATTGACTTGACAATAGACGCAGTCGAAATTGCAGACTTTGTCTGGATTTAGATTCACGCCAATCGAGATTCCGCCGCTCCGCCGGCTCAACACCGGATAGACGAACCGATTGGTGCGAAAGTTTCGCTGATGCCGGGTGTGGAGTTCGTGAATAGACATGCTTCGAGTTGGCCGGGTTTATCGTGCGACCGTGGATCCCGCGGCCATCGAATTCAGTCTACCACCTTGGCGTCGATCCAGGACATGAGGCTACGCAGGCGGCGGCCGACCTTTTCGACTTCCAAGCCGCGGTCGAGTCGCCGCTTGGCCTTGAATGCCGGGGCTCCCGCGCGATTTTCTAGAATCCATTCACGAGCGAATTCGCCGTTTTGAATTTCCTTGAGAATCTTCTTCATTTCCGCGCGAGTATCATCGTTGATGATTCTGGGCCCGCGGGTGTAGTCACCGAATTCGGCCGTGTTCGACACGCTATACCGCATATAGCTGAGCCCGCCCTGATAGAACAAGTCCACGATCAGTTTCAACTCATGCATACACTCGAAATAGGCCATTTCCGGCTGGTAACCGGCTTCGACAAGGGTCTCGAACGCCGCCTTGACCAATTCGCTGGCACCACCGCAGAGGACCACCTGTTCGCCAAACAGATCGGTTTCCGTCTCTTCGGCGAACGACGTTTCGATCACGCCGCCGCGGGTTCCGCCGATGCCTTTGGCATAAGCTAGACCCAGTTTCTTGGTGTCCTCACTGGCTCCGTCGCTGACGGCAATCAGAGCCGGAACGCCACCGCTCTTTTCGAACTCACTGCGAACCAAGTGGCCGGGCCCTTTGGGAGCGACCAGCAACGCGTCGACTCCGCTGGGCGGGACGACTTGGTCGAAATGCACATTGAAACCGTGCGAGCACATCAAGATGTTGCCGGGCGAAAGGTTGTCGCGAATGTGATCGCGGTAGAGGTCGCCTTGCACTTCATCCGGCAGCAAGATGTTGACCAGATCACCGCGTTTGGAGGCTTCGTCGATCGGCATCGGATCGAAGCCATGGCTGACGGCCAGGTCATAATTTGCTCCGCCGGGCCGCTGTCCGATCACTACGTTGCAGCCGCTATCGCGTAGGTTCTGCGCTTGGGCGTGTCCTTGGGAACCGTAGCCGAGGATCGCGATCGTCTTGTCTTTCAGCAGCGATAGGTCGGCGTCGTTATCATAGTAAATAGTTGCGGGCATCGGTGTTTCCTGAACTTGGTTGGTTGGCCGATCAAAGCGGTTGCAGCTTTTACGACCAACGGGAGCGGGTTATTAAGTTCGAGCGGCAGCTCGTATGGGTCCGAGGCACTGCCTCGCGTTATTCGACGAAGCGGCGGATCGAGCTATGTTGCAAGCGTGGCCCGTCGGCGCTGGCATCCGCGGCACCTCCACGGATCATGGCGATCCTGCCGGTGCGGACCAATTCGGCGATTCCATACGGCCGCATCTGATCGATAAACGCCTCGATCTTATTTTCGTTGCCGGAGATTTCGATCATCACTTGTTCAGCGGCCACGTCGACGATCTTTCCCCGGAATATTTCCACCAACTCACGGATCTCCGACCGCTTGGGACCAGGAGGGGCGGCGACTTTCAATAGCATCAAGTCCCGTTCGACATGTTCAGTTGAACTGACGTCGACAACCTCGACCACCGTCACGATTTTCTCAAGTTGCTTGCGAACTTGCTCCAGCACGCGCTCGTCGCCCACGACGACAAAGGTCATGCGGGACAGGTTCGGATCTTCCGTCTCGCCAACAGCGAGAGAATCAATGTTGTAGCCGCGAGACGCCAGCATTCCGGAGATGTGGGCGAGTACTCCGGGGACATTTTGCACGGTGGCGGAAAGAACGTGACGCATGGATGTTGGTGGATATTGGAAGGGAGGGAAACCAGCATAATAATCCGCGCGGGTCGGAGCCACAAGAGGCCGCCAAATGCGATGCGCCCCTAAAAAACGCGTTAGTCGCCGCCCGAGGCGTCGGTGAGGGACACATTTCCCAAGGCCGCGCGTGAACCATGTGGCGATGCCCAGGCTCAGCCCAAGACAACACGTCCCCAAAATGCAAACCGTGCACAGGACGGCCTTGTCGTAGCGACGCTGATAGATGTGGCCCGTCTCCAACTATCGGAATGACGCCTTGGCCGTACGTAAACACGAACAGCAGCGTTCGGAAACTTTTCTTACTTTCCTTGGAGAATTCGCGCTAGCTTCTTTGGCAGAAATGCAATCAATAGATGGGGAGAGTTCTTTCCACCGAAACTGAATCGCGGCGGAAGGATCGACCTTCGAGAACTCGGGCCGGGCACTTTGGGACGACGGCGGCAGACATCTTGATCCTTAGTCCTCTTCCGTCCCGGAGAGCGGTTCTACTGGTTCATAGTCATCACAGACCTCAAACAACACGGAAACGGTTTCACCGTCTGGTAGTTTGCAATCCAACGTTCTTTTTCCCGGCGTGCATTGTTGCTTGGGACCAGAAACCTTGATTCGAAACCCCTTGCCGTCAGTGGGAATCATGAATGTGGCGTCCTTCAACTTCAGACGGGATAGCAGCGAATCACTATCCGCAAGGATGGTCTTCAGTTGTTGATAAGAAGGATTTTTATTGGTGGTCATGAGGGGGTTCCTTTTGCAATTCCGCACGCTGCAATTATACCGCTGAAAATGAAAAGGGGAAATTATTCAAACGGAAGCGCCTGATCGGTGGATCTTAACCATTGCTAACTTCGAACCACTCACTTGGAGAATCTCATGGATTTCAAGCAAGCTGTTAACATCGTACGTAAACACGGGATTTCAATGCTGGATGATCCCACGAGCAATGTTCGATTCGTCGCGGTCGCCAACAAAGATACGGGTCCCTTGGACCAAGCCACGGATTTCTGTGTCACCGCCTATGTGGATCAAAAAATGACGGCGGCCCAACTAAAGGCTCACGGCGTCACGGCTTTTGCATCGTCGTTTTCTTCTACCGCGGGTGTCCAACCGGCACAGCGGGACATCGACGTTGTTGAGACCACGGGTGCGATCGAACCCATGCCCGCCCTTCGCTCCCCGATGGCTCAGCGCGGCCGCTTCGGGGGGCCGCCTCCAGCACTGAACTCGCAAAAGCGATTCCAACAATTGCGTTGCGGAATTGGCGTGACCAATCCCACGAATGAGTACCCGAATTTCCTCAGCGTCGGGACCGCCGGATTCTACATGACCGATGACGCGGGAAGTCTCTATTTGGTTTCCAACAACCACGTCATTGGGCGGTCGAACGCGGCCGCGAATGGCGAATCCGTGGTCCAGCCTGGAACACTTGACTTGACGGATAGCGAGCTAAATCTAATGCCCACGTTTAATGACTTGATCAACGAACTGGAGATCGGCGGCGTTGTCGGCGTTGTACAGATTCGGTTTCCGGACAGCGCTGGAACCCCCAACAACACGGTGGATGCGGCGATTGCGCAGCTTTTTGATTCCGGGCGTGAATTCGACGACCTGGATCGCGTCACCTACGGCGGAACGATCCGCGGAGTCGCTCCACCTTACTCGGTCGATTCAACAACGGGTACGCTACGCCAATCATCACGAGTCTACAAAGTCGGGCGAACAACCGGCTACACCGAAGGAAATGTTGTCGGAATCGCTGGCGTTGCCAACGTGCCTTATGACGGCGGCACGGCAAGGTTCGTCGAGCAGCTTGTCATCGCGCCGACCGACGACAATGAAGGCGATTTTAGTGACAGTGGTGACAGTGGCAGCGGCATTTTGAATGACAGGCACGAGTTGGTTGGCCTGCTGTTCGCCGGAAACGGTCTACACACATTTGCAAACCCCATTCGCGACGTAATTGATCAGATCCGCGTTGCTAGTAACATCGCGAGCTTGGAAGCTATTGAAGGGTAAAGGAAAGAAGAAGACCCTCAAGTCGCCTCCGCGTGAATGCCGATAAACGAAAATGGCGAACTGCCCTTTTGGGTCATTCTTCCCGCCAAATATCCGTGCATCGCGTCCTCATCAAAAAGAGGAGTCCTCATGAATACACGCATCGCAAGCTGCTCCATCATTCTTGCCACTGTCCTCACTTCGGCGGTCTCCGCTCAAGAGCATACGAAACGCGGAGCGATTTTTGGCGGGCTGGCCGGCGCGGCCGCTGGTGCCGCGATTGGCGACCACAACGATGAAGCCGGAGCGGGCGCGTTAATTGGCGCGGCAATCGGAACCATCACGGGCGCGGCGATAGGGAACACGGTTGACGAAGACCACGCTCGCCAGCGAGCTGCCGCGGCCTACCGCCAGCAGGCCCAGCTTTCCCGCGCCGTGTCTCCCCAAGACGTAGTTTTCATGACGCGCAATGGCTTGAGCGACCAAGTCATTATCAATCACATTCGGAGCAACGGCGTGCAGCGCCGAGTGGAAGTTGCCGACGTCATCGCGCTTCACAACCAAGGCGTTAGCGAGTTGGTGATCACCACGATGCAACAAGCGCCGGTCGGCGGATACTCCTATCCGTCAGCGCCAGTTCGCGCCCCGGTCATCGTGCGAGAACGCTACGTGCCCGCTCCTGTCTACGTGCATCCCGTGCGGCGTTACCCAAGCTATCATCACCACTACGATCGCTATCACCATTACGATCGCCATCATCATCACCGACACTATCCGTCGAGCGGTTTTAGCTTTCACCTTCACAAGTAAAGTCGTTGTTCGCTCCGCGAACAAAACGGATACGTTCTGATCGCGGAGCGATCAGCGACTCACCGCAACTGATAGGCTTCGTACGGATGATCGCACGGCGTTCCCCGAGCGATGTGCATTCGCCTCGCCTCTGGTTCAATGATCACCGACAAGACCGTTTCCCAGAAACCGCGTTGTGGATGATCGTTGGCATGGCGGCAAATTGACTTCGGATAGCCCTGGTGATCGCTCAGTGCCGCTTGCAGATGAGCCAGTTCAAGCGACCCGCCCGCGCCTTGCAGCGCATCATCGATTCGCTGCTTGCGCGGTTTCGACTGAATCAACTCGTCAAACTGCTCATTGACTCCGGCCAAATCGGGATGCAGACAATGATTGGTGTGCGTGACCACGCCGCTGCCTTCGTCGCGAAGGACGTAAACTTCGTCCACCGTCACTTCCAAGTCGGCTGGACCCTGCGGAGTCGCCAGCATGATGTTGGCCGGAATCGCCCGCTCGGCCCGTCGCAACGCGGCCACGGCGTCGTCGAGCGACGTTGTTTCGTAAATCGCACGCAATGTGAAGTAATGCGGCACACCCACCGGCCGGCTGGGAGCGGGCAAGGTGTTCAAACACGCCGCCATGCCGGCGTCGTTCATTCCGATATAGGCGATCAAACCGGCTTGCGTGATTGTCATCAGCGCCGGTTTGTCAGCCGGTCGCCGCGTTAGCACAACGTTAAATTCGTCCAGCAGCGGATCGTTGTCCCAGTTCTGCCCGACAAACATCTTCCGCTTGCCGGCTGCCTCCCGAGCAGTGGAAAACGACGTGCAACCGCTATCCGTATCAGGTGTGAATTGGTTGCGAATCTGCAGCAGCATCAAATCTTCAAACGACACTCCCGAACCGTCCGACATGCCGTGCAGTTCCTCCAGATGATCCGGAGCATATTGCTGGACCAACAGCATACACTCGGCGGCAATTTCCAACGCCCGTTGGCGAGAGATCTTAATCGTCTTGTTAACCTGTTCGAGAGAAACCGCCGCGAAACCGCGAATCTCCTCGCGCGCCGCCTCACCAAACTGACGTCCCATTTCCGTGGGCAATCCGGCGACTTCAATTTCACGATAGCGGGTTGACGACATGGGATCTCCAACTCGTGCTGAGTACAATTTCAGGGTCGCGCGACGACGCGATGAAAATGCAATTGCACTTCGCGGTCGACGACGCGGCGCACGCCCTCCACCAGGCAGCGCGGTTCATTGTCTTCCTGGCCGATGCGAAGCACTTCATCGATTTTCATACCAGGCGGGACGGTAAAAGTCGATTGGTGGATAATCTGATTTCCGGCATCCAACTCGGGAACGATAAAGTGGCAGGTCGCTCCGTAGGTCAGCATGCGACTGGCGTACGCTTCGTGATACGGACGCATTCCGGGAAAGCTCGGCAACAGCCCGTGATGCAGGTTGATGATCCGGCCCCCCGCATATTTCCAACAACTGGCCGCGGGCAAGATCCGCATGTAGCGGGCCAAGATGATGTAGTCGACGTTGTACTCGTCGCAAATCGAAACCAACTTCTCGTCGTCGGCGTTTCCCTGCGAGTCGCCGATCGAATGCCAATCGACGCCAAATTGTTCCGCGATCCCCCGGCAGGCGTTACGGTTGCCAATCATGACCGCCGCATCGGCCTTGATCTGACCGTCACGGATCGCGCGCAGCAAGGCTAGCGGCGGTTCGGGCCGATAGGTCGCGCAAATGGCCACGCGCGGCCGATCGGCCCGTTCTTCCGGCGACCAAACGCGAATCGACAGCCGCTTCAAGTCGCCAATCTGCAACATCGCCTGCCGCAGCGGAGCAAGCTGGTCGGTCGGAAGTTCGATTCGCAATAACATCGCGAACAAGGCTTCCTCGTCGTGGTCATACATTTGTATTTCGGCAATATTCGCGCCTTGGCCGGTCACATAGTGAATGATGGGATCGGCTAGGCCAACATTATCGGGCCCCACGGCAGTGATCACAATTTGCATTTTCAATACCAGTCAAACGGAATGCTGGAGGTCACTTTCGACGAAGGTGGACCAGACGGGGGCGCGAGCGCCTACTAAAGACCCGAGGATACAATGTGTGCCACGGGCTGTGCTAGTGCGGTTTGGGGGATCATCCTCGATGCCAATGGCAAAGCCTGTGCTGCCGCTCGTTTTGTTCGCGGAGCGAACAACGACTTAGCGAATTCTTATTCCACTGGGCAATTTTTCGCCGAACACTCGATTGCGTTCTTGTTCGTCAAGCTGGCCGCCGTCGCGAACGAGTTCGATCAAGTGCGGTGACACTTCGCGATCGGCAAGCCAGTCGGCGGCTCGCTGGCGAGCCTTTTCATCCAGGTCGCGGTATCGGTCGGCGGTGCGGCGGGCGAGTTGCATGATGGCCAGATCGTGAACCGGCAGATCGGTTTCGAGTTGGGTGAGAGCCTCCAGCCAAGCCGATGCCGTCTGGGGTGGGACGACGGTGTTCAAAGGGCCATAAACAGGAACCCGTTGCCCCAATCGGCCCACGGCCCAAATCATGGCGGGACGGGCGGGCTCGAACTTTTTCTTGGGTAACAGATCTAGCAGCTTGGTTCCCAAATCTACTTTTTGGGGGACTCCTAACAATTCCAGCGAGCCGAGCAGATGCCAGATCTCGGCGGTCTCGCTCGGTTTCACGCCGACGTCGCCCGAGCGGCTCTTGCCGGTGGTCGACTGGCGATGCATGGTGCGTACCGAGGCTACCAGCGGTTCGGCGATCGAACGCTGTTGCCCGGCCGATAGGCCGCCGCCGATCCGCCGCCAGAGGATCAGCGATTCGGCCCGAATGGCTGCTGAATGATGGGCCAGTTTTCCTTGCACGATGCGCCACGTTTCGGTCACGCGCCAGTCATCCACGGCCATCCCGTAGCCGGGCCGCAATGCGTAGCCCAGCAGGTTCAGCCAGCGCGACTCGTGCGCGATACTACGTCGGCGACCGGATTCAAATTCCATCAAAAACTCCCAGGTTCGCCGCAACAACGACATGGGCCAGCGGTCGCGATGGATGCCTAGCTCTTTGGCCAGCCGTTTGACCAGCCCTTCCGGTTTGCCCTTCCCGCCCTTGGCAAACACATCCTCAATGATGCCGTAACAAGTTTCGACCGACTGTTCGTCCAACGCACCTTCCACGTCGCCGGTCGATTCGGTCGCGGCCATGTCGGTCTGTGTTGCCGAGCGAACATCAAACTGCAGACGCCAACTGCGCTCGCTGCCGATTTCGCCGCACCACAAGTCGACCGTGCCGATCTCCGTCAGCTTGGCGTGCAGACTGATCGGGACGTTGCCTTTTTCATTGCGACTCTTGGCCCGAATCACGGTGCGAATCGGCGGCATCGACTTGAGTTGCTCGGCATCGACCGCGATCAGATCACCCGGCTGGTCGGCCACGCGCGTGCTGGAAACGTACAGCGGGAATTCGACCGGTTCGGAAATCGTCAGTTCATAGCCTCGATTGGAAACTGCAAAGTCGTCGCCCGCTTCGGCGTTACCAGGCACGAGGCAAACAGCCGACGGCTGCTCGCCGGCCACGCCAATGTAATAGCTGCGCGCCAAGGCGGCGGTTATTTTGACCCCCTCGCCGCGGCGGACCATTCCGTAATAGGCCGCGCCGCGAGCGACCGCCAGATCAAGCCGGTCATTCTTCAGCACGACCGGCGACCAGCGTTTTTTGCCTTTGCCCTTCTCGGTGAACCATGAACAAAGCACATCGGTCAGACGATTCCGCAATTTGCTCGATGCAAAAAATCCGCCGTTAAACAGCACCACATCCGGACGGGCCGAAGGATCCTCATTCCGCCCGTCCTCGGCTTCTTCGCCGCCAGCGTGCGATGTCAAGAAATGAGCCAGATGCCGCGTGATCGCCGCATCAGAGGCAAACGGTAATCCGAACTCTTGAAATCCCGATTGATGCTGAACGGGCGATTCATCGAGCGACACCTTCGGCAAAAATCCTTCGATCAGTACCGTCTCGACTTCCTTGCGCGTGACTTCGACTTGCTTTCCGCCGCCGATCAACTTGGAACCGCTGCTGGGCAGGTTGAGCGTCACTTTTTCCGGCGCATCATCCGCCAACAAATCCTCTTTCACGCGCCGGCAGCCTCGGACCAGAACGTCCCATTGCCTGGTTTCCAGCTTCTTGCCGCGCGTCAGTTTTTTTTCCAGGTGGGTGGCCAGTGCTAGGTCGAGATTATCGCCGCCCAAAATCAAATGGTCGCCCACCGCGACTCGGTGGAACTGAATCTTCGCCTTGTCGCTCGAGCTTTGCCGCGCGCGGATCAGCGTAAAGTCGGACGTGCCACCTCCAATGTCGCATACCAGAATTTTCTGGCCGGCCGCGACCCGCTGCTGCCAGTCGTCGGCGTGCCGATGCACCCAGGCATAAAAAGCGGCCTGCGGTTCTTCGACCAAGACGACTCGCGACAACCCGGCTTGCGATGCGGCTTCGACCGTCAGTTCCCGCGCGACTTCATCGAACGAGGCCGGCAGGGTCAACACGATATCCTGATCGGCGAGCCGTTCCTTCGGAAACTGAGCGTTCCAAGCATCGTGCATGTGCCGCAGGTAACGGGCACTGACCTCGACGGGCGACAGCCGCTGCACGTCGGCAGCACCATGCCACGGCAGCACATCGGCGGTGCGATCAACTCCCGAATGACAAAGCCACGACTTGGCGGATGCGATCAGCCGGTCGGGCGTCTTCGAACCGTGGTCCCGCGCGAACAAGCCCACCACGTGGGCCAGCGTGGGATTCGTTGTACTCCAAGGCAGACGCAGCGCGTCGCCCGAAGCCTCCTGCCGGGCCGGTTCGTAGTGAAACGAAGGCAATGTCTCACGCGCGTCGACCTCGCCCGGCGCGACCAGTTGTGGCAAGCGAAAGATCCGTGGCTTCCACGGTTTTTCGTGAGTGTCGACGTAGGCCACCGCCGAGTTGGTCGTTCCCAAATCGATGCCCACCACGTAGCGGCTGGGCAACTCATCGACAAGCGGGTCAACGTCCTTCCGTGAGTCGACCACGTCATGCCTCCTCGTCGTCGCGCACGCTGAATTCCAACTTCCAGCGCTGGTCACTTTTGGTGCTGCAACAACGCAATTCAAACGTGCCGACCTCGGTGATGCTCGACTGGAACTGCACGGGCAGATAAGATTCTTCACCTGCTTCGTCCGCCGGCAGGGTCGCTTCCAGCGGATCGGTTTCGACCAACTCCCCCTCGTCCCATGTCGACAGCAAGTCGCCGGGCTGGTCTTCCTTGCGCGTCGTCGAACTGAAGAAGCGAAAATGCGCGGGCTGGCCCAGTACGAGTCCCACCGGTGTGGAGGGAACGTCAACTTCGGTCCCTTCTTCCATTCCGAAAGGAACGACGCACAGCGCGTTCAGCGGCCGCGGTGCTCCGGGAATGGCCAGGCTGGCCGTCTCGATCCCCACATAATAGGAACGGGCGACGCCGCCCCGAATCCGCACACCGCCATGTTCTTTCGACCAGCCATAATAGGCCGCTCCCCGAGCCACGGCGTTGTCCAAGTCGTGGTCGCCGGCCAGTTCGGTCGTCGGCGTTTTCTTTCCGGCCCACTTCGCGAACACTTCCAGCAGGCGTCCACGCAGCACTTCGCCCTTGAACACGCCGCCGTTAAACAAAACATGCGTGGGCAGCTTGTCGTTGGACTCGGCATGGGCACTGAGGAACGCCGCCAAGTGCCGCGTGATGGCAGGATCGGATTCAAACGGCAAGCCGACTTCTTGAAAGCCGGATTGTGGTTGTTGCCGGGGGCGATCCGTCAGACTGCAAAAAGGAAGAAAACCATCGACCAGTAAATCGGCGGCCGACTTGCGATCGAGCGAAATCGAAACCGTGCCGCCGATCAGTTTGCTGCCACGGCCCAGCACCGAAATCGATTGCTTGTTAGGACCGTCGGCCGACAGCAACAACTCTTTGGCATTGCGGCAGGAATGCCAAAGCGACACCGTTTGCCAGGGGTTTAGCTTGACCTTCTTTTCCACGAACTTGCCCGCCGCCAGGTGCGCCAACGCGAGATCCATATTGTCGCCGCCGACTAGCAGATGATCGCCGACCGCCTGTCGCTCAAGCGTCAGGTCCCCTCCTTCCTCAGCCACGCTTACTAACGTCAAATCGGTCGTTCCGCCCCCGACGTCGCACACCAGCACGCGCTGGTTGACATTCAGCAGTTTCCGCCAGCGGTCGCCCACACTGGCCAGCCACGCATACAGCGCCGCTTGTGGCTCTTCGAGCATGACAAATTCGTTGGGCAGACCGGCGGCGAGCGCGGCTTCGCGCGTCAGTTCGCGGGCCACCGGGTCGAATGAAGCGGGTACCGTGAGCACCACGTTCTGATCGGCCAGCAACGCATCGGGAAAAGCCGCGTTCCAAGCCGATTGCAAATGTTCTAAATATCGCTGGGTCGCGTCGACGGGCGAAATCTTGGCCACATCATCGGGAGCATTCCAGGGAAGAATCGCTTCGCGCCGGTCGACGCGACCGTGGCACAACCACGATTTCGCCGCCCCCACGGTCCGCTCGGGGACTTCGGCTGCTTGCCGACGAGCAAACTCGCCGACCGCGAATCCTTGCTTCTTGGCCCACGGCAAATCGAACGTTTTGTTCTTTTCGTGCTCGCCGGCAATGTAAAGGAAGGAAGGGAGTGAGGTGCGTGATTCGAGCGTGCCGACGTCGACAAGCTGCGGAACTTCAAGCAGTTCGATCCGTGGTTTTTCGGCATCCAGCGCGGCATAGCCGACCACACAGTTCGTGGTACCGAGGTCGATTCCAACAACGTATTTTGCACTCATGACCGCTTCTATCGTGGTTACCCTACAGCTCGATTTCGATCGGAGCGACGACGCGAGCCGACTGTTCGCTGCCTGACCACACGGGGACTTCACATTGTTTGGCTTCCCAGCCGGGATGCACGAGGCTGCCACGAAATGGCGGATCGCCGCTGACGTTCCCCGTCAGCCGATATCGCATGGCGTCGACGTCCGCCGGTGTTTCCAACTCCGCGCCCTCTTCCTCGGCCGTCAGCGGCTGCAGATCGAACATGCGGTCCAACACTGAGCCGCAATCGCGCAGCACGTCGCGCGCGGCGGCCCCCACCTGTTCGTCGCTGTAATCTCCCAGTTGCTCCTTGACCAAATCGACGAATCTCGCCTCGCGCTGCAACGTGGCCAGCAGTGTGATCGCGTCGCTACGAGCCGGTTTGGCCGCCGCGGACTTGGCCTTGGGAGCGGTTTTTCTTTTGGGTTCATCTTGCGGTTCCGCGTCCGCCGAACCGGCGAGCAAACCGCTAACCCGTCCGGCCAATACGGCATCGAACAGAATCTTGAAGAACACACGAAATGCCAGCCCGATTCGCATGGGCGGATTCTCCTGCTTGGTGGTCGATCGAAACGGGGTTGCTGCTATCTTGCCAAAAGTGCCGCACAAATTCACTCGACGCGTAAGCGAGGGACAAGGATCTACATCCCTCGCTTACGCGTTGGGTTACTGATCAATTGGCTAAAACAGTTGAGCTTATCACTGCGGGTCTTGGCCTTACTAGCCCCCAGCCGGGGAACCATTGCCAAGCGTGCGGATTTGCTGCCATTCCGCCCGCGCCAGCGCGATTGAATGGAAAAGGACGAACCGACGCAATCCATGTCCGCTCGTGAATTGGGCGGCCAGGAAGATCTGATTTGTGCGAAAAAAGTCGTATACTTCGACAGTGGCGACGGCTTAAGAAACGAAAAGCCGAGTGCCTGGCTCGCTCCACTTGCATATTACAGAAAGACGCAGCATGCGCATCGTGCTTCTCATCGTGACTTTGGTTCTTCCAGGATTCGTTCACGCGGGCCCAGCCGAGAAAATTACTCATGGTCCGATGCTGGGGCGGCTCGGTTCGGATTCCGTGGGCATTTGGGTACGAACGCGGCGGCCGGGTGATGTTCAAGTTCACTATGGAACCGACCAAAAGAATCTGGCTCACACCGCGACGATCAAGACCACGTTGACACACGACAACACGGGATGGGTGCAGCTTCGCGGACTGAAGCCCGGCACTGAGTATGCTTATCAGTGCTTCGTGGATAAAGACGACGCGGTTGGCGGCAGCTTTCGCACGCTGCCGGTTTCCAAGGATTTTCAGCACAACAAGTTGAATCCCGACGGGCGATTCAACTTTCGTTTTGAATTTGCTTGCGGGAACAACCAGAGCCCCGAACATGGCAACGGGCCCAGCATGCCGACCTACACGACCATGCTGCGCGACGTCAAGGACAAGGTCGATTTCGCGATTCTCAACGGCGACTGGCTGTACGAAGAGAATCGCGATTATGCTCCTGAGTCATGGCTGCGCCAGGTGGGTATCAAACGGAGTGAATCGCCCCACGTCGTGCGCGTCGCGCCCACGATTGTTGGCACTTGGGAGAACTATAAGACTTATCTCGGGCGGGCAAAGAACCTTGCCACATGGCACAGGCACGTTCCCACGTATTTTACTTTTGACGATCACGAAATCGTCAACGATGTTTATGGCAGCGGCGAAATTGGACGGCGCGACCGCCGGGCCGTCTACCGCGATCCGGCGATTCAGGCCTGGTATGACTACTTGGGTTGGAGCAATCCCACGGCGACCAATCAGCGAATTCACTTTGGCCAGGCGGAGTTGAAAGAAGGCGATAGCATCCTCACTGATCCGAAAGCTGACTTCACGGCGCTTGATATGGCCCAGGCTGCAAACCTGCACGTTCATTGGGGCGATGCCCAGGACGGGATTCCCGAACGCTTTTACAGCGGGGGCAAGGGCGACCCTAACGCCGGCGTTTACGAAATCACCGAAGTTTTGGACAAGCATCGTTTGCGCATTCGCCCGGCGGCCGACGCCGACGGCAAGTCTTCGTATTCCATCGGCCGCCAATCCTACGGAAAGTTCACTGTTAGCAATTGCGACTTTTTTCTGCTGGATACTCGGACCAACCGCCAAATGCACGACGTTCGCAATCCGGCCAAGAAGGGCGTGACAATGTTGGGGCTGCGCCAACGCCGCTGGCTAATGGACGAAATGAAAAAGAGCCAAGCGGATTTTTTCTTCGTGGTTTCCAGTGTCAACTTCATGATCCCGCACGTTGGCGGGGGCGGCGTGCAGTTCGACACGCAGAACAAGGACGACGCGTGGACCGTCTTCCTTGACGAACGGGAAACGCTGATCGATTTTTGGGACAAGCTGGGCAAGCCGGTTTTTGTATTAACGGGCGATTTGCATAACAGTTTCGCCATCAAGATCACCGACCGAGTGTGGGAATTCGCCTCCGGCCCGCACAATTCGGTGAATCATCGGCCCACGGATGAAGGCGACCGGCCCGCCACGGGCCGTTATCAGTACGGTCCGCGGGCCTGTGAACTGCGTTGGTCGAGCTATTGTCTGGGCGACATTCCACGGCCGGCCCGGCTGTTCCCCATGTACTGTGTCGTCCAGGTGAACAATGTCTTCAACAACCCGACCGAACTTGGCGGCGAGCGGTGGGTGGCATTTCCCCAACCGCAAGTGATCTTTCAATACTACGATGGCCGCACCGGCGATTTGCGTTACGCGGAAGCGATTTCGATGACTGGTGACTCGCCCGTTACCAAAAAAGAATGGGCACCCCGCGGCCAAGGCACCGCGAAATAGAGAGCGCCATCCTGCTAGACGTTGTTGTATTGAAAGTAGTTGTCCCAGGTCTCGTCGAGCTTTCGCAGGGCCTCGGCGAGCGGCAGGGCGACGAACCGCCGCTGCTCGTCCATGGTCACAAGCCCCCACCGCATCAGTTTTGCCGCCGCATCGTCGACTTCAAAGTCGGCATCGATTTGAAATTTATCCTTGAGGTAAGCTTCGGCCGCGTCATCCAGTTCATCCAGCGACCAGCCTTCGCTCGGCGCTTCGCTCCACAGCAAAAAGTACGCTAGCAGCCCTTCGCGAAACTCCTGCTCTTCGGCATCGTTGACCAGCCGAAACAGCACGCCCGCGTTATTGCCCAGATTTTGATAGAGCAAACTCTTGGTCAGGTTGTGTTGGTACTTTTCCTTCGTCCGCTGCCAGCCCACGAATGACTTGACACCGTAGCCAATCGTTCCGGCCGCCGCGGCGAGCAAGGTAAATATTCCAACCACGCTGGCCATGATGGCCGTGACAATCTTCACGAGGGTCATCACAATGCCAGCCGCTGTTGGCACGAAAATTTTGCCTTGATCGAACAAGGTCATTTTGACCCGCGTGCCCGGCAACAATGATTCAAGGTCGATGGTCGGAATGTTCTTGAACGTCTTGAGATAAACCGCGTTCGAGTTCGCGTCGCGGGCCGCGTGCGAATCAGCCGCCAGATGAAAAATGACAACCAGCCGCTCGTACACAAGTACCTTCGCTTCCTCAAGCATGAAGAACTTATGCCAGCGGCGACGTGTGAGTGTCTTTTCCGTGATGCCGCGTGTGTATACTTCCAACCTCTCGAAGGCGTCGAAGTCGACCTCCAAGTTGATGTGCCAAGGGCTGACTTCGCCCGCGATTTCTTGAATGTCTTCAATGGTCAGGCGGCGATAGTTGGCGCGTTCCAGCAGCGACGTGAGTTCGGAATACAAAACCTCTTCCAGCTCGCCGCGCACCAAATCTTGTGACGAGCTTGCCTCGGACGGGCCGCCGAGTTGATCCTCGGTGTCGGGGTTGAAGTCAACATACGCTTCCTTGAGCGACTCGAGATAGGTGTGATATTCGTAGTGCAAGGTCGAATCCAGCAGCCGGCAGAACTGCAGAAAGTCGGCAATATTCTCCACGCGATGAGCGGCATCGCGGGTAATGGTTTCGATGAGCTGCGACTTGCGAACCGGGATGAAATGTTCGCCCACGCGCAGACAACTCAGATCCAGTGGTTGAAGGTACTCTTTCAGTCGCCGGTCGCGATAGTCAATCGCCTTGGCCAACTGCATGCGTTGATGGTCGTGCAGTTCAACGGTGGCGTTGCCCCCTTCCTGGCTGACCCGTTTCATGCCGATGTCGGCGGCCGGGACGCCGAGAAAGCGAGCGATCCCGGAGTGCAGTTGCTCGACTTGTGCTTCGCCGAACGGCTGACGCTCGACATCGACGTTAATCAATAACGCCGGGGGATGGTCGAGTTCCGCCGCGGGATCAAGACGGAACGATCCGGTATGTCGCGACATCCAGCGATACAGCGCGAACGTCAGCTTCCAGGAAAAACTATCCACGTTGTCCGACGGTTCCAGCACTCGCATAGCTTCCGGGCGGTCGTTGGTATCCCAAAATCGCCACCCGTCTTGCGACTGGCCCGCCGAACCATGATTCGGTTGAACGGGGCAACAAAACCGTTCGATACCTTGCTCGCCCGCTTCGACGAATTCCAGCCGGGTGAGTGCGGGGATTTCGGCTTTGTTTGCACTGGTATAGAGCCCAATAAAAACGTCCGCCCGCTCAAGCTGCTGACGGACCGCGGCCTCGGCGTCGTTTGCCTCCGCCGGACCCGCAGCCGGATCAATGTGTAATCGCCGGCAGACGGACATCGCCGCCTGCCGATACTCGTCAATATTTCCGTTGGTGCTGCCGATGTATGCTTGTAGCTTGGCCGTCATGCTGTTTTTCCCTGGCCGCTCAATGGTCGAGTGCTTTGACGATTCCGACATCGAACGGATATGTGAGAGCTTGCCCTCAACTTTCTATTCCGATCCGCATCTTTCCGCAACCGTACCGTGCGTGCGGCATCCCATGATATGCCAAAGATCCTGGGCTGCGTTCCAACCGTGGCAAAATGGCCCCGCCCAATTTCGTTGTTCAATTTCCGCCAACTCGATAAGATGGACGCCACGGCGGGCGGCCTACTTTGAATTCCGCGTGTCTCGCTCCCTTGTAGGTCCCAAATCGACATGAAGCTCGTCTTGCTCGGTACTTCAGGCTATCATCCCACCGAAGCTCGTCACACCATGTGCCTGATGATTCCCGAGCACGGAATCATCCTCGATGCGGGCACGGGTATGCACCGGGTTCCCCAATTCACGAAAACGGCCGAACTCGACGTCTTCTTGACGCACACGCATCTGGACCACGTCGAGGGACTGCCGTATCTAATGCACGCCATGAGGGCCCACGATTTGCAACGGGTCACGATTCACGCCCGGGACGAGAAAATTCGGGCCATCGACGAGCATTTATTCAACGAACACTTTTTCCCAATCAAGCCGCCGTACGAGTATCGCCCCCTGGAATCGAAGCCGCTCAACATCGGAGGAGCCCAAGCGACTCACTTTCCACTTCAGCATCCCGGGGGCGCGGTCGGATATCGATTCCAGTGGCAGCAGCAGTCGCTGGCATATGTTTCGGATACGATTGCCGACCCCAACGCCGACTATGTCCGCGAGATTGAGGACGTCGATTTGTTGATTCACGAATGCTACGTCCCCGATGGCGACGCGGACTGGGCACACGAAACCGGACATAGTTTTACGTCGGCCGTGGCCAAAGTGGCCCGGGCCGCCAACGTTGGCATGTTGCTGCTAGTGCATATCAGCCCAGAATTGGAACACGAGGATTCGATAGACATTGAAACCGCGCAGACCATTTTTCCCAACACCATGCTCGGCTGCGACTTGATGGAAGTGGAGTTTTGATGGCGATTTACGGGCAAGCTTGAAAATACCGGGCCACTTGTGCGAGTGGCTCTGCCAGTGCGTTCGTCATACCGTGGCGTCCTTCTTCGGTTCCACAATCGCCTGATACATTTCGGGCCGCCGATCGGCGATGCGGTTGATTTCGTGCTTGTTGGGAACGCGCACGAGATGTTTATTGCGGGCTCGGGCAGGATCGATTTCCGCGTAGAGAATCGTCTCGTCTTCGTCGGGGGCAAATGCGAGATTGTAGCCATGCGGGTCGCAGATGCGGCTCTTGCCGATAAACCGGAAGCCGCCCTCGGTGCCGATCCGATTCACGGCCATGTAGTAAATCGAGTTCTCCATGGCACGGCAGTTGATGGCATAGTCGGCGAACGTGTCGGCTCCCGGCGGCCAGTTTGTTGGCAGAACGATCAGGTCCGCGCCGCCCAATGCCATCACTCGGGCCGCCTCCGGAAAGGCACCGTCGTAGCAAATGTTCATGCCCATTCTTAGATCGCCCACCGCTTCCACCGCGAAAGGACGATCTCCAGGAGTCGTAAAGCGGTCGATTCCCAGAAAGGGCAAATGGACCTTGCGATAATTCGCGACGACTCCCTCGGGGCCGACCAACACACAGGCGTTGAACATGCGATCTCCGTCCATTTCCAGCATGCCAAACACCGTGTGGACGCCGAGCCGCTTGCAGACCGCCGTCATGTGTTCGGTTGCCTTGCCAGGCACCGGTTCGGCGTGCGGGCGAGCCTCTGCAAGACTTTCAAAACAGTAACCGGTCAACGCGCATTCGGGGAAGACCGTGAGTACGGCACCCTGGGCGGCGGTTTCTTCAAGTCGCGCGGTCATGGCGGCCAAATTCGCCGCCGGGTCGGCAAAAGCGACGCCCATCTGCACTCCGGCGATCTTAATCTGCTCGGACATTTTCTCTCCTGCGTTTTCTACGATGCAATGGTTGTTTGCGAGGCAATGATGCTGTCGCCCGTTGTTGGAGCCGGCGACGGCTTCACTCGTTTTTCTGATAAACGCGAACGTAGTCGATCAGCATCTGTTGCGGAAATGTGGTCTTGGCGTCAGGCGAGCCGACCAACTTCCCTCCCACGGAGACATTCAACAGCAGATGAAAGCGCTGATCAAAGGGTGCCGGGAATGCCGCGGTATCGGAATGCCATTTGTTTTGCGTTTGATAAAGTTTGCCGTCGACATACCAGCGAATCTCACCCTTTTCCCACTCGGTCGCGAACGTGTGAAAGCTGTCCGAAAAGGAACCCGTCCCTAATTCAAACGACGTTCCGGAATGGGTGTTCTTGGGCCACTTGCCGCCGTAATGTAGTGTGCCCAATACCTTGTTCGGCTCGTGGCCGACCATTTCCATAATGTCGATCTCACCGCTGGCCGCCCAGCCGCCATACTTTTCGTCCGTCGGCAACATCCAGATTGCCGGCCAGATACCTTTGCCTTGCGGCAACTTGGCCCGCACTTCGACCCGGCAGTACTTCCAATCGCCTCGATGCTTCGTGCGAACTCGTCCCGACGAGTATTCGCGCATCGTCCCGGTGACATTCGGTTTGTCGTGGCGAGCTTCAATGACCAGATTTCCGTTTTCCACTCGGACGTTTTCTGATCGATCGGTGTAAAGCTGCAGTTCGTTGTTGCCGCCCCCAAATGCGTTGACTTCGACGCCCCATTTCGAGTAATTCAGTTTCTGTCCATCGAAGTCGTCGCTCCAGACCAACTTCCACTGCGGTTCAGCCCCGTGAATTTGCACTTCGGTCGTCAGACCGGCGAACGTGAAAAGACAACCGAAAACGGCTGCTTGACGGGTCATGAACATGGCTAGTACCTATTTGGCGATTCTTGCCGGCGGTGCCGGGTAGCCGTTGGAAGTTTCGGCAACGTGGGCCTGTCGTCAGGAATCTTAGACATTCACGAATTGCGAGTCGAGACGCCGCCAAGATTTCCCGTAGAATAGAGCAGGCCCGCGTATACCAATCCACAGGACCACCTGCATGCCCGCCGACTCCCCAGGCGAGAATCCTCCTGAGAAGACTTCGCGGCCTGCCCAGTCCCAGTCCGAGGATACCGCGACTCACGACGGCGGCGCGACCCTGCCACAGCCGCCACAGGCAACGCGCGTTCAGGCTGCTGACGATTTTTTCTCGGCGGTGGAGATGCCGGCCAAAGCGAGGGGGCATGGTGATTCGGAAGGAGCGGGCGAAGTACGCGACTTCGGCGACTACGAATTGCTCGACAAGCTGGGCGAAGGCGGCATGGGGTTCGTTTATCTCGCGCGACAAAAGAGTGCCAATCGGCTGGTAGCGTTGAAGATCATTCGCCCCGAACGGCTCTCGGCGCTGGAACCTCAAAAGCAAGAGAAGATCATTCAGCGATTCAAGTCCGAAGCCCAAGCGGCGGCTCAACTCGAGCACGATAACATCGTCACCGTCTACGATGTCGGGCAGATCGACCAGCAACAATACTTCTCGATGCGTTACGTGGCGGGCCAGAGTTTGGCGGACGTCATACGTCATGAACCGCTCGACTCGCAATCCGCCGCCCGCTACCTGGCGGCCGTGGCACATGCGGTACACGAAGCACATCAACACGGCATTCTGCATCGCGATCTGAAGCCGCAAAACATCCTCATCGACGAAAAGACGGATCGCGCGTTGGTCGCGGACTTTGGCTTAGCGAAGTTGACCGAGCAAGACACGGAATTGACGCGGGCCGGCGAGGTCATGGGAACGCCGCAGTACATGTCGCCGGAACAAGCACGGGACTCGGGACAGGTAACCGAACAGTCGGATGTCTATTCGTTGGGCGCGACGTTGTTCCACGTGCTGGTCGGACGGCCCGTTTTTCAGGCGGCCAGTCCCATCGAAACCTTGCGCCAGGTATTGGACGAAACGCCCGTCCCGCCCCGCCGAATCAATCCCGCCATTGATCAGGATCTAGATACAATCTGCATGAAGTGTCTGGAAAAGGAAGCGGCACGAAGGTACGACTCCTCGCTCGAACTGGCCCGGGAACTGGAACGGTTTCTCAATGGCGAACCGATTCAAGCCCGGCCGCTTGGCGCTCTTGCACGAGGTTGGCGCTGGAGCCGGCGTAACCCGCTGGTGGCTGGGATGATTTCGGTGACGGTGGGCTGCCTGGTGGCGGTGTCGATTGTCATGACAGCGGCCTACATCAATACGGCGGCGGCTCAGCGGCGATCGGAAGAGAGCTTTCGCCAAGCGTTGGACATGGTCAATGTTTTCTTTACCCGCGTAAGCGAAGAAACACTGCTGGACCAACCGGGCTTGCAGCCCTTGAGGCAAGACCTGCTGATGCAAGCTCGCGAGTACTACGAACGATTTTTGAAGCAGCGCGCCGGGGATGCCACGCTGCGGGACCAACTGGCGGAAACGCACTATCGCATTGGGCTTATCACGGCGGAGATTGATTCCCCCGACGACGCGCTGACCCATTACGATCGGGCGTTGGAAATTCAAAAGCAACTTGACTCGCAACAGCCTATCCCACTGGAACGCGTCGCGGCACTTGCGAACACGCAGAATGCCAAAGCGATCGCACTCTACAAACTGGACCAAATCGACGAGTCGCTGGCTCTATTTCAGGCATCCGCGCGACATCGCGCCACCCTGATCGCCGAACAGCCGGAGGATGCGGAATATCAACGCAAACTGGCCAACACGATCATGAATATCGGCGTGATTCTGCAACGACAGGATGAACTGCTGGCGGCTCGTGAGCAGTTCGAGCGGGCTCAGCAACTGCGCGACCAGCTCTACGCCCAAGACGCCGGCGACGCGAAATTGCTGCGAGATCTGGCCAAGGGCGCTTTTCATTTCGGCGACTTGCTGATGGTGATGGGAGACTTCGCCGTTGACCAAGGCGAAGATGAGCAATCGGCCGGCTATTTCACCGAGGCCGCGGCAAACATTGAAACAGCGATTTCCAAACTTGACGAGCTGCGCAAGTTGGAAGTCACGATCGACGACCGCTATTACCTGGGCATCTGTTACTTTTCGCTGGCGCGCATCGAAGGTGATGTCGGCAACGCGATCGAGCGGTACCAAACGGCCATCGGGATGTTGCGGCCGCTGACCGACGAAAATCCGAACGTCGACAAGCTATGGGACACGCTAGCGGGTGTGCATCTCGAACTGGCTGATTGTTATCTGGAAACGGAAGCAAACGACGACGCGCGGCAGTCACTTGCCGAAGCAATCAGCATCCTCAAATCGCTCGTTCACACGGATCCCACCACGACGCACTACTCCGAGGATCTGATATCGGCCACGCGTTTGCTGGCGGAAACAAGCCCATTGGACGACTACAACCAGACGCTAATCGGACTTCTGGACGACTTGATTGCTGAGTTTCCCGAAGTGGAGCGATTTCGAGCCGCAAGGAAAAAAATCGAAGGCAAGGATGCGGGAAAAACAGTCGATGAAAATAATTGAGTTCACATCTGGGCGGCCCAAGGTATCCCGCCTTTGGTCTGCTATCAACTTGCTCGTCGTTATCGATTGCGGAGGTTCCTCCGCACGCACCTGCTAGCTGGCATCGCTTACGCTGTCAGGGTGAAAGCCATGATCTCCTCGCTCTTCATCCCACGTCGCGTGGGACTGGCACTCTTGCTGCTGTTGGCAGCCGCCCATCCCGCGGCCGCCGAAGAGATTTCGTATGAAGTCTTGACGCAACCGGACGCTGGCGCACAGCCGAATGCGGCCGTACAGCCACCTACCGAAGATCAACTCGATCCCCAGCCCGTCCGTCCGGACCCGTCCGAGCGGCGCCGCGCCGCCCGTTCCCGTCGACGGTCTCGGCGTCTGGCCAGTACGCCTCCCATGTTTGGCGATTTGATCACGGCTGGTGTGCTGCAAGCCAACGCCGGCGGGACGTTTGTCACCGCCGACTTATTGCTGGCCGGAGGCGCTCGGCGCGCCAAGGTTGCCGAACACAATCTTGCCCTTCCACAAGACCGCGTCTTCTTCCATTACAACGTCTACCACAACGCGGCGTCGGTCGATCGGTCGTTGCTGCTAAATGGACCGCTGTTTGCAACGCGATCGACTTCGGTCGCGCGGTACACGCTCGGTTTTGAAAGGACATTTGCCGACGAACAATGGTCGCTGGAAGCCCGCATGCCGTTTACCAGCGAGTTTTCGCATGTCGACGGCAGCTTTGTAATGTCGGGCGGAGAAACGGGCAACCTGACGGCCATTCTGAAACGCATCCTGATTCGGTGCGATGATTTCGCCGCGTCGATCGGAATGGGAATCGATATTCCCACCGGTGACGATGTGCAGGGCCGGCTTCCCGTGTTGAATTTGGCCTTCTCGGCGGACAACCGATCCGTGCACCTGTTGCCTTACATCGGCTTTGTTGCCAACCGGGGCGAGCGAGTGTTTTGGAATGGATTCGCGCAGTTGGACATTCCCTTGAACGGAAATCCCGTATCGGCTCAGAATATAATCGGCAATGTGCAGTCTGCCGTGATCAACGATCAAACGCTTTTGCACCTCGACCTATCAGGCGGAGTCTGGCTGCATCGCAACCCGTGCTCGGAAGTTGTCACGGGAATCGCCGCGATCGCCGAACTGCACCATACCACGTCACTGCAGGACCCCGATCGGGCACCGCTATTCGCGGGCCTGATCGACTTCGCCAGTTCGCGGCAGATCGACGTCACGAACTTCACGGCCGGTTTGCATTTTGAAATCGCCCAGCTATCACAGTTTCGCATCGCGGGCGCGTTCCCGCTGGCCAATAGCACCCGCCGCTTTTTTGACGGCGAGTTGATCGCGGCCTGGATTCGGCGATTCTAGCTTCGTGAGCCGCACCGATTCCTTGAGGGCGGCATTGGACAACGGCCAGCCGATTCGACGGCATGCCGGGTCCGCCGTACAATTTGGCCATGACGCATAAGACTCAGTTTCAAAGCGAACTCGTCGATCCCACGGCGTTTGTGGCCGCCAACGCCACCGTGGTGGGAGACGTGACCATCGGTGCCGAATCCAGCGTTTGGTTCGGCGCGGTGTTGCGAGGCGACGTTGAGACCATTCGCATCGGTCGCGCCACGAACATCCAGGACCTTTGCGTGCTGCACGCGGACGTTGGATTCCCCTGTACTCTGGGCGACCGCGTCACGGTGGGCCACGGCGCGATTGTTCATGGAGCCGTCGTTGGCGACGACGTGATGATCGGCATGCGGGCAGTCGTCATGAACGGAGCCCAAATCGGCGCCGGCAGCATCGTCGCCGTGGGCGCGGTCGTCACGGAGGGAACCAAGATCCCACCCGGCTCCGTCGTCATGGGCGTGCCAGGAAAGGTCAAACGCCAGGTCGAGCCGCGCGATCTAGAGCGAATTCGACATGCTGCGGAGCATTACAGCGAGGCATCGCGAACCTATAACCACCAAGCGTAAGCGAGTGGCCTGCTCCGGTTTACCCTCTTGCTCTGAGTTCGCAGCCGTCCAACCGTAGCGAGCGCCGGTCGACTTCGGCAAGAACAAAAAATGGGGGCGGCATCGGGCCGCCCCCATTTCTGTTCGGGTGGTTCATCTATTGGTGCAGGTCAAACGGTGCAACCACTTCCGAGAGCTCGGTCCATCATCCTTATCAATCCCTGGCCTAGGGAGCAAACATCGTTGCCGCCTCGGCGGAAACAACTGCCCTCCCATTCGTTTAATCAACGGTAGAAGCCAAGCGAAAACGTGAATCCGCCGTAGCCTACGTCAGCACCAGCCTTACGAATCTCTTCGTTACCAGGAGCCGCCAAGAAGGATGAGCTGGCATTTTCGTAAGTAATCCATTCTCCACCGGCTTTCACGATGATTTCCGTTCCGCCTCGGGTAACGGTGCTGTATTCAATACCGCTACCAATTTCGGTGTGAATGAAGTTCTCATCCAGCAGGCGACGGTTGGACAGGGGAATGCTAGCAGTGCCCAGTTGACGGCTGTTAATGGTAGTGTGGTCGCCGTGAACGATGCCGAGCTTTACGGCACCGTATGCGGACAGCCCATTGCCCAGGCAACGCGTCGCTTCCAAACCCATGATACCACCAATGCCCCATGAGTGATCAAAGCTGAACTCGGTGTTGCCATTGTTCAGCTCGTTCCGATCGACGGCCAATTCGGAATAATTGTACAGGCGCGCTCCGCCGTTCCAATCGATGGTCCATTTGCTGTTGAGCATGAATCGTTCACCAGCTACGGCGTCCAACGTCCAACTGCGAACTCCCAGGTGCGAGCCGGGATCGCCAACGGTCAGCAGCGTGCCATGGTTGAACTCAAAGTAGCTGAGTTGCCAATACATGCCATTGGAGTTGTAATAGCGAAGATTGAATCGGGGCGACAGAAAGTAGCCCAGTTCGGCGTCTTCACCCGGGTCGTTGCCGACCCGCACTCCACCCGTCTTGTGGAATCGCATGATTGTCGCGTCGACCCAAAATTGGATGGCGGGACAAGCATCGTCGCAACAGGAATCACAGCAACCGTCGTCACAGCAGGATGCGCAACAATCGCTTTCGCAGCAACTGGAGCCCAAATTGCCGCGGAACGTCGCGACGGAGTCTTCCAGGGAACGGGCTTGGGCCACGTAAGTGTCAGCGTGACCATAAGCCGGGGAATCGTAATCTTGCGATGTGGCCTGGCTGCACATCAATGTGATCATCGCCATGGCCAGGGCGGTTGGGACATAGACCTTCATCGACAGAACCTCCGTGTTCGACAAAGCAGGGCAATTTAAGGATGGGTCGCGGTGCGGACACGATTCTAGAATCGAGCCGCGTGGGGGCTGATAGTTTTGATGCTATCGGTCCGCCTACCCATTATGGATCGACCGAACCGCCGCTCCGTCGTAGCAAAAATTGGCGAACTGGATCATTTCGCGCGGAGGGAATACCTAGGCCGGCAAAGCCGGCGGAAGGGATGGATAGGAGGGAATTTGACGATTGCGCCGCCTGCCGCGATAACTCAGAATGTACTGCCATTCGAGGCGGTCAAGCTGCCGCTGGCATCCATTGCATGCACAGATCTTGGGCGGCGGCGGGAGTCAGCGTGTGGGCCATCTGCTCCGGATGACGTCGAAACCAGGAGACGACGATCCGAATCAGTTCTAGATCATCAATTGCACGAAAACCGGCCTGATGGCCGAACATGCGTTCGACCAACCCAGAACATTGCTGGGCGGATTCGACGGTTTGGGGTGCTTCGATGACCGAGCTGACCTCCCCAGACTGAATGGGAATCCACAGTTCGTTGTCCGAATGGCAGGGCGGCGCGTAAATAAATTGATAATTCCGCTTTACATCCCGCGCCAGGCGGACCTGCTCGCAAAGTTGCAACAGTTCCTCCCAAGTTTGATAAAGGGCCGCCGCGTGGCTGTCGTGGCCATGTTGGGCCGCCAGTTCACACAGCTTGATCAAGTCGTTCAGTTCGCGTGCGTCGCCTTCGTCCAGCATGCGGCGCGCGGCGACAAGCCGCGATTCGTATTGCTCGCGGGTACACAAGCCCGTACACGGTGCCAGGCACGTTTCAAACTCCGCCCGTTCGCATTGCGCGGGCCACTGCTGAGGAAACAGCGTCCGTTGTTCAGGAAAGTGCATCGCCACTTTGCGAGGACAATCGCGCAATTTGAACAGATGATTCAATTGCTCGACGGCCCAGCGGCTGCGCTGATTCATGGGCAACGGTCCCCAGCAGTGGCGAGCGCCGCGAGCCGGTAACCGATCGATCAAGAAATGCGGGGCCTCGGAAGATGTGAGGTACAGATAGCCGCCGCGCCGGTGTCCCGGTTGGCCGCGAACATTGAATCGCGGTCGGAAACGCCGGATCAGTTCAAATTCTCGCAACAAGGCGATGAACTCGTGCGGGCCGGCTTCCCACACCACTTGCATGGCATGGCTGGCAATGAATCGATTGCGCTCGGTCGCTGCCGTATCATAAAAATATGACAGCAATCGCGAGCGAAGCTGGCCCGACATGCCGATGTATATCAGCCGCTGATGGCGATCCAGCATGCCATACACACCGGACTGTTTGGGAGCCAAGTCGTGTATCTGCCGTCGAGTCTCCTTGAGATCCGACGCGACTTCAATGCGCTTGAGTGTTGACGGCGCAAGAAGAAATCGCGACGGACCGAAACCAGTAAAGCCAGCGCGCACCGACGGCGCGGGCCTAGATTCATTACGCATGGGAGAGTCCGTCCGAAAGAGAATTGCCGCGAACGCGGGCCGCCGAGTGTAGTGCCGGACGGACTGCCCGTCGAGGCCGATTTTTCAGCGGAATTGGCGAACTGGCGATTCCTAATGCCAGAAAAAATCGCTCCCGTTTCAGCGCCGCCCAGCCACGCCTAGTCGGCCGGCTTCAACTCCATCCGGTAGCTGTTCATCAAGTGGTACAGCGCGGGATTGTTGTCCTTGATGCGCAGATAGCAACTGTCCATGCCCGCAGTCGGAAGATCGAGGTCGGCTTCGCTTTCCAACTTGGTAAAACGAGCGACGCGGCGCTTGGTCGACGAATCATATAGCTCGATCATGAACTTGCACGGCTGATCTACATTCGAAAACTTCAGTGACAGCCTGATCGATTCTGGATGATTGGCGGCTTTCAGGTCCAGTTCGTAGACGTCGGCCTTATCCTCCGTCCCCAGGTGGCCATAAAACGGATCGTTCAAGGGAGCAGCGAAAATCCCGCCGCTCTTGATCGAATCCACGGCTTCCCAACCCTCGTATAGGTCGCCCGCCTCTTGGACGATCACATCAAAAATGATGTGCCGACTGGTTGGGCCATAGTCGTCGCCAATTGCAAAGTGCGAGCCCCCACCCGCGATGTCCAACGTATGCTGACGCTGCCACTCACCAATCTCACCGCGAAACAGAATGTTGCGGCCACTGATTTTCCGTCCGTCCGGATCGTAAAAGCGGATCATCGCCCCGCCCCGCGAGTAGGGTGCTTCGTGGAACTTGCCAGACTTGTCACGATAGAGGGCTTTGGATTGAACCACGGCGCGGACGGCGACTCGCTGTCCCTTCTTCGATGTCACCTTGAAGTGACCCCATTCATTTTTCGCCAAGTCTCGCCAAACGGTGTACCGCCCTGGGCCGATCACGTTGGCCCGCTCAAAGGTCGGACCGCCTTGTGCTGGGTTGCTGTATTTCTCCTTCTCGGGCGGAGAAGCAATCGCCGCGTCTCGCGAGAACTGATCGAAAGACCTCAGCAATTCCCCGTAGTCACGCGCGTTGTAATAATTTCCGCCACTGGCATCGGCGATCATTTCGAGGGCGGCCCGCTCTTGGGCGTTCAAGTCGAATCCGATCACGAACGCGCGCACATTGACGCCGCGACGCCGCGCATCGAGAATCGCCTGCACCGGATTGCCTCCGCAGCTCTCCGCGCCGTCGCTGATCATCAAGATCATCGGCGAGTCTTCCAAAAACGGATCCAGATCCTTGCCGGCTTCTTTCAGGCTGTAGGCGATGGGAGTCAGTCCCCAAGCGATCAAGCCAGGAATACTGGAGCGAATCCGCCCCGCGCTGTCGGCGGCGATCGGGATCACCAATTCGGAATTGCGGCACGCCCGTACCCGATCCCTGCGATCAATCGTGCGGTCGTGACCGAAGACACGAAAACCGACTCGCAAGTTGGTTTGCTCTAGAGTGTCGGTCAAGTGAAACAGAGCTTGTTTCGCCAAATCGATCTTGGCAACGCCATTGATCCGGGCGTTCATTGAATTGGAACAGTCGAAAATGATTTCCAATGCGGCACCGCGATTCTGATTGGCAGCATCGTCTGCAGCGGCCACGGATTCTCCCGACGTGTCGCCCGCGTTGGATTCTCCTGCGTCGGATTGATCGTTACGGCCAGACTTCGGCCCGATGTCCGCCGGTTTGACGCGAACCAGTTGCGTGCCGGAGCCCTCTTCGCTCGAAGGGACGAATCCTTCTTGTGCTTGCAGAGTAGCGGCCGTGCACAGGTAACATGCCGCCACGATCAGGTTGGAAACTCGTCTATTCATCTTGTCGGCTCCTCAGCCCAGCGTAAGGTTTGATTTCGAGCGATTCTGTTGCTGCCCCGCGATCTGACAACTGCGGGGACGCGAAAAAGAGGGCTGTTATTAAGTAGCCTTTTTGCGGACAGGATCTCTCCGACAATGTGCGCCTGACGCTGCTTTCGCTCCGTTCAGCGAGCCAACCGGTCCGGTTAATTCGGTAAATCGGCTAATTCGGCCAGCGCGAGGCGGCGGCAAGCACTCTAGCGAGCGTAGCGACAAACGGTTGCTAGCGGGCGGCTACTTCGTCACTCGAAATTGCCACAATCAGTCCGATTCGCTAACGTCTTGAATCCAGCCTGCGGAGGCCGACGGCGAGACAGTCAAACGAAGCTCTTCAACGATTGAAAGTGGAACGATCGATGGGACGCAAGTCGCACAAGCAGCGCGCCAAGAAACGCTCACTCAATCAGAGTAAAGGAAGCACGCGGCGCGTAAGCACGGCGGCAGAAGGTCCTGATCTCCGCGCAAGATTGCAGCGTGCCGGTCAACTCCATGTGGCGGGAAAGTTAAAGGAAGCGCGTGATGAATATATAGCAATTCTCGACGTCGATCCGGCGAATTCGCAGTTGCTTTGGCTGCTAAGTACCGTGAGCCGACAGCTTGGTGAATCACAAGCCGCCTTCGGCTATGTCCACCGCGCGATCGCTGTGCAGCCCAACGAATTCAAGTTTCACGAAGCATTGGGTGCGGTTTGTGAGTCGTTGGGAAGTGCGACCGGTGCGATGGCTGCTTGGTCGCGCGCCCTGCAACTAAAACCTGATTCCCTACTAGCGATTCTCAAACTGGCGTGTCTCTGCAACGATTGCAAACGATATCGAGACGCAACGCGCCTTTTCGAGCGGGCTTATGAGCTAGACCCGCGAAACCCGCACGCGATCGAAGGCATCGTCAAAATGTATGAGCGCGAAGCAAGGCTTGACGAAGCCCAGGCTGTTGTCGATCAGGCATTGATCTCGCTGCCGAACAACGTCGAACTGGTGACGTCCGCCGCCCGCATTCAACATCGCAAGCAAAACTTTGCCCGGGCGAACAATCTGTTGGATGATTTGCAACGCGTGGAACCGGCGTCTCATTTGAATTCAAACGTCGCTCATGCGCGAGGCGTGATTCACGACTCGTTGGGTGAATACGAAACGGCCTTTCAACATTTCGTGCGGGCAAATGAACTTCTTGCCAATGAGATTCAAATAAAGCCCTCTGTTCAAAATGCGTTAGAAACGGAAATTGAAGAAGCCCGTCGAACATTCTCGCCGAATTGGGTTGAGGCGTGTTCGAGCGACGCGCCGGCGGCCGGCTTTTCGCCGATCTTTGTCTTCGGGTTTCCTCGATCAGGAAACACCTTGCTGGATCAAGTGTTGGATTGCCACACCCAATTGCAGACCTTGATGGAGAAGCCTTTATTGCAAGGCGTAACGCGTTTGATTGACGCGAATTTTGGAGGTTATCCGCGGAGCCTCGCTGCATTAAGCCACGATCAAGTGGAGCAGTGCCGCCAAGCTTACGATCGGTCCGCGAAGCGATTCATCGAGCGGGATCCACGATTGCAGCTTGTCGATTCTTTCCCCTTGAACACGTTTCGCGCGGGATTGATGATCCGCCTGTTTCCGGACGCGAAACTGGTATTTCTGCAGCGACATCCCTGCGATGTCTGTCTCAGTTCGTTCATGCAGATGTTTCGCGACCGCGCGCTGGTCGACGCGTTCGGCACGATTGAGCGAACGGTGGAAGTTTACTCCAACATGATGGAACTGTGGCAGCAGTATCGCGATGTTTTATCGCCAAAGTTTCATACCATTCGTTACGAGGACATCGTCGACGACTTCGACAACACGATTCAACAACTCTGTACTTATTTAGAGATCCCCTGGCAAGACACGATGCGGCAGTTCGACGTGCATGCTCGCAAACAAGGCGGCCTGACGACTGCCAGCTATGACCAAGTTACTCAAGGTCTGTACCGTCGAAGCCGTTATCGCTGGAAAAACTACGTCGAGCAATTGGCGCCTGTATTGCCGCGTCTCGATCCGTACGTTCGGCAATTCGGATATTCGTTGGACTGATGGGACGCGGGGGAAATCTCGTCTCGGGGTCAGCTGATCGTTCTTGCGCCTTACCAGCCTCCGGGCAAACGTCAAGGTTCTGTGAGTGGGATCTCAAGTCGTTGTAAGATTCTCTCCATTGCGGGGTTAAATTCCGCTGAACTAGAATGGGGAAGTCCCGTTCAAGGAGATCTCGTTGATTTACGTGGAAGATTATCACAAGACTTATGGCGAAACGGTCGCGGTGCGTGGCCTGAGCTTTGAAGTCACGCCGGGCACTGTCTTGGGGCTCGTGGGTCCGAACGGCGCCGGGAAGACCACGACATTGCGGGCGATTGCCGGAATCATCGCCCCGACGCTAGGTCGCCTGCTGGTCGCGGGGCACGACGTGGCCATCGATCCGGTCGCCGCGAAAAGCGCGTTGGCATACGTGCCGGATGACCCGAAGCTGTTCGATGCCTTAACGGTGTGGGAGCATTTGGAATTTGTCGCCGCGAGTTATCGCATCACGCCATGGGAGGAAGATGCGACACGGCTGTTGGAACAATTCGAGCTGACCGAGAAACGCGACGCGTTGGCTCAAGAATTATCTCGCGGAATGCGGCAGAAGGTAGCCATTTGCTGTGGTTATCTACACCGACCCTCCGCAATATTGCTGGACGAGCCGCTGACGGGTCTTGATCCCAAGGCCATTCGCCAGATGAATGACTCGGTCCGGCAGCGGGCCGCCGATGGCGCTTGCATCATCATCAGTTCGCATTTGCTGGCACTGATTGAAGATCTTTGCACCCATCTGTTGATTGTGCGGCGCGGAGAGAGCGTTTTCTATGGCAGCCTTGCCGAGGCGCGATCGCGATACGCTGATTTGAAAGAGGACGGTTCCGACGAAGAAACTTCGATCGAGGAAGTATTCTTTAGAGCTACCGAACACTAGGAGTTGCCTGAGTCGCATCCACGATCATTTCGTTTTGATCGCGGAGCGAACAACGACAATCTTGCCGGTAAAGCTCATGATCCATCCTGCTCTGCTCAAGCTGCTGCGACTGCGGGCGCGGGCCACCTGGCGACGGATCGCCCGCGGCGTGACCACGGTTCGCGGTGCTCTGCTGGCTGCGTTCGCTCTGCTGTTGCTGGGTTTCATGTTGGGGCCGGCGATGATGATGAGACTCATGGCAAATTCGCCGGAAGGGAGCCTCATGGCGGCGGGCACCAAGGACCTGTTGCCCATGGGGATGATGAGTATCTGCTTTCTGTTTATTCTCACAACGGCGGTCGAACGGGCGATCTATTTCACGCCCAGTGAAGTGGACTTTCTGTTCGCCGGCCCATTTCAACGGCGCGAACTGTTGATTTACAAGTTGATATCATCCGCTCTGCTGGGTCTGGTGATGTCCATGTTCATGTTGCCCGGGGCGCTATCGCTTATTCGATCGCCGCTGGCGGGATTCATTGGCATCTTTCTCGCGTTGGCCTTCATTCGATTACTTGGAATGGTGTTTGCCTTGCTGGCCCAGATCATCGAAGAACAAATGTTCAGCCGCGTTCGAAGGGCGATCGTCATCGTGGTTGCGTTGCTGATCGCCGTGGGGATTGCGCAAGTGTTGGCGACTTCGGGCCAACAGTCGTTCATGGAATTCGCGACCAGCTTTCGCACATCCTGGGCGGGAAGCATCTTACTTGCTCCATTTAGTGTTTTCACGCAGTTGATCACCGTTGATCGGCTCTGGCCTGCTGGTGTGCAATGGGCCTGTTTGGCCTTGTTGATGGACGGCTTGCTGCTGGCGGTCGTCTTGCGACTGGACGCCAACTACTTGGAGGCGGCCGCCGCCGCGAGTCAAAAACTGTACGAGCGTCTTCAACGAGTTCGGCGTGGGGGTGGACTAACCTACCGCTTCAGGACGAAGGCACCGGCGCGCGTGCCGCAACTCCCTTGGTTCGGCGGTATGGGGCCAATCATGTGGCGGCAGCTTGTCATCATGAGCCGCAGCCTACGCAGCCTTCTCTCGATTGTGCTGGTTCTGGGGGTCGTATTTGGTTTGCATTTTCTGATTACTCGGCAAACCACTACGCCATCCGTCGAAATTCAAGAAGTCTCCTCGTTCACCGACAACCTTGCTCCCATGATGATCGTGGGGGCCTTGGCCTACACGTCCCTGTTGGCCAGCATGCAACTGCCCTTCGGCTTTCGCGGCGACCTTGACCACATGGACAGCCTCAAGTCTCTACCCCTTTCCGCGTTGGCGATCACGGTCGGCGAGTTGGCGGGCGTTGTGCTGTTGTTGACCGCGATGCAAATCGCGGTGTTGTTGTGCGTCCTTCCATTTACCGAGGGGGCGACGTTCCACTTGCTGCTGGCCGCGGCTTTCGCGTTGCCGTTCAATTTGGCGCTGATCGCCAGCGACAACTTGATCTTCCTTTATTATCCGACGCGCATGGTTCCCGGGGCACCTGGCGACATTCAGTTTCTGGCGAGGCTGTTCTTGGCCGCGGCGGTGAAGTGCCTGCTGTTGGCACCTTGTTTCACCTTCTCGGTCGCCGTCGGCGCCTGCGTCTATTGGGTTAGCGGATACTCGTGGGTCGCCTTTGCTGGTACTTCGTGGTTCATTGCCATGGGAATCAACCTAGGAATCATCGGCTTGGTGGCCCACGCCTTTCGCCGCTTCGACCCCAGCACCGACACACCCGCATGAGAACCAAGCAGGGTTGTGGATGGGGGATGTTGGTGCCTCCCAGGATCGAGAGTTTCTTCGATGCTGATTGGAACTCCGCGGTCCATTGAGGCGTCGTAAACTGAAGGATGATCACACGTTCTGAAGTCCTCTTAATTTAAGACAAACGAACTTGCCATGAAGCCGCTGCATCGATTGTTACTGGTCGCCATCATCGCCTCGATGGCAATCGTTTTGGTGGCAGGCGCGAGCTTCCTGCTGACGCATCCGCGTTGCGAGGTGTGCGGCCGTCGCTATGGACCCCTGATTTCACATCCTTATCGCCATTCAACCGCCAAAGAAAAACAGATTGTACCCTCCGTGACCAGCGGGGCGATGGCAACGGCGCCGGTCATCAACAATCTACCTCCGCTCACGGATGCGAATCGAAATCTGACGCTTTCCGCCGAGTTGCTTGTCGGCCGATGGGAGTCTCAAGACGGGAGCCGATCGCCCATCGTGTTTTCCGCCAACGGTGACGTGGAAGTTGGATTCATTCGTGAAGGCGGAGACTGGCTCATGTCCACGGGAACTTTTCACATCGACGGTGACCGCGTGGTGACGCGCACGCGACACGAAGACATTGGGCTTAGCGCATCGTTCAAGTTCGCCCGAGGAGTTTTGTACGCACCTCGCGGGCCTAGCCCGCAAGTCGTTTGGCAGCGCATCGGCGACCTGTAGTCTCTCAGGTCCGCGAAGACAACGGTTGAGTCAGGTCACGCCACCGCGTCGCCTTCCCTTCCCGCGATGAAGACGCGACGGGGCTGCTTCGACAGGCGACCTTAGGTTGGATAAAATTGAGTAGTTTTCCAAGCCCCTCAAGCGACCCACATGCCCGCGAATCTGACGCAACCGTACCGCAAGGCGGAACAAGCATACCGCCGTGCCACAACTCCAGATGAAGAGTTGGAGTGCCTGCAGGTGATGCTGCGCGAACTACCCAAGCACAAAGGAACCGACAAACTTCAAGCCGACCTGAAGCAAAAGATTAGCAAGGCCAAAGCGGAAGCTGAACAGAGCAAGAGAACTGGAGGCAAATCGGCCGGGTTTCGTTTGCCGCGACAGGGGGCGGGACGAGCCGTGATTATCGGCGGCCCCAATGCTGGTAAGAGCCAGTTAATGTGCGCGTTGACGCGGGCCACGCCCGACGTTGCTCCTTATCCATTCACAACCCATCAGCCTTCGCCCGGCATGATGCCGTGGGAAGATGTGTATGTACAACTTGTCGACACGCCGGCAATTACGAAGGACCTGTTCGACCCGGTCACGCAAGGATTGATTCGCAGTGCGGATGTCGTGCTGTTGATGGTCGACCTGGGCACCGACGATGGCATCGAACAGGTGCAAGAGTTGTTGCGGAAGCTGGCCGATGGGAAGACCCGTCTGGCACGAGAGTCCCGCATCGACCAGAACACGATCGGAATCACTTATACGCGCGCATTCGCGCTCTTGAACAAAATGGACGCGCCCCAGGCGACCGAACGATTGGAACTGCTGCGGGAATTCTGTTCACTGGAGTTCGATGAATTTCAAATTTCGGCAACGGTTGGCACGGGACTGGCGGAACTGCGTCAGGCCGTCTTTGAGTCATTGGATGTCGTGCGGGTCTATACCAAGATGCCAGGTAAAAAGGAGCCGGACTACGACCAGCCCTATACCATTCATCGCGGAGGTACGTTGCTGGACGTCGCGGCGTTGATTCACAGGGACTTCGCCAAGAATCTGAAGTTCGCCCGCGTTTGGGGCAGTGAGGTTCACGACGGCACCACTGTCAAGGGTGACTATGTAGTTCATGACCAAGACGTTGTGGAACTACACACCTAACGGGGCAGCGATGGAATTCCATGCGTGGGTGGCAAACGAGCGGATGTTTGGCTCCGACCGCGTTGACCCGGTCATGCCGGCCTTGGCCGCTCAAGCGGCCGTTCTACCCCGGTTTGATCGCCTGGCAACAATTCGCGGTCGCGTTGCTTCGTCGTTCGAGGATTCTGTTTCCGCGTCGGCGGTCGGCGGCGCAGGCGTCGCTGGCGCAAGAACCATGCTGACGGTAGCCGGAACTTCGACCTCTTCGTCGACCGACTGGACATCTTCGTTGGCATCGTCGTCGTCGGCATTTTTGTCCTCGGCGTCATCACGTTCGACGCTTAATTCCCCTTCGCTGGGTGTCATTTGGTCACTCAACTGTTCGTCATTGCCGGAACTCGCTTCGTCATCGGAGTCGGCGGAACGGCGTCCCGCCAACAGGGCTAGCAAAGCCGGTAACACCACAATCGAAGTCCCCAAGCAGCAGAAGACGCCGATTACCAGCACTTGGCCCAAACTGCGCAACCCTTGATGCTTGGCAAACATCAGAGTGCCGAAGCCGACCATGGTGGTCGCCGATGTAATCAGGACCGCGGTCGCCGTCGATCGACTTAGCGTAAAGCGCCCGGACTGCCGGCGAAAGTCGTGTACGACATGAACGCCATCGTCGATGCCGATCCCCAGAATCAGCGGGAGAACAATCATGTTGGCCGGATTCAGCGGAATATCGCACAAGCCTAGAATGCCAAACAACTGCAACGCCCCCAGCCCCATCGGCAGCAGGGCCAAGAGGGCCATGCGAACGCTTTGAAAATCCAACACCAGCACGATGCTCACCAGAATCAGCGAATAAACAGCCGCGTGAATATAGCTTTGCTGCATTTGGCGTGAGGCGTAAAACGTTTGCACCGGATGTCCCGTGACCCTGGGCGGTCTGCCCGTCACCTGTTCTTCGACACGTTCGACATCGTGGACGAACGTCTGCAGTTGGTCCATGTCCCAAATATCACCGCGGGCAAAGACCTTTAAAAGTTGCTTATTGTTCTTTCCGACGAAACGCGTACGTAGCGCGCTCGGCAAGTCGTCCAATCGAGGCGGGTCGGGATTGGCCAATCCACGCAGTGCGGTCAAACCATCCAGCAACTGATTCGCCGAACCCTGTTGGTGCAGCGACAATCGTTCGAAGAACTGCCGACGATTCATGCTCGCGACTTGTTGACGAAGATCGGCGACTGTCGCGACCACCGCCGCGTCCTGGCGCGCGCCGCGCAACGAACTTTCCAATTGAGCCAGCGTTTGCTCTAGGCGTTCGGGCGGCGCGACGGGAATCACCGGCACCGATGCGGGCAAATCCTTCAATTGTTGGCCGATCCGCTGAATGACCTGAATGTTCTCAGGTGAACTAGCCTGCAGCAGCGAAGCGATTTCGTGAGTGCCGCCCACGGTGTCCAGCGTCTCCAATTGGCTTTTCAATTCCAACAGTTCCGCAGGATTGTTCGCGGTACATAAGGCGAACCAAACACTGCGATCGCTCTTGTCGATCAAACGCCGTTCCCACTGGACGCTGGCTAGTTCGGTCGGCTGCATGTTTAGCAAGTTGTGGTCAAACCGTAGCCAGAAGGCTCCGCAACCAACCATTACCGTTAGAGTCAGGCCGATGACCAGCACGAATCTCGGCAGGCGGGCGACCCATCCCAGCAGTTTGTCCGTTGGCAGTGGGGCCGGCGATTCGTGCTTCCCCACGTCTTTGTCGGCCAAATAGATCATAGCCGGCAACACGACCAGGGCGGCAACAATACAAAGCAAGATCCCGCCGCCAGCGATGATCCCTAGTTCGCTAACGCCCGTAAAGTCGGTCAACACGGCCGTCGAAAAGGCCAAGGCGGTCGTGATGCCTCCGGTGACGATTCCGGGACCGACGCTCGTCGCGGTTTGCACTAGTGCATCGTCGCTGCCCGGGGTCGTCTTTCGCAACTGCAGATACCGGGCAACATAGTGAATGCCAAAATCGATCCCCAATCCGATTAATATGACCCCAAACGAAACGCTCAAGATGTTCAAGTGGCCGACGGCCAGAGTGATATAGCCAAATGACCAGGCGATCGCCAGCACTAGAGCGGAAACGGTCATGATCGGATGGCGAACTCCGCCAAAGCCCGTAATGAACAAGCAGGCCACCCCCAGCAAGCTTAAAACACTGGCGCGAATCATATCCGACTGGCTGGCACGCATTTCGTCATTTTCCAGAATCGGCATCCCCGTCAGACCGATGCGCACTTCCGAATGCTGCGTTTGAACTTTGTCCAGCAATGCCCGCAGACGGTCGATTGCTTCGCTGCCTTGCACTAGCTGTTCTTCGCTACGCACGATCCTCAGCAGCAAAAACCCTAGTTGCCCGTCGCTGCTCAGTAAGTATTTTGAGTCGAGGTGTTCAAGGCGCTTGGCCAATCGGTCAAATTCCGTCCCCGCGCCATCGAAGCTTGGCTCGCCAGTCAACACTTGGGAAAGCTGCCGCGCAATCCGTTGTGTCCGAGTCAAGAGCGCTCCGGTGTGCGCCTCGGGGTTGGGCGCGTGTTCCGCGGCGGCAAACCCTTGGTTGATCTGCTGCAACTGCTGGTCGACATCCAACGTATTCCAATTATTCTTCAAGATCGGATCGACATGCGACAGTTGCTGGTGGATGTCGAACAGGTGGCTTTCGCTCAGCAGGTGCAGGCCCTTGGCGCGAATCGCGCTCAGATCGTGCTTGTGCAGCACGGCATGAAAAAGCTTGTCCTCGCGAGCGATGCGATCGGCGAGTTCGTCCACGACCGGCACCACGCGCGCGGGATCGCTTGCTTCGACAACGACCACGACGTCATCTTGATCGCCGAATTCTTCGAGATAGGCCAGCCACCGCTGGTTGTAGTTGCTGGACGGGTTGAGAAGATCGAGTCGGCTGGCGCGAAAATCCATGCAGCGGGCCGCAAAGCCAACCGACAGCACGGCGACGACCAAGGCCGCGACAATCACTTGCCATGGAAAGCGCACGACCAAACGCGTGAGCATCCCGAGGGGGCGCGCAAGGTAAGAGGGCTCGGTCCGCGGCATCCCTTCCGCCGACATACGGTCTTCCTTAACCGGAGTAACAATTTCCGCTGACAACAGGCGCGCAACTCAATGAAGCGGACGGCACCCGCGAAGATCGGGGATTCTAGCTGTCGATCATCCGCCCAACAATACAAATCACCATCACTACGACACTACATCTTGCCACCACGAGCGTGCTAGCACATACCCAGAATTGAAGGCGCGGCAATCTACGGCCATTACGCGTCCGAGCCTGCAATCCCCTTTATTTCCGCTCTCGACCTCGAATTTCGACACGCCGCTACGGCTGCTCGTTCAATGCGTTCAGCCGACGCGTAGCCAGAATCGATGTGTCTGTGGCGGACACGCCTTCACTGAGCGGCAGTTTTTCATAGCACTGGATGGCGACCTCGCGTAGTCCACAGTGTTCGGCGATCAGTCCCAGCACGTACCAGTCATCTGGAATGATACCGCCGCCACGTGTTGCCAGAGCCTCGTTCAACGCCTTCAGCGCCTCCTTGGTTTTCCCGCGCGAAGCGTACAGGCTGGCGAGCGTGTGCCAATTTTCGGACTTCGTTTCCTTCTCTTTGTTGTCGATCATTCGCAGAGCCAGTTTCAGCATTTCGTCGGTTACCTCGCCTACGAACAAGGCATTCCACGAGATGGCGTTGTAAATGGTGTCGTCGGCTTTGCCCCCTTCGATCAAACTCCGCCAATAAGGGCCGGCCGCGGCGAAGTTGCCCTGTTTTTGCCGAACTTTCCCCAGGGTGTTGTTGGCCCAGTAGTCCAAGGCGTTACGTTCGACCAAGGTTTCCAACACCGCCTGCTGTTTGGTCAAGTCGCCCGCCAACGAATGGTTGTGGGCCTGTCTCACCAACGGCCCTCTTTCGTCTGGAAACTGCTCGATCAGTTGCTCATTTAGCTTGATGGCTTTGTCGAATTGTTTGGCGGTCGCGTGGCCGCGGATCAGGGCCCGATCGATTTGCAATTGCCGCTCTGGTTCGGCATCGTCGCGGACCGAAGTGAGGTAATCGATGGCTGCTTGAGCGCCGTTACCGCTGGCCACCAAGGCAGCAGCGGCCGTGCGGATGTGTTGCTCGTCGCGACGGTTGGCGGAAAGCCAAAGTTGGAAAAAAGGCGACCGGTCGAAACGCTTCAAGGATTGTCCGCTGCTGCCTTCGGCTTGCCGCGCCCAGTCCAGCCACCGCCGAGCGGCAATCATGTCGCCCCGGTCAAGCAGTTCAAGCGATTTGGCTCCTAGGTTGCTTCCGCGGAATCCCGGTTCCCACAATCTGTAATTGTCGTTCTCGTGGACAACATACCAGGTCGCCGCCGTTCCGAAGTCGGCCTTGACTCGATAGCCTCCGCTATCATCCCCTTCGGATTTCAACGCCAGCTTACCCATAACGTAATCGATCATTCGTGAGGGCGAAGCCGACGCCGGCCGCCAAAAGAACTTCATTTGGTTTTCCAACTGCGAACAGATCGTCTTGGCGTCGTCGGGTTCGTCCGCGTTCGCGACAAGTTGGACGACTCGGTCGCGCCACGCCTCTTTTCCGACACGGGTTTGGTACATCTTCTGTATGACATGTCGTACATCACTCTCGGGAAAGCTCGCATCCTCGAAACGCCGTCGCTTGCGTGCCACTTCCAACTCGCCAGCGAAGTTCTTCTCGAATCGTTTCCACTGGGGATCTTCAGCCGTCTTCGCTACAAATCCCTCAAGAAGTTCCACGGCCAGATCGTAGCGCCGAACGCTGCCCAATTCGACCGCGGCCTTCATTGCGGCATCGGCGCTTTGCGCGGGCCCTAGAATGTTGAGCGGCCGTTGGCCGACTTGTCGACCGCTGGTAACCTCCTTCAATTTGCGTTGGGCCGCATCGGCGCCGTCGACCAGCGCCGTGGCGGCAAGTAGATGCGTCAGTCGCCCTAACGGCTCCCGGGCCGCGAACGCCTTTAGCTTTTTAAATTCTCCAGCGTGCAGCATGGCCGTCATCAACCGCGCGGCGACTTGCGTGGCGGCCGGAGCGGCCTTCATGACCGCTTCGTATTGCTTAATCGCTTCCGCCAATCGCGCTCCTTCGGCGAACGGATACCCGTCACGATCGCGTTCCAACAGAGCGGTATAAGACACTCGGTAAATGAGTTGTTCGCGGTCAAGCTCGATGGCCTTTTGGTAGGCGTTGGCGGCCCCGTCGTAATCAAACCCGGAACTGAATTTGCGGCCCATCGCATCGTGGACCAACACGTTTCCCAACTGATGATGCAAACGTGAGGATTGCGGATCCAATTCGATCGCTTGTCGAATGGCCGATCGAGCGGCATCTCCGAAACCGCACTGTATCAATGCCGTCGCAAATTCGCTGTGATGTCGCGAGTTCTTGGAATCCTTGGACAGCAGCCGACGAAACTCCTCAAAGCCCGGTTTGTGTTTCCCTGCCACGATGTGAGCCAAGCCGGTGTGTTGAAATGCAACCGGAATGTTCCATGTTTGCAGCAAGCCGCCGGCGCCTAGGCTGCGTAAATCCGCTCGAAAGTCGTTGACTTCCTTGGCGGTAAAATGCCGGTCTCCGGTATCAAAACGCAATTTGACGATCAGCACATTGTCCGCTTTACGGTCGAAGGACTGCGTGAGCGTGCAATGCGCCATTTTGGTCGTGCTGTCCTTGGCGGGGCTGGTCAATTTGAATCCGGCGGGCGCGGTGAGTCGCCAATGCAGTTCGTTAACGAACGGCTCGTCCAATTCGAGGTCTGCCTGGCGTTGGTTCGCGGCCGCATCGGCCCCCTGAACGATTGCCTGCGGTCCAAATTCGCCCGGCATCCGCTCAAAGACTTGCCCGGGATTCAGGGTGAACTGGATCCCCAATGGGCTCACCCGGCCGTAGTTGGCCTCGGAAACTTTTGTGTCGACGCGAAACGGCTTGGTCATGTCTCCCGGGGCGGTGTACTTCAGGTCGTCCAACGCTTTGGAAGCATAGGCTGCCTGAATTTCCGACTGCCACGATTGGCGAATCTCGGCCGGACTAAGGGCGGCATAGGTGCCGCGCATTCGCGAAGCCACGGTGCCAAAGTACTGTTGCGATTCTTGGATCTTCGTTTTTCCTTGAAACGTGAACTGAATATCGAATCCGATCACCGACAAATTCTCGTCAGCGGTTGCCCGCGGCGTGAGAACCAAATGCTTGGTTTTTTCACTAGCGACCAGCGCGAGCCGGCCTTGATCGGAAAGCGGCAACTCGCCGACGGGCGTGTAAGGATCGGTCGGGTCGATCCACAACGGCGGGCTCCCCGGTACATAAACGATTACGTGATCGAACGCGTTGATCCCTGGCAACTCGGGCTGAACCGCCTCGCGCAGGCCCGCACGCAACAAGGCAACATGCGCCTCGCGCCCCACTTCACGCAGCATCGCGACTAGCAGGGTCGACTGATCCTTACAGTCGCCATACCGGCGCGTCAGAGTTTCATCCGGGTTGTACGGCACGATCGCGCTCTGGCCGAACTCCAGGCCCGTATAGCGAATCATGGAGTGCAGTTTGGCCAGGCACTTTTCGGCCGCCTGTTTATTCGACATGTCCGAGGTGACAAGACCCTTGGTAACCGGCTTGACTAGTTTCGAGTCCGTCTTCGACTCGACGATTTGGCTGTACTGGTGCGCGATCCGCTGCCAGCTTTCGCCGGTTGATAACGTAACGACCGGATACGGTGGCTGGCTGCGCGTCGTGTATTCTTCAAACTTGGTCAGTCTGGGGACTGGTGAGATGTCGAATCGCAGTCGCTGATGGTCACTATCGCGATGAATTTGCGGCGTCAATTCCAAACCCTGCACCTTATGCCGTAGCGGCACATCGGCCGGCGCGACGACATTCACGCGCTGATGCCGGACGGGCGACAAGGAAATCAGCGGCACCCGCCGTGTCACTCCTGATTTGAAAAACGGGCGCGTTTCCCGAATGGTCACCAGTTCTTCGATCACGCACCCCACGGCGACCGCCGGTAGCGGCGCGACCAACGTCTTGCGATCGCTGAATATGTTGTGCTGACTTTCGTCGGCCGCCTGTTCGCTGACGGTATCGGGAGCCAACCAGTGAGATTCCCCGTCGGCTGTGATCACGCGAACCTTGATTTCAGGCCGCTGTTGATTCCAAGGCGACCACTTGGCGGTTGTGGCCGAAGATTGTTGAACTCCCGTCGGCGTCAGGCAGCGGCTGACGCGCCGCCGTGTGGTATGAGTCCGTCCCTCGCCATCGAACTCGATGGTCAACTCGTTCCACAGTACTTCCAAGCTTTCGTTCTCGGGTACCGGCAGTTCGAGCAACGCTGCTAACGTAGAATCTGGATCGGCCGCGAATGGCGCGGACTCCCAAGGCTGTTCCGCGGCGTCCGCGACACCGCACAAGCAGCAAAGAGCAACGGCCAAGCAGCCAATCAAGCGCAGCCACGGCGAGCGGCGCGCAAGGCCGCGCGATTGCGTTGAAGTCGCGGATGCCCGATCCCGTTCAACACGGCTCGGTTCTTCCGAGGAAAATGAACGCCCACATTCATAACAAGCCATGAAATTCCCGCCGAGAAGATAGGAAAGAAGAGACTCACTGACCTCGCCAAATGACGGCCATATTCTAATGTCCTCAGCTACCGGCTGCAATTTTCCATCGCGGCGATCGCAATAAAGCAACCGCAAGGTGTCGACAACCAAAGGCCAGCAGTTCGGTCGCCCAGTTCGAGGGCGACATTACTTTTTTCGGACCATGCACCAATACAGCGGGTAGGGCAATGTCCCTATTCCAACCAGAACGTCATCGACTTGCCACATCTCGACCAACGGCGGAGTAGGCCCAGGATTGGAAGCGAACACAAACGTCTCCTGACTCGGATTCCAGATGACGCCGCCCTCCTGCTCCGCGGCGCGCCCTTCGGCGACGAAGTCCACCTTCAGCGTGAATTGTCCGTCTGAAGCGATGGTGAGCACGCTGTCCTTGTTGATTTCGGCTGCCCGCTTGATTTCGCGCTGCACGAGGAAGTTGTCATCTGGCAAATTGATGTTGTGTTGCGGTGCTTGCGGCGCGAACTTTTCCCAAGCCGCCTTGGCCGTTTCAAGATCTGACAAAACCCACTGTCCGGCAAGGCTGGCAACACCCGGGGCCGCCGAATTGCGGGCCGGTGATCGATTTGATTGGACGGACTGGTTAGGTTTAGGGTTAGGGTTACTCTCCGCCTCGCCATCGGCTGGACGATCTGATTCACCGCTCGCGACCGGTGAATGCGTGGCCGTCGCGCCTCCGTCGACGGGCGTGCCGCTTCCGCAACCCTGAATAAACAACAGCGTTGCGGGAAATGTCAGCGCAAGAGCGATAGTGAACAAGTTTCGGAAACTGCGGCAATACATGAGGTCACCTCCTGGAGTTGTTTTCCTCCGATTTGCTTCCGTTGATTATTACAGGTGGAATCCGCGTTTTCCACTGCCCTTGACCTCAAGACGCGCCATGGGCGGCTGGCGCAATGTTCCGTTCGGGACCGTGTATTATTAGATGCAGTTTGGTATCTATTAGACGGCCTCCCAACGCCAATATTGGCGATGTTTGTCTGTGGGCATTCCGTCCGCGCACCGGGCACTTGCCTGATGGGACTGTGACATCTGGCTCGCAATACGTAACATGAGTGTCCGGGTTGTCGCTGTCGTCGAGTTTCGGAAAGCACCGGAAGACACGTTCATTTCGAGTCAGGGCCTACCATTGTGAGCAAACACTTTTTGACATCCATTCAGAACGAGCGGCCAGAATGAAACGCATCAAGCAACCGAACTCCGATTGGTGTTTTGTCTGCGGTCGCAAGAATCCGGTCGGCTTGCAAATGGCCTTCTACGACAACGGTGAAGACGAGGTGTATAGTGATTACACGGTGTCCGACCACTATCAAGGATATCCGGAACTTGTGCATGGCGGCATTTTGGGATCGATCCTCGACGAAGTCGTCGCGCGCGTGTCCATGATTCGCGACCAGCATCGGTTCATGATGTCGGTGAAACAGGTCGTGAAGTATCGCTGCCCCGTGCCCGTCAATACTCCACTGCGTGTCGTCGGCCGGGTTGTGCGACTACGGGGACGGCTTGGGAAGGCCGAGGGCAAAATCTATTTGCCCGACGAGACGGTCGCCTGCGATTGCGAGATGAGTTTGGCAAATGTTCCCCCGGCGCTGCTAGAAAACGCGAATCCGTCGCTTCTGAATTGGCGAGTGGACCCGTAACGCGGTTTCATCAGGATTGGGGTGTAGCACTTACGCGATTGGTTGTGCCAGCGCGGTCAACGAATCGCGTACAGCGCGTCGAACGTTCGGATATAAACCGTACTCGCGGATATCGCCGGCGACGCGGCGGTAGATTCCCCGAGATCATTTTGAGAAAGGATTTCGAACTTGCGGCCCGCCTTCACGACCGTCACAACTCCTTTGCGGGCCGTCAGGTAGATCTTGCCATCGGCATAAACGGGCGAGGCCCGGTGACGGTCGCGGGTCGTCCGTTCTTCATAGAGCTTCTCGCCCGTGGATGCATCCACGCAAACCAAGTTTCCGTTTTCCCGGCATAGGTAGACGAGCCCGTCGTGGTACAAGGGACTGGGCACGTCCGGCGTACCGCGTTCATGTTTCCAGTGCAGCGCGGCCTGCCGTTCGGAAACGTCGCCTTGTGCATCGGGCTTTAGGCTAACCACGGGACCGCCTTTGGCGGACGGTACCACGATCATGCCCGGTACCGCCAGC
>JAJDEH010000173.1 GCA_029259935.1 Planctomycetota bacterium
CAAAGTAAATGTGCTGGACCGGCATGTAGCCGTCGTTGATCGCCACTTGGAAATCCCGGCGTTCATCGGCCATGTACCGCACAATCTGTTCGACCGCGCGACAGAGTTCTTCGTGCTGAATGAACGGGGGCATGAGTTTTGTTCCGATTGGCCGAAGTGGTTGCCGGTCCGCGCAGATCAACGCTCCGGGGCGAGGTCGCGGTTGATCTCAGATAGGGGCGTCGGCTCAAAGTACAGATCGCGTTCGACCCGCAGCCCCAGTGGGCCGCGCGCCTGTTCGATTTCATCAAGACTGAAGTAGCCAAGTTCGGTGTCGAATCCTTGAACCAGGCCGAAGCAAGTTCGCGTCGCTGGGTCAAACTCGGTCAGATACCAACTCCACTGCGAGTCGGGCGTGAACCACTTCACTTGCGCCACGGGATCGGTTGCGTGTTCCGTCGCGTAGAGCGGCGGGATACTCCCGGCAACCGAGTCGGGTAGCAGTACGTGGGAGTCTTGTTCGGGCGACTTGGCATTCATGGTCGGTATCCTTTAGTAGCTGTCTGACTCTTCGGGTTGCGCCGCCGGCGGCGCAGTCGCCTCGCTAACACCGGCCGTCGGAACTGCCGCGTGGACGAGCGTCCAGATCGCATCGCGAACATGCGGAGGCAGTGCCGGCCACGCGCGGTCTAGATGCTCCGCCGCTTGAGTAGACCCAGGAGTTTGAGGCTCCTCGGCCGGAGAGTCGCAAGCCAGCGAATTCGTTTGTCCGCCGGGGAGCAATACGGCGCGGGCGAGTTCCATCAACACGACATGGACTTCCCACTCGCTCTTCAGCGGCAAATAAGCAATCCACGTGGTGAGCGGTCTATCGGCCGCCTTCGCGCCGAGTCGCTGGAGAGCATTTGCCGATAGCGGTGCGCCGATCAGTTGCTCGATGCCATCGCTGATCAACGCTCGTGCTAGTCCGGCTTCCTGTTGCTTCGACCAGGCCTCGCATGGCATGAGCAACAGACCCTCACGGAACAACTGTCGACGTTGTCCACGAGGAAACGCCTGCAAGAAGCGAAACAGCATTCCCAATGACTCGCTGTACGCGATGCCGTAGGCCGACCGCAGAAATGTTTGCAGGTGGATTATGGTGGAATTGATTGTGTTATTGCGCGTCATAATTGCTCTCCCGGTGGTATCTCGATCGAATCGGCAACAATTAACTCGCCCGTTTCGGCTGTTTCCCTTTCCGTATCTGCACCTTTGCGATTTACGCCTGTTTTTTAGCGCCATTTGCATTTCTCCTAGATTAGCGCCCACGGCACGAAGCTCCTTCATGCCAAAGGAGCCGGCCTTTGGCACGAGTGACTTCTTGCGGCAAGAATTGTGGTCACCGTTTCGGCTCCTCTCGTAAAACAAACGGGCCTTTGCGACGGCAGGACTCTTAGAGAGGGAGCGTTCCTCGAACACTAAACAATGTGGGCGTTGTTTCTCCCTTCAGCCAGCTTGTGCCGAAACGTCTTCCGGCGCTTCGACGGCGGTGTTGAATACGTTTGTCAGGACCTGTTCGGCAATCGGCGTATCGCAAAACAATCCGTTTTCGGCGACTCGTTGCATCTCTCGCCAGGTGAGTGTTCCGGCATTCTCAACTCGGCCTGCCAGAAGCCTCCTCAGATAGCCGGCATGGCCGCGGCCTGCCTTAAAACGCGCGATGCAGTCGGCCCGAGTCATCTCGGGATGCCACTGAAATGACACTGCATTTTTCGAGTACCGAATCGCCTGGTTTGGAGTTGTCGCCGAATAGGCAAGCCGCGTCGCACCTTGAGGAAGCTCATCCACCATGTATTCGTGCGCTTCACTTGCCAAAAACGTCCGCGATTGACCCGCGGCCCTTGCAAAGAGCGGATCGCGGCGGCCGGTATCAGTCAGCGAAATCTCGTAACAGCCCAACTCAGGCGAACCGAGGCTAACTGTGCCGCCTGCCGCGATCGCCATCATCTGATGGCCCCAGCAGATGCCAATAAGCGGCTTGCCGACCGCCGTCGCCAAATTGATCAGCTCAATTGCCGGTGCGTAACAGCGAGAATCTGGTGTCGGAGGATCGGGAGAGCCGCCGATGAGAACGGCGGCCGCGGCTTCCAAGAGGCCGCCGGGCACGGGGCCGTCAAGCAGATTCCACGAGCGCATGCGATTGTCGCCAAGAACTCGCGCAAACGAGCGCTTCTCGTCGGCGACATTCTGTCGTGCGTTCGCCAAAAGGACATACGGTCGTGTCATCGTAAATCTCATTCCTGCAAAACGGCCACACGCGTTTGTCATCTGCCTCTACTGAAGAAATGTCTTGCGACGCCATCCCGGGGACTCAGCCGTTTGCTCCTAGCCTGCTTTTGGCCGCCGGCTGTTGTTGTCCTCAATCTGAGTGCCCTCGTACTTGTCGTATTGGCTGATCTGCTCGGCCAAGCGATCGATATCTTCCTGCGGCCGGCCGTACTTGACGGCAATGGGATTAATCTTCAGCTTGAATGCGGGCGGAATCTCCACAACTTGGATGACCGGTCCTTTGGGACCTTGTTCGTTTTTTGGAATAAGGTCTCTTTCTCCGGTGTCCTTGCCAGCGCGGTCCGAGGAATCCTTCGTTTTCGTCTGCCGCGTTGTTGCCAGAGTTGTGCTCCGCTTACTAACGGCATGATCTGATTGAACCTAAAGAGTCCTGCTTGGGGACTATTTCACGGGCGTATCAAACTTGGACATGTCGTCCAACCGATCGATCCATTCCACGACATGTACGGCATGGTGGGGCCCGGTCGCGTGCTAGGATTTTTTTTAGATGCGCCTCGAACACGGCGGAACGTCGGGCAGCTTTCTTCCGAACGTCGCCTCCAGCCAAGGTCGTATGGTGCTCCACTTCCATTCATTCGGTGCCCCACCTTCTCCGCGGATATCCGGCTCCGGCAGTGACTTCTTCTTCTCAAGGGTGCGTTTTGACCTTTGGACCATCGCGCTGCACTGCCTTAACGTCACATAGGTCGATTCACCGTCCTTTACGAACACTTCGCCCTGCACGGCGAGATAGGTCAGCGCTTGGATGACCACGGCAAACTGGCGCTCGACAAATTCCCAGAGGGCTTGAATTGAGTTCCTAACGCCTTGATCGTCGGGAGATGGCGCATCGGGAACTTCATTATTTTGGCCATCGCCGTTTGAGTGCGGCGGGACGGGATATCCCTGAGACGTGGCAGCGCGGGGCTTTGCACCGCGGCTGCGGCTCTTGCGTGTGGGCTGATGATTGGACACGGTAATTCCACCTTTTTGCGGCAACAGAAAAATGGGGACGGCCACCTTGCGGCAGCGTCCCCCAAAACGACTGCGAGCCTTTGGGGAGGCAAAAGACGCATCCAGCAGCGTCTCCGTAGCCCAAAGTTTTGGCGACAGCCGACAAGTGTGGCCGTCCCGTTCAAAATGTCACGGTTATGGGCGAAGCGTTTTGCGCCGATCGCCTTCGACCTTTCGTCGCACGAATTCCATGTAGGCAAGGGCAGCCGGGATGTAGTCGGATCCGCAGTTCTTGCAAGCAAGAGCGAATTCATTGATCGTCGCTTTTCGCTTCAACAGTTCCTCCGCCGCCGCGATCACGGAGTCGAGTGTGCTTTCATTCGTTGCTTCAAAATCCGCCCATGAGAGTTTGGCGAACTCAGTTGCTTCACTCCAACCAAGTCTTGTGCGCAGTTCTTTGAGCAGCCGTTTTTTTCTCGCCTTGGAACGCGGTCGAGCGGGCGACGTTGTTAAGTCCGGGGGATTCCATTCAAGAGGACAATCGCGCAGTGAGTTCTCTGGCGGGTTGGCTTCCGCGGCAGCGATCGCATTGGCTAAACCCTCCAGCGCAAACGCTGGCGGAAACCAGGCTTGAAATGGCGGGATGTCCGGAAAAAACACGGTTGCCGCTCTGCCCAATTCCGGAGATTCTGGGCCCAGGCGGATCTCCTCGGGCAGCAAGAGTGGCCGGCCGACCGGACGCACTATTTGGCGCAGGAAACTATAGTCACCGCCAACACGATACGGCCTTTCCGTTTCGTCTTGGCAGGCGACTGTGGCTGTACCTGCCTGGCGCGAAGCCCATTCGGCGTCGGAAAGTTCGACCGGCGAAAAGAAGACCTTCGTCTTGAAGGCGCCAAGTACGGAGTCGGCATTTGGATACGTTTCGAAAAGCTGACGGAGAGTTTGAATCGCGGCTACAATCCTGACATTTCGAGAGCGAAGAAGATTTGCGTGCTTGGGGAACTCCGTGATTCTGCCGAGTGCCGCGAAATCGTCGAAATAAATGGACAGTGGCCGCGGCAGCCGACATCCCGGCTGGCGCTTGGCGTGGGCAGCCGCCTTGCGGAACAGCATTGAGGCAAATAGGTTGAGGTAAGCGGTTGCCTTGTCCGCTTCGTCTTCATCGGCTTCCACGACCAAAACAGTGGGTTCGTCGAAAAGTTGCGCGAAATCGAGTTCGTGTTGTGAAGTAACGGCGGCAAGGTTTGGGTCGAGAAGACTCCGCATGTAACTCTGGACCGTGGCCAGCACTGTTTCCGCGTTATGCGAGCCACATTCCAAAAAACTAGCGCAGGCCTCGGCAAAGGGCGCACCGGGGTCCGACCGCAGGAATGCGATAAACGTCGGCCGGGGAAGTTCCAGCGCATGATGCACGTCCGCCGGGCAAACGGAACCAAAACGCCGCGAGAAAAGCATCATTAGTGCGGCAAGATATCGCGATCCGCAGTGGTCCCAAAACTGGGAATCGTGGTTCACGAGGCGTGTTTGCGAAGCGGCGCAAAACAGGTTGGCAATAAGTAATGCGTCGTCCGCGGCGAGCGAATCGGCGTAAGGATTCCACGCTTTGGTGGTGCGGTGCCGGTTTGTGAGATTGATTACATGCAGTTTCTGATAAGGGCGCGTTTCCTTGTGCAGGCCAGAAATCACCGGTTCAAGATCGCCCTTGACCCCAAAAACGATGATTGACGTCTCCTGCTGTGTGAGGTCCGAATAGATTAATGGATACATTGCTCTTTGCGTCTTGCCGCTTCCGATCAGTCCAGTGAAGAGCATGTTTTCGCGTCGCAACTCGGCCGGAAGATACAGATCGCGATTGAGGGACATGAAGTTCCCGCCATCGCTGCCCTCCAACACATAGCCCACGCGACGAAGCATCGAGGCCTTCGGGTCAGCAGCAGGATCCCAGTAGCGGGCGAGGTCGTTCTCGTTCGCCAATCTCGCGCCGCCATACACGGGCACTGGATGGCGTCGAAGAAGGGACGAGATTGGCTTGTCTCCATCAGGAATGGACGGCTCGAATCCACGCATGATCATCTCCGTTTGTTGTCGAAAGGACTTGCGGTTGCCCAAGAATTGGCTCCAGCCGAAGGCGTGAGGCGGGCAGGTGGGTTTGTTATGACATGAGCGTGCATCCCGTCGAAGACAGCCACGTGCATGTGCCAAGAACATGTTCCGAACCCGGTCCCATTCATGCCGGCGGGCCGATGCATCGGTCCAATACGCTGCCCCAGGCCCGTGAGATGTGGACAAATTGCGATGTCATTGTTTACCGCCCCGATGCTGACCTTGGGTCTATTCGGCGGCATCGGTTAGGCTGGTCCGCGTTATGGACGCGGACTTGGAATTGTTGAAGGCCGAGAACGAAGTGCTGCGAGCGCGGGTTGCGGTGTTGGAGCGGACCGTCGAGCGGCAGCAGGCGACGATTGACCGGCTCACCGCGGCGCTCGACGATGCTCGCCGCGCCGGCAAGCGTCAGGCGGCGCCGTTTCGCAAGTCCGGCGGGCCAAAGCCGCAGCCGAACAAACCGGGCCGCAAACCGGGCGACGAGCATGGGCCGCACGCCCATCGCGCGGCACCGCCGCCCGAGGCGATCGACGAAACGCACGAAGCGCCGCTGCCGAGCGCCTGTCCCGACTGCGGCGGCCGGAAGTTCGCCGACGAGCGCGTCGTCGTGCAATATCAAACCGACATCCCGCGGCGGCCGATCCAGCGGCAGTTCAACATTCACGTCGCGCGGTGTCGCGGTTGCGGCGGCGCGGTGCAAGGCCGCCACGCGTTGTAAACCGGCGACGCGGTCGGCGCGGCAGCAAGCCAACTCGGCGCCAGCGCCCACGCCGCGATCGCCGTGCTCAACAAGCAGTGCGGTCTGTCGCACGGCAAGTGCCGCGACGTGCTCGGCGAACTGTTCGGCATCACGATCGCGCGGGCGACGAGCGCGCGAAGCGTGCTGCGGACGGCGCGGCGCTGCACGGCGGTGCACGGCGGCGCACGAACAGTTGCGTATCGACGTCCGCGGCTCGCCATTCGCTGTGCCGGACGAGACCGGCTGGCGCGTCGGTGGGCAGACGGCCTGGCTGCACGCCTTTGCCAGCGAACATGCGACGTGTTACGAAATCGACCCGAACCGCAGCCACGAGCCGGCCGAGCGATTGTTGGGCATCGATTGGCGCGGCGCGATGACGCACGACGGGTGGGCCGTGTACGATCGGTTTCGCCGCGCGACGCATCAGCAGTGCACGGCGCATTTGCTGCGCCGCTGCGCGGAGTTGCTCGAAGCGGCAACTGGTATGGCCGCGCGGTTTCCGCGCCGTGTGAAGGAACTGCTTCAGCGAGGCCTCGCGCTCGGCGATCGGTTTCGCAGCGGTGAAGTGACGCGGCACGGATTGTAAGCGATGGCTGGGCGGTTGCGCTCGCACATGGAATCGCTCGTAGCGCCCGTCAAGCGTCACGCGGCCAACGAGCGGTTCGCGAAGTTTCTCGAAGCGCATCTCGACGAACTGTTCGCGTACTTGCGACGGCCCGACATCGACGCCACGAACTGGCGCGGCGAACAAGCGATCCGGCCGGCGGTGGTCAATCGCAAAGTGTGGGGCGGCAACCGCACGTGGCTTGGCGCGGCGACGCAAAGCACGCTGATGTCCATCCTCCGCACGCTCGCCCAACGAAACGACGCGGCCCTCGACTGGCTAACCAAAACCCTCTGCAACCCCAACCCATCGCCCCCGCCCGAATCGAGGCGGTAAACAATTACAGCCCAACTTCCGACCAGTGTCCGGCAGGCGGTGCCATGCGGGAATACACTGACGCGACGCTTTCGCGACTTGGCAGCCCGTTAGGAAACATCTGGTTTCCTGCGAGTCGCGCCGGTGTGCCGTGCAACCCAATGGGGCGCCTGCGATCAGCACTCGTGGCTGTGACACAGACGTATTCAGTTGTCGACGATTCGCAAGGAGTGCGACTGTACCGCACGCGCAAAACTGAGCATTTTTTTCCTTGACTTTGACCTGCGGAATCGTGTATCGTCGATTGGTGGATCGCCAACAGACAAACGACAATAGGGGAAATCATTCGGCTGAAGGAGACGACGAGCTCGTGTCGCTGTTTCGGCGTCTTGGCCCGGTAATCGCTGGAATGCCCGTTGAAGATGACGAGCTCAAGCGGCAAATTCAAGAACCAGACAGCCTTGCAAATCAATTGCTAAAAGGGATTCGGCGATCGGCGCTTAAAACCCTGGAGGGCATCGGGAGCGACACGTTTTCGAAAGAAGAGCAAGATTACATGGAGAAGATGGCGCCGTTTCGGTCGCCGGATGGAGCACCGTGGCAGATGCCTCCTGTCGGGAAGGATTTCGATCCGGAAGATTCACGTGAAGATCCGACAGATTAGGCGCTAAACCGCCATCGCTTGTTCAAGCTTTGGCTTAATGCCCGTCATGCTGGTCATCGGAGTGTCGAAGTGCCTCAACATGACCCTGCGATCCATGCAGATGTCGATGCCATTGCGCAATTCAATCGCAATGTTAATGAAGCGATGGTCGCCAAGTGCCTGGCCGCGCAAGGAACGACGGCGTATGCCGCTGTAATAACCCAGAAAGACAGGATTGTTGCATTGGTGAGGCACGCCCTCTTGGCGGGTAGAGTCAGGGCTGATGACCGAATTAGGTTTGACTTCCTCGAAAAGCAGTACGAAGGCGTAGTTGACAGCTCCACGGCCATTGCGAAGGCGCTTGGGTACGAAAACGGTTCATCCTATCGTAGAATGCGAGGCGAATGCCGACTGTTGCCGAAAGCTCGAGAGAGATTCGACAAGGCCATTCTGCCCAACATGCCGACGTGCTTTCCTCCACCGGAGATCTCCAGATACTATTCCCTCATTGAGGCTCTATACGTCGTTCAAACAGGTTTTCTTCGGAAGCCCAGTGAACGACTTGACGTCGAGTGGATGATGTGTCTTCTCGGCGTCTGGTCGCGAAGCGAACTGAACGAACACTTAGGAATGGCGTGCGGCCCCACGGACTTGCAGGCGCTCGAAGAATTAGTCCAGCTAGTTAAGAGTTCGACGCACTCGCGTCCCGGATGGGACGTGATGAGTCAATACCATCTTCCTCACGTGTGCGAGGAATGGCGTGCATCCATGTCCATTTCTCTATGGGCAAGAGATGAACTTAAGCTGCAAAACGAAATGCCAATCCAATGACCGATCTGCCGTCTCTCTTTGCGCGACTTGGACCAGTAATTGCCGGAATGCCAATTGACGATGCGGAGCTTCGTCAAGAGCTGCAGAATCCGAATAGCGAAGCATCCTTACTATTACGAGGGCTTTGCCAGTCTGCCCGTAGAACTCTTGAGGAAATTGGGACTACAACCTTTTCAAATGAAGAGCGCGAATACATGGAAATGATGGCACCATATAGGGTCGCCGACGACACGCCTTGGCGCATGCCGCGTCCGGATCAACCGGAGTCACCATCCTTCGATTACGAGCCCGCGTACGATTGCCATGGGATCCCGAATGCCCCAATTGAGATCTCATCGGGTGAGTTTGCGATGGCCGGTTACCGAGGTCGCACCGCGAGCGAGCGCGAGGGTCGAGAGTGGACTTTGGAGTTTGGCAACGCGATTGACTTGCGTCGCAAGTTTGCCGAGTACGCGTATGGAGATCCCAACCGAGTATTTTCCCTGTGGATGCTCGTAATCCCAACGGAAGACTCTTCCGATTTGGTGCAAGTTGAGTTGGATTTGTCGCCGCTTCCCACTGCCAATGATGCGCAAATTACCATTACGTTTCCAACTGGGGACTGCCGGACGTTGGCCGTAAACGTCCCACCACGATCGTCGGAGCCGTGCGATCCTGTGCCAGCTTCGGCAATTGAATTGAAAGGGAATGGAATCTGGCTTGCCGATGTTTGGCCTCCTCACCTTTTCTTCGTTGCTGAGTCGAGCTAGGCTGCGTGGCTCGGTTTGGACGGACGCTTGGCGCGATGCGCGTTTTGGATCGCGGCTGGCTTGTAGCCGAGCTGACTTTTATGCCAGATGACGAATCGGTCAAATTCAATGGCGGATGATGATGGTCGACACGACCAATGGGCCGTTGCCAGAATTGATTCTGCCACACCTGTATAAGCTGGTCCTGGACCACGAAGTCTCCTCCGAGCAGGCCATTGAATTGGCTAGCAGCGTTGAGCTCGCGGATATTGCCACCGAGACGAGCTGCAAGAATCTGGCGGCAGCGTGTCTCTTTGCACGATTATCGGATGGCGCCTCGTCGGCGGTTTTGGCAGATCTTGTAGCAAGCCATGCCGCCGCAATATGCCTTGCCGGTCGAGCGAAAGAGGCGATCATTCTCTACGATGCGATACTTCCGATCATGCGACGTTTCGCCCATGCGTCGTCGTATAGAATTGGTCTGCAGCACGCGGCCCAGACCCGTTATCAAGTCGGCGACTATGCACAGGCATTGGCCGATTGCAACTCCGCGATCGTACTTTACGGGACCGACGATCGCCACGACGAAGTGCCTTTGCTCGTTGACCGCGCTCGTTGTTTGATGACGCGTGCGAAGTGCCTTCGCCAATTAGGCCGCCCAGAAGAAGCATTAACCGACTACGAGACTGCTATTCAGCTCTTCAGCGACGTTTCGCCGCCTCAAGAACTTCTACAGGCAGACGTTGCCATTTGCCGGATGAACAACGGCAATGTTCTACAGGACTTGGGTCGCCATGCGGAGGCGTTAGGATACTACGACAATGCCTTACCAATGCTAGAACTCTTTGGAATGGAATCCGATCTGCGCATTTGTCGAAGCAACCGAGATATCGCGCTGCTTCGGCTAATGAGTCAGGCGGCTTCACTTTGCGCGACGGGAAATTACCGACAGGCGATTGAATCCTTCGATACTGTATTGGCACGACCTCCGCTTGATGGTTTTGAGTTTGAACGAGCATTAGGCCATTTCGGCCGCGCCACTTGTCGGCGAGAGTTGGGGCGCTACGATGAAGCACTCGAAGATTACGACGCCGCGTTGCAGATAGGCCAACCATCGACAACAGTTTCGGATGAGAACGTGCGCAGGCACGTGGCGACGACCCACAAGTGGCGAGGCATAACTCTTGGAAAATGTGGCCGGTTTTCCGAGGCACTCTCGGGACTTGAAGCCGCTTTGGCATTCTTTGAGAAACGTGGCCCCGAAAGCGAAGCCGCATATTGCCGAATGCACAAGGGAATCACTCTCTGCAAGCTGTCTCGGTTCGACGAAGCGGCGGACAGCTACGACGCCGCGATTCGATTTTTTAGGCCGCACGGCTCCGCTCTCGAATTGGCCCGATGCCAGATGCATTCCGTTGTGTCGCTGCTGGCAGTAGGACGTATTGGTGAAGCGATATCACGATCGGAAGCAGCACTGGGAGTTCTTGAAGACGACGGGTCATCCACAACACGAGGTCGCAGCTACATGGCATGCGGCAAAGCACGCCATCTGATGGCGGATGCCGAAGATGACGCAACTAGGAAACTCGCACACTACGAAAAGGCCCTGGCCAAGTACGAATCTGCTTTGCCACACTTCGACAGACATGGCCCACCAACTGAATGGGCGCGCTGCCAGCTTTCTATTGCAATCGTGTGCGTAAAGCTTGGACGTGACGTCGAGGCGGACGCACACAGCAAGCAAATTGACGAGAACGCTCTACCACTATCCGAGCGTCATTTATATTTCGGTCTCATGGCGCATTTAGTAGGTACACGAGACGAAAATGGTGGGGCACTAGCGCACTTGATGAATGCAAAGAACGCAGCGCGTGATGCTCAGAGGATCGGAAGGTGTGACGAGATGTCGCTTGAGTTTGTGGTACAGCGACGGAACACGGTTCGCGAGTTCGTGCGCGTTGCCCTTGACCAAGAAAAATACTACGACGCCTTCGCGGGAGTTCAGGAAGGCAAGGCAAGTGTGTTTTCGACGTTTGGAGATCGTAGGAATGGCGAGCGTTGTGACGAGGCGCCTGAGTTTCAGCGGGCCCGCGAGAGGGTCGTCGCCGCTCTTCGCAACCGAGTCGATGAGCAAGAAGTCGGCCAATGCAAAGCGGCGTATATCAAAGCGTGGGAACGCTTCGGAAAGTCGAATGCGAACGAAGCAGCCAACGTTCAGACCCCCCCTGACGCGCTTCCGTTGACGACAATTCAGAATGCACTTCCGCAAGGCTGGGCGATCATTGAATTGTGGCACGTCAAAGAAGACCAGTGTGCAGCGTTCGTTGTTACTTCGGATGAATTACATGTCGAGCAGCTGACGTTCCCCCTTTCAAGCAATGCCATGATGAACAGGTGCCAGGCATTTGTGGAGAGCTGGCACTCACCCGACGGTCGGTACGACGCGCTCCTGGATATCTTATATCTCTATGTGTTTGCGCCGTTGCGGAAATGGTTGAATGACCGGTGTATTAGTGGGTTATATCTTGTGCCGCACCGGTTCTTCCATGGGCTGCCATTGCATATGGCTCGGCGACACGTGAACGGGCGAAATGTCTATTTGTGTGAAGAATTCAAGATGTCCTACTTGCCTTCGGCTTCGACATTGCCAAGGCTGCCACCCCCAAACGTAGGTAGGGCCTCGCCCAATGGTTCGGCAAATGACGCGGGTCTTCAGGCGGGCTGTCGATTGTTCAGCATGTCCAATCCGGATCGCGGGACGCACCAATCATTGCCGTTTGCTGACTGGGAAGGGCGTATGCTTGGTTCAGCTTTTTCAAGAGCTGACGGTCGACCGATTTCAGGAGCGGAAGCGACGTATGCCGCCATCGCAAGTTGGGGCAACGCCAACCTGCTACACTTCGCATGCCACGGTACTGGTGTGGGTACGTTCGCTCCGTTTTCCCATTTGCGTCTGGCAGACGATCTACTTTTGGCGCACGATATCGTTTATCGCTGCCAGCCTTTGCGGCCGGGCGCGCTGGTGATTTTGAACGGATGCGAAACGGCAATTCCCGATTGGCGGGCGATAGACGAGGGACTCGGCCTGATGAACGCTTTCTTATTGCGCGGTGCAAGCGCAGTTTTGGCAACACAACGGATTGTCGACGATCATTGCGCCGCCGAAATGGTGCTGTCGTTTGTGCGAGAGCTGCTCGCCGGCGGGTCGCCTGCGGAGTGTCTGCAAACGGCCCATGATGATGTGCGCAGGCTAACTACAGAGGACGTATTGGCCCGGTTGGCTGAGGTTAGGGCTGTTTTCCCCGCAGAGTTATTCCCTCACGAAGCCGCACAACTACACGTTCAGACCGCTCGAGCATACCAAACCGCTGGGAAAATCACCGACGCTCGAGATCAGAGCAACTCCGCAGCCGAACTGCTGCGTAAACTGGGCCGATCGGGAGAGGCACGCAGGGTTGAGGCAATTGGCACTCAACCTGTCGGCTCAAATGTTGGACGCGGAGGCCAGGACGGTCCTTTTGACCATCCATTTTTTTGGTCCGCCTTTCAACTGGTAGGACGTGTGACCTAAGCGGGCGTTGATTCTCGTTGGTTTGATCATCGTGGGAACGGATTACACAGGGGCATGCCACGCTTTTGACGCCTGCGGATGAGCTTTGTTTCGATGGTCACCTCCATGACGCGGAAAAGCTCGGTTTGGCTTGATGCGTCAGTTCAAATCGTCACCACCGATGGCCAAGTGGCACAAGAAGAGGCACAGAAACGGTTGCAATCGGCACGAAAATATCGAAAATATGGAGAGGTTGGCAGGCTGACGAGGCCGCTCCAATTCTACGCAACCCATTATTCCGAAAGGCTTTAAGGAAATATCCCCGACAGGGCTCGAACCTGTAACCTTCGGCTTCGGAGGCCGACGCTCTATCCAATTGAGCTACGGGGACTTGTGCGGTTTTTCTGGGAAATGGATGTGTTTTGTGCTTCGGGGGCATCTTCGCTTTCGAACGC
>JAJDEH010000174.1 GCA_029259935.1 Planctomycetota bacterium
ACCTGATGTATCGGGCTGGAATTCACGCCTTGATGTTTTGTGGATGCGTCGGAGTGAACGGGGGCGGACTGGCGCACTATGTCGGCCAGGAGAAGCTGGCTCCGATGGAATCGTGGTCGTCGATCGCGCTGGCCAAGGACTGGTTCCCGCCGTCACGATTGCAAAACACGCCCAGTTGGCATTACGTGCACTCGGACCAATGGCGTTATGAGAAAGATTTCACCGATTATCACACAGTGCCTCAGCACGGCGGCGAGGACACCACCGCCAAAGGCCACACGATGGACATGCAGGTCCGCGCCGTGCGTCAAGGTTGGCTGCCGTTCTATCCTCAGTTTCCCGAAAATCCTCTGGACGTCGTCAAGCAAGCGCGGGCCGATGGCGCGGACGACCCAGACAAGATCGCCAAGTGGGTTGCCGATCGGCTTAAGAATAAAGAAATGCAGTTCTCGGTCGAGGACCCTGACGCGGAAGAGAATTGGCCGCGGGTGTGGTTCATCTGGCGGGGCAACGCCATCATGGCCAGCGCGAAGGGGCACGAGTACTTCTTGCGTCATTATCTGGGAACGCACGACAACGCCGTCGGCAAGGATCTCGCGCAGGATTCGGTCAAAGAGGTGGTTTGGCACGAAAACGCGCCGCAAGGAAAGATGGATCTGGTCGTCGACCTTAATTTTCGCATGGACACCTCGGCGCTGTATTCGGACATCATTTTGCCGGCCGCCACGTGGTACGAGAAGGCGGATCTCAACTCGACCGATATGCACAGTTTCATTCATCCGCTGTCGCAGGCCGTGCCGCCCTGTTGGGAATCGAAAAGCGACTGGGCGATCTTCAAGGCCGTGGCCAAGAAGTTCTCGGAAATGGCCGAGCCACACTTTCCCGAACCGGTGGAAGACATCATCGCCGCTCCGTTGGCGCACGATTCTCCGGCCGAGGTTGCTCAGCCCGACATGAAACAGTGGATCAAAGGTGAAGTCGACGCGATTCCCGGCAAGACGATGCCGGCATTCAAGGTCGTCAAGCGTGATTACAAGAACGTTTACAACCAGTTCATTTCCTACGGCCCACTGGTTCGCAAGAACGGCCTGGGCGCACACGGCACGAGTTACTCGATTACCGACGAATACGACGAGTACTTGCAAACTCACCGTACGGAGACGTGGGACGGCAACACCTATCCGTCGCTGGATCGTGACGAAGACGCCTGCAACATCATCCTCCACTTCGCCACCGTGACGAACGGCGAATTGGCCTACCGTTCGTATCAGGGCATGGAAGAAAATACCGGCGTCCCGCTCGCGCATCTGGCGGAGAAGAACCGAGGATTCCGCACATCGTACAAGGACATTCAGAGTCAGCCGCGGCGGTTCATTAACAGTCCGATGTGGTCGGGCCTGATTGAGAACGGCCGTTCGTATTCTCCGTTCACCTACAACGTCGAAGCGGACGTCCCTTGGCGGACGCTCACCGGCCGTCAGTCGTTCTACTTGGACCATCCGGTCTATCTCGACTTCGGCGAGCATCTGCCGACGTACAAACCAAAACCGTTGCCAACGGAGTACACCGACTTGCAGTTTAGCGAGGATGTCGGCGGCGTCATCATGCTGAACTTCCTCACGCCGCACGGCAAGTGGCACATTCATTCCACTTACGGCGACAACCAACGCATGACGACGCTGTCGCGCGGCATCTATCCGTTGTGGATGAGCGTCCAGGATGCCGAGTCGCTGGATATCAAGGATAACGATTGGGTCGAGGTGTTTAACGATCATGGAGTGGTTGTCACGCGAACCGTGGTCAGTGCACGCATCCCGCCGGGCATCTGCATGCAGTACCACGCTCCCGAACGAACCCACGGGATTCCCAAGTCGCCACTGCGAAAGAACCGTCGCGCGGGCGGCCATAACAGTCTGACCCGGACTCGCTTGAAGCCGAACTTCATGATCGGCGGATACGGGCAGTTCACTTACCACTTCAACTACTGGGGCCCCGTGGGCTGCAATCGCGACACGCACCTGTTAGTGCGCAAGTTGCCAGGCGAACCGGTTTATTGACGACTCACGAGGAGATCACTACGTGAATATTCGTTCTCAAGTTTCGATGGTGTTCCACCTGGACAAGTGCATCGGCTGCCACACTTGCACCGTTGCCTGCAAAAACGTGTGGACCGACCGCAAAGGCGCGGAATACATGTGGTGGAACAACGTCGAAACCAAGCCGGGCACCGGCTACCCCACCAAGTGGGAAGACCAAGACAAATACAAGGGCGGCTGGGAGTCGAACGGCAACGGCAAGCTCAAGATGAAGTCGACGGGCAAGTTGAAGATCATTCCCAACATCTTCCACAACCCGCACATGCCCAGCATGGACGACTACTACGAACCTTGGACTTACGATTATCAAAATCTGTTCAACGCCCCCGAGGGTTCCGACCAGCCGACGGCCGAACCGATCTCGATGATCGACGGCGAGAAAATCGATGTGCAGTCGGGGCCGAACTGGGACGACGACCTGGGCGGCTCGTCGATTTACGCGGAAAACGATCCCAATCTGGAAGGACTCACCGAACAGCAGCGGCTGCAACTGAGCAGCGTCGAACGGTTGGTGTTCTTTTATCTGCCCCGTATCTGCAATCACTGCCTGAATCCTTGCTGCGTGGCCTCTTGTCCGTCGGGAGCTCTATACAAGCGGGGCGAAGACGGCATCGTGCTGATTGACCAGAAGAAGTGCCGCGCTTGGCGGTCCTGTGTCTCGGCTTGTCCTTACAAGAAGACCTACTTCAATTGGTTCACCGGCAAGAGCGAGAAGTGCATTCTTTGCTTTCCCCGTTTGGAAACGGGGCAAGCTCCCGCTTGTTTTCATTCATGCGTCGGTCGGATTCGCTACTTGGGCGTGCTGCTGTACGACGCCGACCGCATCGAGGAAGTCGCGAAGTTGCCGGATGACGAACTGGTGGAAGGCCACCGCTCGATGATTCTCGATCCGCATGATCCGATGGTGGTCGCGGAAGCCAAGCGGTGCGGCATTTCGGACGGTGTGATCGAGTCAGCTCAGAACTCGCCGGTGTACCGCTTCGTCAAGGAGTGGAAGATCGCGTTGCCGCCGCACATCGAATACCGCACGTTGCCGATGTTGTTTTACGTGCCTCCCATGTCCCCCGTGCTGGCGAGTAAGCCGGCGGATACCATTCACCACGCAAGCACGGACCTGTTTCACGATATTGACTCGTCGCGCGTCCCGATGAAGTTCCTGGCCAACCTGTTTGGAGCCGGACATGAGGGCGGCGTGCGATACGCATTGGCCAAACAGAAGGCGGTTCGCTGGCATCGTCGCGCGGAAACGGTCGGCGACATCGACCGGGAAACGGCGGACCGCATGCTCCGTGAAGCGAATTGCACGCGGGAAGAGGCCGAGGCAATTTACGAACTGACTGCCTTGTGCACGTTTGAAGACCGGTTTGTGATCCCGCCCATGCACCGCGAGCAGGCGATCGAAATGATGAAGGAACCGCACGAGCATCGGGAAGAAACCGGCTTTGGATTCGTGGGCGGTCCCAGGAGGGGAGTGTAATGTCGCATATTCCAAAATTACTGAACGCCTTTAGCAAGCTGCTCAGCTATCCGGACGAGTACACGCCGCAAACGGCGGAGTTACTGTACGTCGTTCTTCAGGGTGAATTGCCCGAGGCCGCGACGGAAGCTTCTCAATTTGGCACGTTTGTCGAACAGCACGAACTGTGGGAAGTGGAAGAAATATTTACGCGAACCTTCGATGTCAATCCGGCCTGTGCCTTGGAAGTTGGGTGGCATTTGTTCGGAGAAGAATACGCTCGGGGCATGTTTTTGGTCCGTATGCGTGAGGAAATGCGCAAGTATGGTCTGGCGGAGTCGGTCGAGCTGCCCGATCACCTCTCTCACGTGCTGGCCATCGTGGCCGCCATGCCGGACGACGATGCAACGCGATTTGTCGTGGCTTGCGTGCTGCCGGCCCTGGAGAAGATGAATGAAGCGCTGGTCAAGATAGACACGCCCTACCGGCACCTGGTGGCCTGCCTTATCGCGACACTGAGGCATGCCTGGGGCGATGCTTCCTATACCCCGCGCAACGCGGCTTCCAATAGCGAAACCGCACCGTTTGAGAGCGACCCGCTGCGGGCGTTTCCTGTCGCCGACGTGGGTTGTGATTGCTCGTCCCAATGTGGCGGTCAGGCAGAGTTCGTTCCGCTGGAGGTCAATATCTCGTCGCCCAGTGGACCAGCCCCTACGTCGTCCAAGTCCGAGGTGAGTGAATCATGAGTAAGCATTTCCTAGATCAGTTTCTATTCATAGCGCTGCCCTACGTGTGCCTGTTCACGTTCTTCCTGATGACCATCTACCGATACCGGATGCAGTCGTTTTCCTATTCGAGCTTGTCCAGCCAGTTTTTGGAAAACAAACAGCATTTTTGGGCGGTGGTGCCGTTCCACTACGGAATCTTGGTCGTCACGGCCGGACATCTGGTCGCGATCATGATTCCGCGCAGCATCCTGCTGTGGAACAGCCATCCGCTCCGGCTGTACATCTTGGAAGTTTCCGCTCTGGCGTTTGGCTTGTTAACGCTGGTCGGCTTGGTCGGAGTGATTGTCCGCCGCTTCTCGAATACCAAGATTCGCAATGTGACGACGACTACCGACTGGATTCTGTTCGTCATGCTGCTGCTGCAAACAGTCAGCGGCGTCAGCATCGCGCTGTTTCACCCCTGGGGGTCTTCCTGGTTTGCTTCCAACATGACTCCCTATTTGTGGTCGATCTTCCAACTCAATCCCGACGTTTCCTATGTCTCCGCGATGCCACATGTGGTGAAGTTCCACATTGTGTTGGCATTTTTGACCGTTGGTTTCTTCCCCTTCACACGATTGGTTCACCTGTTGGTGGTCCCCAATCCTTACCTGTGGCGTAAACCGCAGGTGGTTCGCTGGTACGGCCGGCGCTGATCCGTTGCAAAGCGAGAACGCACCGCCCGCCTAGGTTATTTGATGGATGAAAGTTGTTGCACTTGAATCAGTTTAGCGACCAACGGGAGCGGGTTTTTAAGGCCGAGCGTTAGCTCGCATTGGTCTGAGGCGCTGCCTCGCTAGATGTACGAAAGCTGAGAGACGATCATGTCGAAGTCGATGAACGAAGACCTCACGCCCGAGGAAAAGCGTCAAGCGTGGTGGATACTGGGGGTGAACACGTTCGCGTTCACCATCTGTTTCGCCGCGTGGATGATGAACGGCGTGCTGAT
>JAJDEH010000175.1 GCA_029259935.1 Planctomycetota bacterium
CGGCCACGGCACCGCCAAGCCAGCTCGCATCGCAACAGCGACATGCCATCATGCGGAAAAGCCGATCAAAAAAAAAGGCTCATCCTGCTAAAAGAACTAGAAAGCCGAATCTTCGAAGCCAGTAGTTAAGCGGGCCATTGACTTAAATCACTACCACGGGTACACGCCAGATGACGACGATGCTGCACGCATCAAACTGCTCGGCTATAATGAAGCTTCAGTAGAATCACGGGCCGAAGAAGGTGGCAGAAAAGAGCCGTGAACCGGCTCATGTTCGATGGTTGCGACTCGAAATCTGGTCTAATGGTGAATTGGTGGCGTTCAGTGATGCACGAATGCCGGAGAATTAGAGGTGTCAGCGACGGTCTTCAATAGGCGTGCGATGGCGAAACTTGATGTCGATGGTTGGGAACTCGAAAGCGCGGAGGATCGACACGCGCTTACGCCTGACACATTTCACATCCCCAGCCGCGAGGAAAGAGTTTCCCTAGAATCGGGGCAGCGGGTGCAGTTGCTTTTCCGCATGGTGGTCGAAGGGGCCGATCCCCCAGACATCATGTGTGAAAAGATGTGGGTGACAATCGATGAAGCCGCTCCGGATGGCTATGTTGGCACTCTCGATTCCATGCCCGCTTCGTCCGGCAAGCTTTCACCAGGCGAGGTCATCAAATTCGGTCCCCAGCACATTAGTTGCGTTTTGATCCCAAAGTCCGATCCACGACATCCTGAACACAATCCCAACGCCTAACAAGGCGGTTGCTGCCGACCGGCGGAATGGAAACACTGCAAGGGTTGTTTATGCCGGCGACTGAACGCGTTATCCGAAACATGAGAATGCCACTTCGCTTTAAACTCCGAACGCTACTCATCTGCGTGACGCTCATAGCGATTGCCTTGGCAGCCCATCCTCGAATCCGCCTCTACCTCAAATGGCGGCATGTTCGGGAAAACGTCGCCGCGTGGGCATCCAAGATCAAGAGAGAAAAGGGCCATGTTGAGCAGTACACAGAAGTGAACCTAAGTATTGACCTAACTTCGGCAAACCCGCAGTTGCATAGTATTTCGTTTACCGTCATGACTGCCGAAGCGAAGAAAGCGGTCCTGCCGAGTGGTGAGATAACATGGACCACTGATGGGGATCCCGACCGGATCCCGACCCCTCCCGCTTCTTTGTCATTCCTCCTGGCAAATGGGTTGATGATGTCGACGGTGTGATTGAGACTTGGGATCGGTATCAAGCGGAACCAACCCAGCATTGAGCGGACGGCAATTAAGGATTGTGTGCCGGTGAAGGGCGTGTTGGTTCCCGCGGGTGCGCACCGTCGTTTGTCGCTCCGACCAGTAGCACCTGGAGCGGTGTGGGGAGGTAACGAACCTGCACTGAAGCACTTCGGGAGACAGCTCCGTTAGTGCGTCATCAACGAATGGAGTGCGAATCGACAAGGCCAAATAGGCAACGGATCAACCGGAGCCGCCGGCCGTTTGCGAATTACCTTCCCCATTCGTTAAGATGACCGCAACACGCTTCCTGACGTGTTTGCATCCGCAGAACGGCTCATCACGAAGCGGCAAACTTCAACGCACGTTTTATCTGGCTAGATGAGATTCACGTTACGCCACACCCTGATTGCCGTCGCTGCAATCGCATTCGTAATTGTGGCGACTACAAATTACCTGGATCATCGCGGCGACGGCTTCAATACTGGGCAACTCGAAACGGCTCTTCGTTCCTTGAACGAATCCGACCCAAGCTCGGACGTTTTCCGACGAATAGAGGGCGGCGACTTGCGGTATGCTGGTTGTTGGGGTGAACCAGGCGGCCCGTTTTTCCCCGGCGTGCCACAAAATGAGTGGCAGAAAATTCGTGATGCAAACAACTATTGGACACTCGACGGTACAACCGACGCACTTGAATCCCGCCATCATCATCAGTTGATTGATCGTGCCTGGCGCTATGCGGAACGATACAATAGAGATCTCAGATCGAGAACAACAAAAAACTAAACGACACCCAAATACTCCGAATCGCCAGATAGCAATTAAGGATTGTGTGCGGTGAAAGTCGTGTTTGGTTCTTGCGGGTGCGAATCCCGCACCGTCGTTTGTCGCTCCGACCGGTAGCACCTGGAGCGGTTTGGGGAGGTAACGAACTCGGCTGAAGCACTTCAGGAGAAGGCTCCGATAGGGAGTCAGCGAGCGCGCAGGCCGTAATGCGAGTGAACGTTGAGCAGGCCTCGAAACTTGTAAGGTGGGAGCCGACCCGATCAATCCTTCGCTGGCAAACTTTCGCCGGTCCCATCGGATCGCAACAATTTCCAAATAGCCAGCCGCCACGCGGCTCAATTCAACATGTTTCATCGCTCATGGCCGCGCCACGAGACGATAAAACACTAAACGTTAGGCATGCTTGCGAGTCATGAACTCGGAACTTCAGAAAGCATATCGGGAATTCACGTGTACGAGCGATCCGCAAGCGAGAGCTCGGTGGCTTAGTGTCCGAGTGAGGCACGGAGAACTTGACCCCAAGTTGCTTGAGTTTGCGTCGTTCCTCGGCGATGACGACGCGCACATGGTCCTCGGTTCGTCAACCGACCAATGCCTTCTCTCCAGCCCGTACACGTGTAGTCGCGTGGCGCCCAAGCTGCTGGTCGGCTTCAAACTCGAGTTTGCCGAATTCCTCTCGCAGCTTTCCTTTCGGATGCTGTCAGAGGGCTGGACGAAGGTTTCGAGAGCGCTTTCGATTGCAGGCTTGAAGGTTGGTGGACTCAGAATCGGGGGCATCGCCTCTCATCTGTTGCCTGATCCAGGCCTGACGGAGTCGCCACTCGACGGATTTGGCTGGGTGTCACGGCACAGCGTAGCTCCGGACGCGGCGAGCCGGCTAAACGACGCTCTCGATCAAATCGACAATGGGCCACCGCTGTTCGCTTCAATCGGTGATAGACGGGCGTACTGTTCAAAGCGACCACATACTCCTCAGCAGGCCATGCTCAGCGTCTTCGAATGGGTGTTAGACGAACCCGGAGATTGGTTCAACATAGACCGCAAGACGCTTGGCGAGAGAGTGGTAAAATCGGCGTGGGCAACGTTACTTGTAGATCTTAGCGACGAGGTCGGTTCACATGTTTCACCGTATGCGGGGGCGGCAACCAGACCTTGGAACCAAGCGATCATCAGCCGCCTTTTGGCTTGGGCGACTGAGGATTCCTAACGAGCAAGGATTTGACTTCGGGAGTCTTCGAGCCGAGTCAAGCTCAACGGTCATTTACGCCAGCACCTCGTGGATGACGTGTCCTTCGACGTTCGTTAGACGGCGTTCGAAGCCGTTGTGCTCGAATGTGAGGTGCTCGTGGTTGATGCCCAATAGGTGCAAGATGGTGGCGTTGAAGTCGTACAGGGGGTGGATGTCTTTGACCGCTTTTTGGCCCAGTTCGTCGGTTTCGCCGTGGCTGACGCCCGGTTTTACTCCCGCGCCGGTCAGCCAGCAGGTAAATCCATCAGGGTTGTGGTCGCGGCCCTTCGCGCCCTTTTGAAAGAACGGCATTCGGCCAAACTCGGTACACCAAACAACTAGCGTGTCCTCCAAGAGTCCGCGTTGCTTGAGGTCGTGAATGAGCGCGGCGGCCGGTTGATCGAGAATTTGGGCGTGGACGTCGTATTGCTCTTTGAGCGCGTTGTGGCCGTCCCAATTCAGCTTGCCGCCGCTGGCGTAAGCGCCGTTGAAAAGCTGCACGAAACGGACGCCCTTTTCAATGAGTCGGCGGGCGAGAATGCAGTTGCGGGCGAAGGCGGCTTTCTCGGCGTTTTGTGTGTCGTCGGCCCCGTACAGATTCAAAATGTGCTGGGGCTCGGTGCTGAGATTCGTAACCTCGGGCATGCTCAGTTGCATGCGGGCGGCAAGTTCGTAACTGGCGATGCGGCCGGCCAGTTTGCTGTCTCCTGGATGCTGTTCCAGATGACGGGCATTCATGCGTTGCAGCAGCGAACGCGCGGCGCGATCGGCGTCGGGCGAGATTCCGGGCGCGGTCAGATGACGGACCGGCTGCTTGGAACTCATCGTGGTGCCTTGAAAGGCGGCGGGCAAGAACCCGGGGCCCCAGTTGTTCGAGCCGTTTTGAGGAACGCCGCGCGGGTCGGGGATCGCCACATAGGCTGGCAAATCCTGGTTCTCGCTGCCCAGCGCATAAGTGACCCAAGAACCGAGGCTGGGAAAGCCATCGAGTGCGAATCCGGTCGACAGGAAATTCTCGGCCGGACCGTGCGTGTTCGACTTGCTGGTTAACGAATGGATAAACGCGATCTCGTCCGTCAGTTTGGCCAGATGAGGGATCATGTCGCTGACCCACTTGCCCGACTCGCCCCGCTTTCGAAAGCGGTACTGGGGCCGCGCCAAGTTTCCGGCCGGACCTTGAAAGGTGACGGCCGGTCCGCCGGGCAGGGGCTTGTTGTCCCACTTGATCAACTCGGGTTTGTAGTCCCAGGTCTCCAGTTGACTGACGGCTCCGGCACAAAAGATGACCACGACATTTTTCGCCTTGGCCGGGAAATGCGACGGTCTCGGCGCATAGGGCCGCGACGAATCGATGTGTGGCTTTTGGCCCGCGAGCAAACCGTCACCGCCCAGCAAGCTGGCCAGCGCAATCGAGCCCAGACCGCCGGCGGAACGCGAGAGAAAATTTCGGCGGTCGAGCATCGTCCGACCGGCGACGGAAAGGTTTTGGGGGTGATTCATGGCACAAACAAAAACTCGTTGCTGTTGAATAGGACTCGGCACAGTGTCGCGAGGCCGTGCGTTTTGACAATCGGTTGGGCGTCCGCCCTTTCACTGGCCAGCGGTTGCCGGGCCAGTGCAAGCTGATAGGCCCGTTCGATCTGCTTGGAAAGATCCTCGCCGACATCGGCTTTGACGCGTGCGGCAAAGGCGTCCGCTTGGTCGAGCGTGAAGCGGCTGTTAAACAAGTTCAGCGCCTGGATGGGAGTCGTCGATTCGCGGCGGCTGGCCGTGCTTTGACCCGCGTCGGGACAATCGAAAGCACCGAACACGGCGTCACGTTCGCGGCGGACTTTGTGAGCATAAATCATGCGCCGCAGCCCGTCGCCCGAGAATTTTTCAATCGGATTGAAGCCAGTAAGGCCGCCGCGCTTGTCGAATAGGTTGTAGCCACGGCCATACATCTTCAAGTCGAGCTGGCCGCTGACCGCGAGCATCGAATCGCGAATGGTCTCGGCATCAACACGCCGCGACGGATAACGCCACAGCATCCGAGCATCGGCGTCTTCCGCCTGCGCGCGTTTAACGATGCTCACATCGTCATGCCGCGAAGATTGGCGATACGTCGCCGACATGACTATCAGCTTGTGCATGTGCTTGAGCGACCAGCCGGACTGGATGAACTCCGCGGCCAGCCAGTCGAGCATCCGCGGGTGCGAAGGCGGCTGGCCGCTGTTGCCGAAATCGCTGGCCGTGTCCACCAGTCCCGTGCCGAAGTGGCCCTGCCAGATGCGGTTCACCATGACGCGCGCGGTGAGCGGGTTGGCGGGACTGGCGATCCAAGCGGCGAGCGTCTGACGGCGCTGTTGCTCTGCGGTGTCGTTCGGAACCCGCAGCGAACTAAATGCGCCGGGCACCGCGGGCGTGACGAGATCCTTGGGCTGTTCGGGATCGCCGCGCGTCAGCAGGTGAATTTTATCCGGCTCGCGAAACGTCCCCGCGAAAACCATTCCGGCTTTTGTTGCCGCCTGGATGTCGGATTGAAGCTTCGTCCGCTCCTGGATCAGAGGCGCTGCTTTCTCGGCGTCCGCCTTGGAGAGACTCTCGATGGAAAACGGAGCAGGCTTGCTGTTCGCTGGATCAAATTTCCGCCGGTCGGATGCGTCGGCCATCAATTGCCAAGTGCCATCGGTTTGTGCCAATTCGATGACGTAATCCGTGGCCAACCGGTCGGAGAATTTGGCTTGACGGTCTCGTCCCCAAACGACGCGATCCACTTCGTGCTCGGCGGAGAACTCCAATTCGACCCAGCCTTTGCCCGTCTCGCTGGACATCCAACTGCGCGAGTTTCCATACTGGCCGTCGTTCACAAAGCGCAATTCGTGACGATTGGGTGAGACCTTGTTGCCCGAGGACTTGACCGTTGTCCCCGTTGTTGTCAGCGCGATGTTCTCGCCGGCTGTATTAAATACTTCCAATTCGTCGAGACAAGGCTCGAGATTGTTGGTGGCACGGATGGTGAACCGGACACGGCGCGCTTTTGTCGGCGCGAAGCGGTCGATATTGCGGCGGGCGTTGACCATCGGCCGTTCGCTTCCCGATCTTGCCAGCGGCGTGAAGCGAGCCAAGTCGTTGTCGATTTCCGCCAGGCGGGCTTTGAATTGACCAACTTTTTGCCGAAGCGCGATCACGTCGGGTGTGAGCAGTTCGCGGTCTTTGTATTCCACTCCGGCCACGAAGGCCTGCATCGAGTAGTAATCGCTTTGCGAAATCGGATCGAATTTGTGGTCGTGACATCTCGCGCAGCCCACGCTGAGTCCGAGAAACGTCTGGCCGATATTGACCACGATTTCATCCAGAGAATCTTGGCGGGCAAGCCGCATCGATTGCGGGTCCTTGCCAATTTGCCCCGGCAGCAGCACGGAAGCGGTCACCAGAAAGCCGGTTGCCGCGTCTTCGCCGAGCGCGTCGCCCACGATCTGTTCGCGGATGAATCGATCGTACGGTGTGTCGTCGTTGAACGCGCGAATCACGTAGTCGCGATAGGGCCAGGCGTTGGGCCGTTCAGTGTTAACCTCGAAGCCGTGGGTATCGGCGTAACGCACGACGTCGAGCCAATGCTGCGCCCAGCGTTCGCCGTAGCGCGGTGATTTTAGCAACTTATCCACGACGCGCTGGTGGGCGGATTCGCTGTTGTCGCCGACAAACGCGGACACTTGCTCCGGAGTCGGCGGAAGTCCAATCAGATCAAACGAAACGCGCCGTAGCCAGGCCACTCGCTCCGCCTCGGCTGCGGGTCGCAGACCGGCTTCTTCCAGTTTAGAGAGAATAAACTTGTCGAGGTCGTGCCGGGGCCAGTCCGCGTCCTTCGTCTTTGGTGGAACGGGATGAGTGAGCGGCTTGAAGCTCCAGTGATCACGCGGGTCTTTTAGCTTGACAAGGTCGACGCCATCCGGCCAGCTTGCGCCCTGCTTCACCCAGCGGATTAGGATCTCAATTTCGGCGGCTGTTAGGCGTTTTCCTTCGGGAGGCATTCGCAGGTCGGCGTCCTCGTCGGCCACGAATTGGATCAGCGGGCTTTCCCGCGGCTTGCCGGCAATGATGCTCGCGTCGTACAGCTCGCCCCCTTTGAACGCTTCGGATTTGATGTCCAATCGCAGTCCGCTCTTCTGCTTCTTTTCCCCATGACACGAGTAGCAGTGTTTTCGGAAAATTGGCCGCACGTCGCGGACAAAATCGACCGGTGCCGCATCGGCAGTCGCCGTCGGAAAAAGTATCAGTCCAATTGAAACAATTATCTGTCTCATCAAGCTTAGAATCCATTGTGTAGGCCGGATCAAGCGAAGCGCTGCTCCGGCAGTTGCCAATTTTTCCTGAAATCGTGGATGCTACAAGCCGATTGTGGTGCGGCCGTCCCGGCTGCGCAGGCGGGACGCCTGCACCACAAGTCCGGACTACTCTTTCTTCAACAGGCAGCTAGCCGCCGAGGACTTCGGACATTTCGCCGGTGCTGTCGGCAAACGAATCGATGGGCACGCCCAAGCGATCGAGCATGGTGACAAACAGATTCGCCAGCGGCGTATCCTCACCACAACGGAGGTATTGCCCGTGGCGAATTCCAAGGCCGCCACCGCCCGCCAGCAATAGCGGATAGTTGCGGTTGTTGTGCGTCTTGCTGTTGCTGCTGCCGTAGAAGACCATCGTCCGGTCAAGCAGCGAGCTGTCCCCCTCGCGGGTTTCGGCCATGCGTTTCAGAAAATGTGCAAGCTGCTCGGTCAAGAACTGATCGAATCGTCCCAGGTTCTCTTGCCCGCCCTTCTTACCCGCGCCGTGGGCCAAGCCGTGCCAGTTGCCTTTTAGTCCGATACAAGCCGGGAAGGCGTTGGCGATGGTGGTGGCTCCCGCGACCTGCCCGATCATGTAGGTCGCCAAACGGGTCGTGTCCGTTTGAAAGGCGAGGAACATCAGGTCGTACATCGCCCGCAGGTATTCCTTGGGCGACTTGGGATCGGCCGCCAGATCGACCGAGGCGGGATCGATGTCCGGTTTGGGAATGTCGAGCCACTTTTGTGATTGCTTCACCCGTTGCTCGACGTCGCGCACGGAAGCCAAGTACTCGTCAAGTTTTTGTTGGTCTCGTTTGCCGAGCCGCGTCTTTAGCGACCGCGAATGCTCCCGCACCAAATCCAACATGCTGGCCGAATTTTCCAGCCGCTGCCGGGCCGTTTTAGCCGACGTGCCTTCCTCCGTGCCAAACAGCCGGTCGAAAATCTGCCGCGGCTTGCTCAGCGCCGGAACGGGCCGGCCGTCGGCGGAGAAAGAGAGGGTCGTGGCGCGTGTTGGTTCGCCGACTCCGCCATCGCTGGAAAATGTCAACGCGTTGAATCGGGTTTGTTGGCCCAAGAACCGCGCCGCGTATTGGTCGATGGAAATGGTGTTGGTGAACTGGCTGCCGGCCAAGTCGGATCCGGTCAGAAACGTGTCGCCGGTGTCGTGTCCGCCTAACTTCCTTCCTTTTGGATGAGACAATCCGCCGAAGACAGTGAAATCTTCACGCAACGTTTCCAGCGGACTCAAGGGATTGGTCAGTTGATAGTCGCGGCCTTCGCCCGTGGGGAACCAGCCCCATTGGCGGTCTTCGCTGCCGTCTTTGGGCATCGCCACGCCAAACGGGAAAAAGACGCAGCACATTCGCCGGGGCAGTTCCACCTTTTCAGCGGCACCGTGCAACATTCCTTCCAACATCGGCAGCGCCAAAGCGACCCCGGCGCCCTTGAGGCACGTTCGGCGGTCGAGTTGCCAAGATTTTCGCGACATCACTTTTTCCCTTGAGTATTGGGACTATTTCGTTTGAAAAGGGTCGCTCCGGACAATCGCCACGATCAACTCGCGCAGGCGATAGTCCTCGGCGGCGAAGCTTTCGGTCAATGAATCGATGGTGGGCCGATCGGATAATTCCAACGAGCGGCCCAAGCCGTACGTCAACAGGCGTTTTACCACAGCCTGGGCGAATTGATTTCGCCGATGCTCGAGAAGATACTGCTTTAGCTCTTCCACTCCACGAACCTCGCTTCCGTCGGGTAACGTGGCCGAGGCATCGATGGGCGTTGCCTCGCGTTTCCTATTGTTCTTGGCAAGCGGTGTCAATTCGGTTCGCCAGCGGCCGACGGCGTCGTAGTTTTCAAAAGCGATACCCCAGGGATCGATTCCATGATGGCAATTATTGCACGCTTGCTTCTTGCGATGAATTTCCAATTGCCGCTTCAACGGCAAGCCGGCTAGGTCGGGCTCTTCGGGATCGAGTTCCGGAACGTCGGGCGGAGGTGGCGGCGGCGGGTCGTCCAACAGGCGATCGAGCAGCCACACGGCCCGCTTGATCGGATGAGAATCCTCGCCGTTTGAATTCGCCAACAGAAAGCTCCCCTGACCAAGCAATCCTCCCCGGCGATCCTCGGGCGTTAGCGCGACGCGCTCGAACGAGCTTCCGCGCGGGCCGGAAATGCCGTAGTGTTCGGCCAAGCGACGGTTGAGCATTGCGAAGTCCGCATCCAGCAGCGTCAGACAACTAAGATTCTCGTCCAGGATGGCAGCGAAGAAGCGTTGTGTTTCCGTCCGCATATCGGCCTTCAGCCGGTCGTCAAAGTTCGGATGAAACTCGGGATTCACCGCGACGCGATCCAGCGCTGCTAGGTCGAACCATTGTCGAGTGAAATGTTCAACAAACTGTCGCGAGCGCGGATCGTCAAGCATTCGCTCGATTTGAGCCGCCAACACCTTGGGCTTTCGCAACTGGGCTGCCGCCGCCAACTCGAAAAGCCGCTCATCCGGCATCGCACTCCACAGAAAATACGACAGCCGCGACGCCAGTTCGTATTCGGTCAACGACTCTCGTTCATCGGCATTCTGCTTCGGTTCCGTCAAGTAAAGAAACTCCGGCGAGATGATCGCCATCGCCAGCACTTCGCGCATCGTCTCTTCGAACGTGGAATAGTTTGGCCGCAGTCGGTCGTAAAACGTCATCATCACGTCGACGTCGTCGGGACCTGCGGGACGGCGATAGGCGCGAGAAAGAAACCGCTCGAGTACCTGGCGTGCATAACGCGGTTCGTCGCCGGCATGGTCCGAAGAAAACAGAATCCGCGTGTGGCTGGGCGGCGGCCAACTCTCCAGCAGCGGCCCTTCAAACTCGACCGACTCGACCACGATCAGCGGTTCGTTTGGATCGGCGGGCGAATCTTTCTTGGCGTTCTTTTTATTCTTTTTTTTCTTCTTCCCTTTCGGTTTCTCATCGCCGCCGTCGCCGCTGTTGTAAACCGTGATTTGCAAGCCTGGATACTTGGGGTTGTGGCCAGGCAGGGGAAACTCTTCGATGCGAGCGCGGAATTCAAACGTAACCGGTTCATCGCCCGTGGAGACATCGCCCGTGGGGACGTCAACTTCGCCCAGCGTCTTCTCCGGGGCCCGCACATCGGCCCGCACGCCCATCGCCACGCGCATTCGCGGCAGCGGCGCATGGTCGGGCGCGACACCGCTGGCACGGACGCGAACTAGGACTTCGCCCTGTCGTGGAAACTGCTCCATGCGAACGAGAAAACGGCCATTGCGGCCCAAGCGATTCGAGACTTCGCCTTTCACACGGCGCACCTTTTCGCTCTTTTCGGCGCGGTGCGAGTAAACCCGCGGCTTGTCACCCGTAACGATCGCCTTGGCCAACCCCATCCTGGCGGCCTTCAAGTACAACTCGATCTGCAACGGCGAGATGCCCAGCGCCGCGCCATTGTTCTTGAAACCGTCCGACGAAGTGGACTCGGGCGGCAGGTCCGCGGCGTAGTCGAGGTCGACGCCCAACAAATCGCGCAACGTGTTGTTGAATTCATATCGCGTCAGCCGCCGCAGCACGACCTGTCCGCCAGTCGCGCGGCGAATCTCCGCCGCACGCCGCAACTCGCGCGTCAGCCAGTCGACCACCTTTTGGCGTTGGCCGTCGGTGAGCGGAGATGCCTTCTCGGGCGGCATTTCGCCGAGGTTCAATTTGTTGAGTACATCGTGCCACGTCTCGGCATCCGGGCTCGCGACCAAGTCAGGGTTGAGTGTGTCAAGCCGCAGATCGGCCTCTTGCTTCTCCAGGCCGTGGCAATGATAGCAAAGTTCCTTCAGCACCGGTTGGACGTCACGGCGAAACAAGGTTAGGTCGGTCCTTTCGTCGTCGGCGATTGCCGCGTTGCTGAACGCCGCGTTGCTGAATGCCGCGACCGAGCAGGCCAGAATCAGCATTTTCACCAATAACGAGAAGCGAAATGGTCTTGCCATGGTTTGAGGATAGAGCATGGAAGTGGGTGACGATCGGTATGTCGAGAAGGTGGGCGGGATTGCGCTGGCGAATTACGTCAAGCGAATAGGCATATTCTAACTGTCCACTAGATGAAAACAACGGGAAACGAAACTCGCCTGGACGTGCCCACGCGGTGAATCCGTCCCTTCACTGGGGCGAACGGCGATGTTCTTCGGCTATATTAACGACAATTGGCAGGGCACGTTTGGATTGGGTGCCGGGAGAGTTTCGTGAGCCAAAGATTCTGGACGATCCGTGATTTGTTCCTGCTGACCGTATTCGCGGCGTTGCCATTGCTGCCCATGCGTGTCTACGTTTCGGCGCATTTCCCGGCGCGGCCAGTTTGGCTCACGCATCTGCTGATTCTGAGTGCCATCGTATTGGGTTGCGGTTTTGCCTCCGCTTGCTTCGGCCGGACCCTCGGCAGTACGAAGTCGACAATCAAACTATGGATGCAAGGATGCGGCGGCTCGGCCGCTTTACTGCTGGCTGCCGACTTGTTCACCGTAGTCGTGTTGCTTTAACCGACGTTGCCAAATGACTACCGACGTGCGCCGCGCGATCCACAAAGGCCTGGACTTCAGCACGACCTAGCTGTTGCCGGCTTTCTTGGCGACGTGAAGCATCGCCCGGGCTTGTGCGACGCTACGGTCGCGAATCTCCATAAGCTCCGCCGAATTGGCGAGTTGTTTGCGCGCCTCGGCAAGCTGTTCCTGGGCGACAGCGGCATCTAATTGGCCGGCTCGCACCGCGCGGCTGGTCAACACCGAGACCACGTTGTCGGCGACTTGCACAAAGCCGCCGTCCACGTAATAGGCGGCGGTCTTGTCGCCGGTTTTGATTCGCATCTCGCCATAGCCCAGACGGCCGATCATCGGGCTGCGGCCAGGACCGATGCCGATTTCACCGTCGAACAGCGGCAGGGCCACGAAGTCGGCCTTTTCGTCCAGGGCGGTGGCTTCCGGGGTGACGACGATGCAATTCAGTCCAGCCATGTTGTTTGCTCAGTTCGGATCGGTTTGAGGAATGGCCCCGCCTTTAGGCGACCGCAGCGGCCATCTTCTTGGCTTGTTCTTCTGCTTCGTCGACGGCACCCACGTACATGAAGGCCTGCTCGGGCAGGTGATCCCACTTGCCGTCACAGATTTCTTCAAAGCTGCGAATCGAATCTTCCAGCGAAGTGATCTTGCCTTCCTTGCCGGTAAACACTTCCGCGACCAAGAATGGCTGCGACAAGAACCGTTCGAGCCGGCGAGCGCGGTGGACGATCAGCTTGTCTTCTTCGCTCAACTCGTCGACACCCAAAATCGCGATGATATCTTGCAGTTCGCGGTATCGTTGCAGCGTCGTTTGTACGCGCCGGGCGATGGCGTAGTGCCGCTCGCCGACATACTGCGGATCGAGAATCCGGCTGGAAGAGGCCAGCGGATCGATGGCCGGATAGATTCCCTTTTCAGAAATCGACCGTTCCAGATAGATGAACGCGTCAAGCTGGCCGAACGCCGTCGCCGGCGCGGGGTCGGTGGGATCGTCCGCCGGAACATAAACCGCTTGCACCGACGTGATCGCTCCGCTCTTGGTCGAGGTAATCCGTTCTTGCAATTCACCCATTTCGGTGCCGAGTGTTGGCTGGTAACCGACCGCCGAAGGCATCCGGCCCAACAATGCCGACACTTCACTTCCCGCTTGTGAGAAGCGGAAGATGTTATCCACGAACAGCAACGTGTCCGCACCGGTTGAATCGCGGAAGTACTCGGCCATGGTCAAGGCGGACAGCGCGACCCGCAGACGGGCTCCCGGCGGTTCGTTCATCTGGCCGAACACCATGCAGGTTTGCTCGATGACCGCGCGGTCGGTTTGGCCGATCTTCGTTTCTTGCATTTCGAGCCACAGGTCGGTGCCTTCACGTGTTCTTTCGCCGACGCCGGCGAACACCGAATAACCGCCATGCTGGCTGGCAATACGGGCGATCAGTTCGGTCAGAATAACGGTCTTGCCCAAACCCGCACCGCCGAACAGTCCCGCTTTGCCGCCACGAACGAATGGCGTGAGCAGATCGACCACCTTGATACCGGTTTCAAACAGTTCCGTGCTGGTGGACAATTCGCTGATATTAGGTGGATGCTGGTGAATAGCCCGGCGTTCGGTGGCGTTGACGGGACCGCGGCCGTCGACTGGTTCGCCCAGCAGATTGAACACGCGGCCGAGCGTCTCTTCGCCAACCGGAACCGTCAACGGTTGTCCGGTATCGACGCAATCTTGTCCGCGGACCATGCCGTCCGTGCTGCCCAGAGCGACGCAGCGAACGCGGCCGCCGCCGAGGTGCTTGGAGACTTCGCCCGTCAGATTAATCTTGATCCCTTTGTGCTCACTTTCGATTTTCACCGCGTTGTAAATCGCGGGAAGGTTGCCTTCCTCGAACTCGGCGTCGAATGTCGAGCCAATCACCTGAGTCACTTTGCCTGTATTTGCCATAGATGTTTCCTTTAACTTTCCAATGCCTCGACGCCGCCGATGATCTCCATGATCTCGCCCGTGATTTGCGACTGGCGAGCACGGTTGTAGGTCATCGACAGGTGTCTGATTATATCCGCCGCGTTTTCGGTGGCCGACTTCATGGCGATCATGCGGGCAATCTGCTCGCTGACCGCGGCGTCCAGAAAACACTTAAACAATTTGACTTTGAAACTCGCCGGAACGACTTCTTCCAAGATGCTCGCGGCCGAAGGCAGGAACTCGTACATGGTTCCCGCGTCGGAACTCGCCTTTTCGCCGCCTTGTGCTTCATCCGCCCCTTCCAACGATCCCAGCGGCAGCAGCGTTTCGACGACCGCCGTTTGGCGTGAAATGGTGACGAACTTCGTGTAGGCCACATCGAGCCGATCCAAACGGCCGGCCGAATAGGCCTCCAAGAAGCGGTTGGCGATCAACTCGACTTCTTCATACTTGGGCTGATCGTCGAAATGCATGAACGATTCATCGAGCTGAATCTTGCGGAATCCCATCGCCGAGATGCCTCGCTTGCCCGAAACCTCCAGCCGCAGGTCGGAATACTCCGGCATGAGTTCCTTGCGCCGAACCAATCCAGCCCGCGTCACGTTTCCGTTGTATCCGCCGCACAGGCCCCGATTGGCCGTCAGCACCAACAGCGTGGCGTTGTCAGTCGATTCGCGTGCTTCCAGCAGCGGATGGCTGACTTCCAGCCCGGCCCGCGACAGGTCGGCCACGACTTGCGTGATCCGCTGGGTGTAAGCGCTGGCCGCCGTGGCTCGATCCATCGCCTTCTTGAATCGCGCCGTGGCGATCAACTCCATCGTCCGCGTGATCTTCTTAATATTGCGGATCGACTTGCGTCGTTTGTCGAGTGCTCGGGCTTTGGCCATCAGCGAATGCCTTGAAAAAAATCCGAATTTGGAATATCGAAATCCGAAACAAATACGAAATTCAAATGCTCAAATGACCAAAACACGATCACTCCGAGTTTCGAACTTCAGATTTCGGATTTTGAATTTGTTTCGGATTTCGATATTCGGATTTGTCTTTTTGGTTGCGGCCACGCCGCGTGGAAAGTGCGGATCTTACACCGTTGCCGTTTCAGTCGTGCTTCCCTTGTAATGCAACTTAAAGGCTTTGATCGCTTCCACGATCGCCTTCGTTGTTTCGTCGCCGTCTTTCTTGAGTGTGTTGCCTTTGTCCTTGTTTTCGTCCAGTTGATCCCACACGCTTTTCTTCACGGTGTGCATGTAGCTCAAGAACTCGGTTTCCCATTCTTCGACGTTGTTGATGGGAACGTCGTCCAAATAGCCGTTCGTACCGGCGTAAATCACCAGAATCTGGTCGACGACGTTGAGCGGCTTGTATTGGCCTTGCTTGAGGATTTCGACCATCCGGTAACCGCGATCGAGTTGCGACTGAGTGGCCGCATCCAGATCCGTTCCCAATTGGGCGAAGGCTTCCAGTTCGCGGAATGCGGCCAGATCGAGACGCAAGCTCCCGGCGACGTTCTTCATCGCCTTCACCTGAGCCGCACCACCCACGCGGGAAACCGAAATACCGACGTTCATCGCCGGCCGCACGCCAGCGAAGAACAAGTCCGGTTGCAAATAGATTTGTCCGTCCGTGATGGAAATCACGTTGGTTGGAATGTAGGCCGAAACTTCGCCTTCAAGCGTTTCAATAATCGGCAACGACGTTAGCGATCCGCCGCCCTTTTCGTCGGACAGCTTGCTGGACCGCTCCAACAGACGGCTGTGACAGTAGAACACGTCGCCCGGATAGGCTTCACGTCCCGGTGGACGACGCATGAGCAACGACAGTTGGCGATAGGCTTGGGCCTGCTTCGACAGATCGTCGTACACGATCAACGCGTGCTCGCCGTTCCACATGAAGTACTCCGCCATTGAAGTACCCGAATAGGGAGCCACATATTGCAGCGGGGCCGGAGTGCTTGCCCCGGAAACAATCACGGTGGTGTACTCCATCGCGCCGCTGTCTTCCAGCACCTTGATCACGCCGGCAACCGAGGAATCTTTCTGACCGATCGCCACGTAGAAGCATTTGACGCCGGAATCCTTCTGGTTGAGGATCGCGTCGATGGCAACCGCGGTTTTGCCCGTCTTGCGGTCGCCAATAATCAACTCGCGCTGTCCCCGGCCGATGGGAGTCATCGCGTCGACCGGTTTGATTCCCGTCTGCAGCGGTTCGCTCACCGGCTGGCGTTCGGAAACGCCCGGAGCAATGACTTCAACCACGCGGGTTTCGGTCGACTGAACCGGTCCCTTGCCATCGAGCGGGTTGCCCAGCGGGTCCAGCACGCGCCCCACGACGGCGTCGCCAACCGGCACCGACAGCAACTTGCCCGTGGCCTTGACTTCGTCGCCTTCCTTGATTTTGAGATAGTCGCCCAAAATGATGATACCGACGCTGTTTTCTTCCAGGTTGAACGCCAGCCCCGTCACGCCACTGGGGAACTGGACCATTTCACTGGCCATGACGCCCGTCAGGCCATGAACACGAGCGATACCGTCACCAACTTCCAACACCGTCCCTACTTCGCGGACGTCAATTTCGCTTTCGTATTGCTCGATCTCCGCTTGAATGACGGAGGCGATCTCGTCAGCATTAAACTTCATGAATTAGATTCCTCGAATTGCATCTCTTTTAGAGGATGGGTATCTGGGGGCCGCGAATTTTCTTTATTCCGCCAGGGCGAATCGATCCAGCGCGTCTCGGATTTGCTGAGTGACATTTTCCAAGGTCGCGCTGCGAACTTGCTCCAGGCGATTGGCCAAACTGCCGTCAAACACCGTGTCGCCGATTCGCACTTGGATGCCACCGATCAGATCCGGCTTGACTTCCGTTGTCAGTTCGACGTCCTGGCCGAGCAGCGTTTTCAGCCGGTTTGCCAGGTTGTCGAACATATCCGGACTGACGGGTTCGGCGGTGCGAACGGACACCTCCACCCGACCTCGTGCCTCGTTAAACAGGCGGCGGGCCGCGCGGCGCATCGCCCGCAAGCAATCGAAGCGGTCATGCTCGGCGACGACTTTGAGGAACTTCAGCAACTCACCGGTCATTTTGCCAGCGAATGCTTTGTCCAACATGCTTAACTTGGCATCTGGCGGAACGCGTGGCGACGATATAGCCGCTTCAAATTTGGGGAGCTTGGCCAGCACGTCACTTACCACGCTGTCCAATTCGCCCAAGACGCTTTCCGTGTTGCCGGACTTCTCCGTCGCACCCAGCAACGCCTTGGCGTAGACCGTGCCCAGGTATTGCTGGTCGGAATCGAAGGACTCTGATGTGGTTTCCGTTGCGGCCATCGTTTGACTTTCGCCGGGCAATCAGCGAATTGCTGCTAGTTCTGACTGGGGAATTGGTCCAAAGCTTCTTTGATCAGATCCGAGTGCGCGTTGGAATCGACTTCCCGGCTAAGCATACGGCCGGTAAGAGCGACCGCGTCATTCACGACGCTTTGCGCAAGCTCGCTGACCGCCGCTTCCTTGGCGACACGAATCTCATCGATCGCCCGATCGCGTTCGCGCTGAGCTCCCTCCTTGGCCTCGGCAATCGTCTGTTCCTTCGTGAGCTCGGCTTCCTTGCGGGCTTCGGTTAGCAGTGCCTTCACCTCGTCCTGCGCGGCGGACAACTTATTCTCGTACTGCTTCAGCATCGCGCTGGCCTTCTCGGCACCTTGCTTTGCTTCGTCGATGTTATCGGAAATCGACTGTTCGCGTTTGGAGAGGCCTTCCATAATCGGCCCCCACGCAAACAGCCACAGAATTGCCAACAGCAGAAAGAAAACAATCGCGGTGCAAATCGCTAAATCGGGATCGACGGACAGTGGGTTGGTATTAGCCCCACCAGCGCCACTGTCGCCATGATCGGGGTGCGCAGCGTCACCGCCACTACCTTCGTCGGCCCCCGAGCCGCCACCGGATCCACTAGGTTCGGACTCGGTCGCTCCGCCTTCGCCCTCCGCACGCAGCGGAATACTGGCAACGGCAACCGACAGTCCGAATACCAACACGGATAGGAATCGCAACATGTTCATCTAGGTCTTCCGTTCCTGTTGAACGTCAACTGGCGTAGTTGAATAACATACAAACGATCAACCCAAAGAAGGTTGCACCTTCAATGAGAGCGGCGGAAATGATCATCGCCGTTTGAATGTTTCCAGCGACTTCGGGTTGGCGAGCCATGCTTTCGACCGCGGCGGCACCGATCTTACCGATGCCATAGCCAGCACCGATGATGACCAGACCCGCGCCGATCGCGGCACCAAACCAATGCGAACTTGTTTTGGCCCAAACCTTTTGGGCGTCGGCATCTTCAGGAGGGGTCTGAGCCATGACAGGCGAAGCAATCAATAGCACTACGACGACGAACAATAGAACCTTTAGAACCTTGAACACTAGTCCTGTCTCCATTTGAAAAATCAGTGATTCAATGACACGCGGGGGTTCCGAACCTAGTGCGGATGCACCGCCATGCCGATAAACAATGCCGACAAAAACGTGAAGATGTAAGCTTGAAGAAATGCGACGAACAGTTCTAGCATGCTGAGGGCCGTAGCGCCCAGGATGCTGGCTGTCGAAATTCCCAGCCAACCATATAGACCAACTTTTACCGACGCCAAGATGAACGCGATGATTACGGCCAGCACTAAGTGCCCCGCCATCATGTTGGCCAACAAACGCACGGCGAGAACAAAATGCTTGATACAGAGGCCCAGCACTTCAATCAAGAAGATGCCCGGCTTCAAGATGATGGCAATGGGCAGCGGCAAATCCATGTGAGGCACCTGGCCGATCCAGAAGCCAACGGGACCCATCTTAGCCATGCCGGCAAAGACCACCGTCAAGAAAGTGATCAGCGCTAACGCACCCGTCGTCGCCAAGGCTCCCGTGGGCGAACCGAGCCACGGCACCATGCCCAGCAGATTGCACGTCAGCACGAAAAAGAAAATCGTCCACAGAAATGGCAGAAACTTATCGGCTTCGTGCTTGCCGATGGCGGGTCGGGCGACTTCATCGCGAATAAACAGCAGCATGGCTTCAAAGAAGTTCCACAGTTTACCCGTTGGCCGTCCACCAAATCGAATTCGTGCGGCCAGCGGCACAAAGATTGCGACCAAGATAATCGCCCCGGCCACTTCCAGCATCATGAATTTCGAGACTTTCCCATCGAACGGCTCGATCATGTTGTCGATCGGTGCGAAGCCTATCTTGACATCGGCGAAGGGCTCGTGCTTCTCGCGCCATTGCGGCACTTCAATTCGGCCGTCCTCGCCACCGATGAAGCGAGGCACCTCGAAGTAGTCCGCGTCCTTGACATGGCCAATCAGATGTCCAGCATCGAACGGGTTGTGTTCGTGATCGCCATGGCCACCATGCTCATGTGTTTTTTCGTGGCTCAAGGCGTCGTTGTTTTCGTTGGCCATTACGGCGTGGTCTTTCAACTGGATGCGTTCGCTGGGCCGTGGGATTGGCCGCGTGTTACTAGAATCGTTTCGATCACTAACGTCAGCCCGTAAAACACGAGCAGGTAGTAGACTAAGCCAGCTTCGGCAATCGCCCCCCGCTTGAAATAGATCAAAATGCAAACCACCAACGGAACGACCATGCGGATCGCCATGGTGATGAGGACTTGATAGAGCAAGAGTTCAGGGGCGCGAAAGGGATGCGCGGCGACGAGGGCCAAAACCCCCGCCGAGAGACAAATGGCCAGCGCGGCCATGGCTGCACTGACACCCATCAAGCCCGAAATGAAAAACGCCAACGGGACGATCGCTACCGCGGCACTCAGCAGCACAATCGCAACCAAACCCGTCCGCGCACGCAAGCTGGAATGGTGAGTCATCAGGGGAGAGTGGTTATCCATTTTTGTCATGGATTGAATCCCCATTTTTCTCACTGGAACTATTGCTCGACATTGACTTTGTGGCCTGAATCAGTTGCCACATTCCGATGGTCATGCCCAAGGCGAAGCCGATTAGTGTGAATATGAACTTGGTTTGAAGTTTTTGATCGAGCCAGTATCCGCCCACGCCGGGGACTACCATCATGATGGAAATTGTGGTGATTCGGGATACCCAGCCCATGGCTAAAGCCATCGACGAGCGATCATCCGGTGTTTCAGTCACTCACGTGCCAACTTTGGGAACTGACATTCAACACCAACCACTCACATCAGGGGGGTATTGAAATGCCTGAACTGGTGCCTTTGGGTGGGATTCCTGCGCCGGTCTGGCATCAAAAGCGTCAAAGGTGGAAAATCTATCCTAACCCCTACGGATGGTCAACCGACCGCGCCATCATTTTCTAAATAGTTTCAAAGCAACAGTTTGTATGAATACCTGGAGGTTCCAACAACCCTCTTGTGGGGGGTCGTGCTTTGCCTTTTTTTCGTCTTTCGATTAAACTCAATCACATCAGTGAATGTTTACTATTTGGGCCTACCATCACCCACACATAGCAAAACAGACATTGACTGCGAAAGACACTGGCTTGGTCAAATCGGATGTGACTAGGTCATTGGAGCTGCCAGAGTTCCTCCCCCAACAGTGTTGGTACGCAGGGGCGTTAGGTTGACCCGCCTGCCCAAACTCGCCAGCAAATTGGTCCAAGAAGGCCAGGTTGTAAACTGCCAATCTCATGCGGTTAACGGACTACCGGTGGATTGTTACGAATGCCGTGTCACGGACGGCGCTCAAAGCACCAGTGGAGGTTCGCCTCCACTAGTCACCATCCCGGAGGTTCAGGTCCCTTGATCACCGCAGCATCACTTCGCAATCACACCTCAAAAGACCTCGCCCAAATGGCCAAGAAGAAGGGTGTCCAGGGTTGGCACTCGATGAAGAAGGACGAATTGGTTCGCGCCTTACTTCGCAAAGCCCGGTCGAAAAGGAAGGCCAAGGCGACGGTTTCCACCACCAGCTCGACTAGAACGAGTTCGGCCAAGAAGAAAGTAGCGTCGCCCCCGTCCAAGCCCAAAATCACCGCCAGCTCGAAGTCGCCTAGCTCGAAGTCACCCAGATCCAATGGCAGCCTGAGCAACGGTCATAAGCTGGCCGCGAAACCAAAGGCTCCCACCAACCGCAAAGTGGCCCGGGAAAACGCGGCTCGCGAGCGGCAAAAAGATCTTGCCCGTGTCCATTTAAACGGTAAGTCACGCTCAAACGGCAGCAACGGAAAACCGAAAAAAGATCGAGCCGTTCTAATGGTTCGCGATCCCTATTGGCTGCATGTCTATTGGGAGATTTCGCGCGCCAGCATTGAACGCGCGCGGGCCGCGATGTCGGAACACTGGCACGGCGCGAAACCAACTTTGCGTTTGCTGCAATTGGACCAAGACGGAACGACGAACACGACCGAGCGCGTCGTCCGCGACATCGAAATCCATGGCGGAGTTAGCAACTGGTATATCGATGTGAAAGACCCGCCCAAGACTTGCCGTATCGCGATAGGCTATTTGGCCGACAACGGCAAGTTCCATGCATTGGTGCGAAGCAACGTCGTCTCGACGCCACGCCCCGGCAGCGCGGACGTGATTGACGAAAACTGGTCGACCGTGGCGGAAAACTACGAAAAAGTTTACGCCATGAGCGGTGGCTACGACGCGGACGGTTCGGCCGGCGATCTTCAAGAATTGTTCGAAGAACGGCTGCGGCGACCGATGGGTTCGCCTTTGGTGACCCGTTATGGGGTCGGCGCTCAAGGCTTACACAGCCGAGATCGCACTTTTGAGTTTGAAGTCGACGCGGAGATTATCATCTATGGTACGACCAAGCCGGACGCCCATGTCACACTGAGCGGCGAGCCGGTTCGCTTGCGGCCCGATGGCACTTTCACGGTGCGACTGAACTTGCCCGATAAACGACAGGTCCTGCCAGTGGTCGCCAATAGTTGCGACGGCGTCGAACAGCGGACCGTGGTCCTGGCGATCGAACGCAACACGAAAGTCATGGAACCGAAGATTCGAGATCCTAACGAATAGGACGGAAGTCCGAGATTCGCACACGCTCAACAGCCGTCGAGGCTAACTCGACGGCTTTTTTGATGCTTAAGCTAAATCGGTTGCCTGACACGCAGCGGTCGATTCCGTAGCGCCTTGTTAGTCTACTTGTACGCAAAAACTTGCTAATCTTGAGTCAAGTTTTAGCGACCAACGGGAGCGGGTTTTCAAGCCCGAGCGATAGCTCGTATTGGTTTGAGGCACTGCCTCGTTAGAAGTTGTGGTATTGGTCGTAGCCCTCCATCATCCGCACGATGGACCGCTCGATGGCCTTCCGCCACTGGACGCCCAGCGCGTCGCTCCAATCCGGCCCGTGGAATTCCGCCAGTGTGTCGAGCATGGCTTGGGTCCATTCCGGAAACAATTCCTTGGGAATCTTCCGCTCGTAGTGTCTTGAGCCGAGTACCCGCAAATACTGCTCGGCCGCGGCGCTGTCCATCGCTTCGTAGCGTTCAATGATGACCAACGCTGTCGTCAGCAACACAGCTTGCGAGGTCATGTTCACGCCTTCGAAATACTGCTGCACGTCGGGGTGGCGGCTGAGAAACGTTTTGTAAAAGAGATCGCCGAGAATGTCTTCGCTTTCCAAAACGCTGGTCATACTTGCGTGGATATCCATCTGATGACTCCTCAAGGACTTCGCTCGATTCAGGGTGGTTGGTGCTTATGGTCGCTAACCGAGACTGGTGGATCGAAATCGGTTTGGCTCTTCCAGGTGGACGGCGGCGCGCAAGTGCGAAAAGATCGTCCGCGCGATGTCCGGCAGGCTCTTGGAGGTGTCGACCTGAACGACGGGCAAGCCCTCCGGGTGAATTTCCTCGGCTTGCTGCTGCAACTGAAAGAACTCGGGACGGGTTTCAGATGGTGAGTGGCCAGCCGCGAGTCGGTCTTCGATGCGCCGCAGCGCGACTTCGTCCGTACACTCGCAGCAGACGAAGAACGGTTCCGCATCGTGCCGCCGCGCCAATTCGAAGGCTTGCAGCCGCCATTGCGAGGAAAGAAACGTGCCGTCCAGGACTACGGATCGATGCGTTTTGAGGGTCCCCTCCGCGCGGCGCAGCATCTCGACGTAAACCCGGTCCCGCGCGGCGGACGTATATTTTCCCTGACCGAACTCGGCGGGGAGATCACTCGGTCCGAACACTTCCCGTCGGATGGCATCGGTTTGCATCACGTCGACGTCAAGCGACTCGGCCACCAGCTTCGCCACGGTCGATTTACCAGTTCCAGGCAGGCCGTGAACCACTAATAACACGGGCGGGCCCAATGTCTTTCGGTAAGTGTCGGCTTGCTCCAAATACCGACGCGCCGCATCGAGCATGTCCTGTTCCGCGGCCGTGCCGACCTGCCCGGCGCGCAGTGCCAAGACCTTCGCGCGGACGCAGGCCCGGTAGATTTTGTAGAAGGCCAATAAGACCGTGGGCACTCGATCACCGCTACGATCTTGATATTGGGCGAACACCTCGCGCCCAACCGCTTCGGCACCCAGCAGGTCGCATTCCATCGCCAGAAACGCCAATTCATCGACAACGTCTAGGCTGCGCAATTCGTCGCTGAACTCGATGCAGTCGATAATGGTGGGGCGCGCGGCGAAGTAGATGTGTTCGGGCCGTAGATCGCCGTGACCGTCGACGATGCGGCCGTCGCGCACACGATCGTCAAATGCGTCGGGTGCCAATTTCAGTAGCCGCGTCTGAACTTCGTGCAGCCGTTTCACCAGCGCGGAGGAAAAGCCGTACGCCGGGTTCCCAAGCTCTTCTCGATTTGCTTGAACATGTTGAGTCAGTTGCCGTCGATACTCGTCTACCTGCACGGTCAACGGTGGTAGTTTGGTATAGAATTCGGCAAGCGTTGTCGCTAATTCGGTCACGTCTCGGGGAGTGACCGCTCCGTTTTTGATCATGCAGTCGAGCGCTCGATCCGCAGGTAAGCGGTGCATCTTCACGGCCCAATCGACCTGTTCGCCCAGGCCGCCAAGACTAAGTCCACCCGTTGATTGCTGGGTGATGGGAACGACGGACACGTACACATCGGGGGCCAAGCGACGGTTCAACCGCAGTTCCTCGCGACAAGCCTGCTCGCGCAAACGCGGGCTGCTGAAATCCAAGAATTCGAATTTGACCGGTTTCTTCAGCTTGAAAGCATGGCGGTCGGTCAGAAACACCCATGAGATGTGCGTGTCGATCCGCTCGACATGCTTCGTCGACTCGCTGTATGAGCGCGAACTTTCCAGCAACTGCAGAATCGAACTAACATCGATCGCCCGCTTCGTCTTACTTGCCGGAAGCATTGGCCTATTCCTTGTCTCACGACCCGCACGCTGGCCCGCCGGGTCCTTCAGGTATGCTGACAACGGAGTGACGAGCGCCATGGGCCATCGAACGTGCTTCCGCGAATGACCCGGAAGTTCGCCTGCCGGGCTGCGCGCTTGTCGGCGTCATTCTGCTTGGACCGCTTCCTCGCTTGGTTGCTTGATCGTCAGGACGGGGCAATTGGCCCTGCGCACGACCGCTTCGGCGACGCTGCCCATCAGCATGCGCGTCAAACCGCGCCGTCCGTGCGTTCCCATGACAATCACGTCGACGTTTTCCGCGTCCGCCAATCGGACGATCTCATCGGCCGGAACTCCCTCCAGCAAATGCTGGGAATAACCCACGTTGGGGTCAGACGGTTTGACCTCATTCAACTCCTTTAACAATTCGGCCTTGTCCATCTCGGTGGGAAATCCGCTGAAGCCCGTGTCGGCGTAAGTGGGATGCTCGTAAACAAAGGCGATTAACATCATCGCGCCCGTGTCACGAGCCAACGAAGTTGCGTGCCGCAGCGCGGCCGCGCTGTAGTCAGAAAAATCGGTCGGTACCAAAATCTTTTTTGCTTTCATGGCTCGAACTCCCATAGTTAGGGTGTGGGAGGCGACCCAGTAGGCCGCCCAAGTTGCTCGCCGGCTAGCAGGAAACCACGCGTGAAAATTGCCGCGATGCTGGGAAGCAAACGCCACGAATTTAGAAGTGCAAGAAGAATGCCAATCGCCTCGCGACCCCATGGGTGCCGCGAAGCGTGTGCGGAAGAGGCCCATTAGCGCGCATATTCGCGCGCCCCCCGCAAAAATGCACAGCGTTTCCCCGTGGGTCGAAACAGCATCCGGCAGGAATGCTCGCGAAACCCGAGTAGGTTAGGCGACGCTGTCTTCTTCAGCCTCCCGAGGTTGCCAGGTCGGGCTTCGGCGCGTGATTTGCTAATGAGGATCGGATCATCTATCTCGATCCTTATCCAGGCAGCCTGAATGTACGAATCGAAAGAAATTGATCTGTTGGTCGTGGATGACGACGACGACTTTCGTAGCACGCTGGTCAGGCGCTTCGAACACTCTGGATTTGTGGTGCAAGACGCGCCCAACGGCGAAGCGGCATGGGATTTGGTTCAACGTCGTGTCTTCGATGTCGCCGTACTCGACATGATGATGCCGGGCATCTCCGGACTGGATCTGCTGGGACGCTTCCACGAACATCACGTGGAGTGCCAGGTCATCCTGCTAACGGGACAGGGGACGATTGAATCGGCGGTCGAGGCAATGAAGCTGGGCGCGTTCGACTATCTCACGAAACCGTTTCCGTTGAAGGATTTAGAGACGCGAATTGAGAAGGCCTACGAGCGGCATCAGTTGCAAAAGGAAAATCGCCAATTGCGGGCTCTGCTTGAACGTTCGCAGCCCAACGAAGAGATGATCGGCCGTTCGCCGGCCATGGAGGAAGTCTTTCGGCTGGTCGAACGGGCCGGGCCCAGCGGAAAGGCCATTCTGATCCAAGGCGAAAGCGGGACGGGCAAGGAGTTGGTGGCGCGGGCGCTGCACCGCAACAGTCCTCGCACCGAAAAGCCGCTGGTCGCCATCAATTGTGCCGCGTTGCCCGAATCACTGTTGGAAAGCGAACTCTTTGGCCACGAGAAAGGGGCCTTTACCGGCGCGGCATCGGCCAAGCCGGGCCTGTTCGAAGTCGCGGACGGCGGCACACTCTTTATTGACGAGATCGGCGAAATGCCTGGATCGCTCCAAGCAAAGTTGCTGCGCGTGCTGGAAGACGGGTTGATCCGCCGTGTCGGATCGATCAAGGAACGGCGAGTCGATGTTCGGCTGTTATGCGCGACCAACCGCAATTTGAGTAACGAAGTCAAGGAAGGCCGCTTTCGAGAAGACCTGTACTATCGCATCAATGTCATGTCGCTGGAGCTGCCGCCGGTCCGTGAACGGGACGGCGACATTTCGCTTCTGGTCGCCCACTTGCTTGGTCCGGAATGGAAAATCGACCCCGCCGCGCTGCACTTGATTCAATCTTACGATTGGCCCGGTAACGTCCGCCAACTGATCAACGCCATCGACCGCGCTAAGATCGTTGCCGATGGAATAACGGTTCGCGTCCAAGATCTTCCTCACGAGGTAGTGGAGTTCAGTTCCCATCAACCCCAAATCGTTATCAACGACACCGATGAGTTGGCGTCGATCGAGCGAGCTAAAATCATCGAAGTCCTCGGCCGCGAGCACGGAAACAAGACGCGTGCCGCCCGCGCGCTGGGCATCGATCGGCGGAAACTCTACCGATTGATTGAGAAGTACGAGATCAAGGAAGAACGAGTGGCGAATTCTTGATCGCGTCGACCGGTCCTCGCTCTTAACTCGATCGCCTTGATGAAGTTTGAGCGATCGGCAAGATTAAGGCGTGCGCCTTGCGTTTCCCCACGCTACCCACGTCAACTCCACGGAGATCCCATGGGCGAAAACGCCTTTGTCATTCAGAGCGTGATCGCTGGTTTATTGGCCAGCGTCGCCTGTGGAGTTGGTGTGTTGCCATTGGCGATTCGTGGCTTGCAAATCGAAAAGAGGATCGGTTTAGGATACGGTTTTGCCGGCGGACTGATGTTCGCGGCGTCTGTTTATAACTTGTTGCTACCGGCATTCACGTTGGGTGCTGACCGTGCCATACGGCTGTGGCCCGTCGTTCAGACATTGGCCGGAATGTTTTGCGGCTGCTTGCTGATTTGGGGTGTCAACAAGTTCTTACGTTCGGATCACTTCGACTCGAAGTGGCTCAAGCCTTTGGGCGGACGGGTTGTTACCTTGGTGTTCTTGGCGATGACCTTTCATTCGATTCCCGAAGGCATCGCGGTCGGGGTTGGCTACGGATCGGAAGGTCATCAAGGAACCCCGTCGGGATTGGGCCTCTACATCGCGATCGCCATCGCCATCCACAACATGCCCGAAGGCCTGGCCGTTGCCTTGCCGATGCGGGCCGAGGGAGCGTCCATTGCGAAGTGTTTTTTCGTGGCGTTTCTCACCAGTTTGCCGCAGCCGATTGCCGCCGTCCCCGCTAGCCTGTTGGTGTGGGTGTTTGAACCGCTCATACTGCCGTTCCTGGGCTTCGCCGCCGGCGCGATGATGTACTTGGTCGTGGTGGAGTTGATTCCCGACGCGCTGGAGACCCAAACGCCCAGCCAAATCGCCTGGTCGTTCATGATTGGATTCGCACTAATGGTGCTGGTCCAAGTCGCATTGTAAAGCGGTGTGTTCTCCCACTTGCCCAAGGGAAGCGGATACCAGCCAGCGTGGTGGGATCGTCGCTGATCGTTCCGCGACCACGGCGTCGGTCTTTCATTCTCAAGTGAACAACGACACTTCCTACCTATCTTGTCCAACGCGATTCACCAGACCGCGGTGGCGATTTTCCGCGCCTCGTGGAAAACAGAAGTTCACCCAACGCCGAACATTAGTCGAGGAGATAGATGAGGATCTGAATTCGCCACTCCCCCGCGATTGCCTGACGCTACCACTCCCGGATCGCAAGCCGCGCCAACGATATTACCGACAGACTATGCCTGGACCGCACTTTATCTCCAAATTGCCAGAAGTTCACCTTGAGATCACCCGTGGACAAGCTCAATCGAAGATGCGGCCGGTCAAGAGTTCGATCTTTCTGATCGGACAGGCAGCCGATTGCGATCTGGTATTGGGCGACCAGCAATTTCCGGACGTCCACATGTATCTCTTCTTGACCAACACCAGCGTCACCTTGCGTTGGCTGGCCGAAGGTCCCGAGGTCACGGTGGATGGAAGACCGGTCTCAAGCTTGCCTTTGCGGCATGGCGACCGAATTCGGACGGGGCCCTACGAATTCAATGTTCACATCGACTTGCGTTCGACGCGAACTCGACCGAACGTTCGGCCATTCCGGGCCACGACCCACGTTCGGGAAAGCGTTGATGCCACCGCCACGAACGCGGTGATGCAATTGCTGCGAGATGTTCGTTACCAAGTATTGCTGTGCGGCGAAGCGGACGGACCGTCGACCGGCGAAGCGACCCTACCTCGACAGTCCGCCTAGAGGACGTAATTGATATCGCCACGCCATCACACTTAACACATGGGAAACATCGCGGCATGCACTCCTCAGCAAGCCAAGTCATCGGGATCATCGATATCGAGTTGCCAGCGGAAGCTTGCTGGGGCGGGGATTTCGCCGGCGGGGATGACTTTCCCGACGTACGCGGCAAGTCGAGTCGGCTCCCAGCGCGGGTCCGCGGCGACGGGCCGGGATCGGTAACCATCGTTGCGGATACCGAGCAGTTGAATCGTGACCTTCGCGAGGAAGTGTCGCGACTGCGCCGGCGCGTGGCGGAACTACGACAGAAAATAACGGCTCGATAGCCGTCCCAATCGCTTTTCGTACTCATCAGGTGCAGTTCATGGCAACCCGACGCGTTTCATCCAAGGCTCTGGCGATGTTACGATGGACCACAACGTTTAAGGCCCACGTAATAGAACTGTCGGAGCGTTTGCTTGACTCGATCGCATGTTGTCGCCGCCATCGCGATTTTGGGGCCGTGGCTCTGGATGTTCGGTCCGGCCGTGTTCGGCAACGAGTCGTTCGTGTTTCGCGACGCGGCCCACTATTACCTCCCACTCTTTGAGTGGACCTGTGCCGAGTGGTCGGCCGGACGGATACCGCTCTGGAACCCGCATGAGAATTGCGGCACGCCGGCGCTGGCGGATACCACCTCCAGCGTCTTCTACCCAGGCAAATTGTTTTTTTGCCTGACGTTTCTCAGCTATACCAACCGCTTTGTGTGCTATGTCTCGCTGCACGTCTTGCTTGCCGCTGCGGGAGCCTGGAAGTTGGCTCGCCGGTTTCGAGCAAGCACTCTGGCGAGCGGGCTGGCCGCGGTAACCTACGCCTATAGCGGCAGCCTGTTGTTTCAATACTGCAATGTCGTCTTTCTGATCGGAGCGGCCTGGTTGCCGTTTGGACTGCTGGCCGCCGATCGGATGTTGACGCAGCGCCACTGGACGTGGTCGCTCGTTCTGGGACTCGTCTTGGCGCTGATGGTTTTGGGAGGCGACCCGCAAGCCGCTTATCACACCGGATTGCTGGCAACTTTGTTGGCCGTCATTCAGTGGCGCAAGGATCGAAGCCGATCGGCAAGCGACCGAGATGCCGCTCCACGAAAATGGTTCCAGCATCGTTTCACATTGCTGGCCAGCGCCGCGTTGGCGGGCCTGTTGTTGGCGGCGATACAAATTCTGCCAGCCATCGAATGGAGCCGACGCAGCGATCGGGTGGCATCCGACGTTGCCCGGTGTATTTACGAAATTCCACTCGCCGTTCACGGCGATTCCGATATGGAGAAAGCCAGCCGCTGGAAACTTGCCCAGGACGGAATCCTCGGCGAGCCTCGAGCAGGCACGCATCACGATCACGCCTATCAGTTCAGCGTTTCACCATGGCGATTGCCTGAATTGGTCTGGCCCAATTTTGGCGGACAACTGTTTCCCGTACATCGTCGGTGGACAGCGGTTCTTCCCGGCGAAGATCGCGTCTGGTCGCCTTCGCTGTATCTGGGACTGCTGCCGCTGCTGCTGGCATTGTCGAGATTTCGCTTAAGGCGGGCGGCGGCGCGAGACGTTTGGTTGTCTTGGTCGGTGCTGCTGTTCGGATTGGGTTCGTTGGGCTGGTACGGCTTGGGCGCGATGCTGCACGCACTTCGCGTGGGAATGCTGGGCGCTGAACCAGACGACGTGCTTCTCGGCAACCCAGTGGGCGGCGTGTATTGGCTCATGACAACCTTTCTGCCCGGTTACGTCTATTTTCGATTTCCGGCCAAGCTGTTCGTCGTCGCCGCGCTGGGTTTGAGTTTGCTGGCGGCGCGCGGCTGGGATTGGTTCTTTTCCGGGCGAGTTATTTTCGTCCAACGAGCCGCGTTCGCAGTGGCGATTCCAAGCTTCGTTGGCGCGTTCACATTCTTCTTGTTGCGAAACTCCTGGTGGGCCAAGTGGCTGGCAAGCGCCCGAGCGGACGATATCTTCGGACCGCTGGACGTCTCCGGTGCGGCGTCCGATGTACTCTTCGCGCTGCTGCATGCCTGTGCGGCGGCCATTGTCATCGTCTGGGTCAGCCGGCAAGTTGGCAGGAGTCACCCTCATCGATCCTCAGCGCTGGCAATCGCGACGTTGTTGCTGACCGCCCTCGAGTTGACCGTTGCTCAGCAATGGATGGTCCGCACGGCACCGGCGGACGCATGGCGACAGCCTTCTCCGATCGTCAAACGAATTCGACAAGACGTTGCGGATTCCGGATTGGATCAGTCTTATCGGGTGTATCGTGGCTCTCCGCAGCGCTGGGTGCCGCCAGAGTGGCGCGCGGCAACTTCGACAGATCGGCAACTCAAGGGACTCGCCTGGGATCGCGATACGCTGCTTCCCAAGTATCATCTTTCGCACAAGGCATCCCTTGTTGAAGCCTACGGAACGATGGCGTCCAGCGATTTTCTGACGCTGATGCAGGTCGCCAAAGGGAGCGGGCCGCGCCGGCCTGACTCAATCGCCGAACCGCACCGCAGCGTGCTTCGCGCGCTTTCGGCGCGATACTTGGTCCTGCCAGCGGACTTTTCTTATCCGCGAGCCGAACGCCTATCGGGAGACGCCCTTGAAGAGGAGCACGTCGCGGATCTTCCCGAAGTCGCGGATGCGGTGGTGTGGCGAAATCCGCAGTGCTTTCCACGGGCTTGGATTGTGCATGATGTTTCGCGACTTCCGGCGCTTACGACCAACCGTCCCTCGGCGGTTCGCCAGCGAGTTCGCGACGTGTACTTCCCCAAACGCGTGGTTCGCGATCTAAGTGTAACGGCGGTGGTAGAAACAGAAGGCGCGGATGCCGACATGCCGCCGATCTCAATTCCCCCGCCGAATGATCTGGCGCGGGAATCCTGCCGCATCGTGGTCGACGAGCCTCAACGGGTGGAGATCGAAGTGGAATTGGCCACGCCGGGGCTCGTCGTGCTCAACGATACCCACTACCCGGGCTGGCAGGCAACCGTCAGCCAAGGCGGCGGCAAACGTCAGCCGGTTTCAATTCTTCGCACCAACCGCATCATGCGCGGCGTAGCGCTGCCGAGTGGCAAGCATCGGCTCGTTTATAAGTATCGCCCCACGAGCTTTCGTCTCGGCGCTGCGTTGAGCGCGATCAGTTGGTGTTTGCTCGTCGCGGTCGGGCTCCTTGCATGGCGGCGTCTTCGACGGACCAAACGTTTGGGTCGAGTCAAGCTCTAGCGACCAACGGGAGCGGGTCATTATAGCCGAGCGGTAGCTCGTATTGGGTTCGAGGCCCTGCCTCGCCGAGCGGTAGCTCGTAGTTGGTTCGAGGCCCTGCCTCGCGTTAGATCTGGTAGTTGGCTTCTGGCTGCAGTTCGGGAGCTTCGCCTCGCATGCGCAGTTTGGGTTTTTCAATCGTCACGGTGGTGCGGGGTTCGACGCTGCTGGTGATCCAGACACTGGAACCGATTACCGAATCGTGTCCGATCACGGTCTTGCCGCCTAGGATCGTTGCACTGGCGTAAACCACAACCCGGTCTTCAATCGTCGGATGCCGCTTCGAGCCACGGATGATGTTGCCGTCGCCATCGGTCGGGAAACTCAGCGCGCCCAGCGTCACGCCTTGATACAGCTTGACGTATTCGCCAATCTCGCAGGTCGCGCCAACCACGACACCCGTACCGTGATCGATAAAGAAGTGCCGGCCAATCGTCGCGCCTGGGTGGATATCAATGCCCGTTTCCTTGTGCGCCCATTCGCTCATCATGCGTGGAATGAAAGGGACGCCGAGCAAGTGCAACTCATGGGCCAGCCGATAGACGGTGATCGCCACCAGCCCCGGATAGCAGAGTACGACTTCATCGGTTCCACTACAGGCCGGGTCGCCTTTGTAGGCGGCGTCCACGTCGGTCGCCAGAATCTCACGTAGCGCGGGCAATCGCTGGAGAAACTGGATGGTGATCGATTGGCCGTTGGCGTCGTAGTCTTCGGGGTCGTCGCACGGGTCTTGCGTGGTACGTTTGGCCCGCGCCTCGTGTAACAGCGCGCGAGCAATTTGGGTCGTCAATTTGTCATGCAGACCATCGATCAGGTCGCCCACATGGTACGTCACATTGCCCATGTGCAGGCCTTCGCGCCGGCGATAGCCCGGGTAAATCACATCGAACAGATCTGCCAAGGCGGACACGACCACTTCCAACTTGGGCAGCGGGCAGTGCCCCAAGTGATTGATCGTATCCATTTCGGCATACGTTTCGACAATATGGTCGGTCAGATCGGGCAGTTGTTCCTTGAGGCGGACATCGGAAGCCATGGTATCACTCCAGTTAGAAGCCCGTTTCGATAGTTCGCAAGCGGCGACGGGCGGAGAGTTCGTATATGCGTAGAGAGGGTGAAAACACCCACGATCGGCGGTGGGTCCGGTCAAGCCGGACAAGTACAGCGACAGGTGGTGGGCAGAAAGAGAAGAAGAGTTCGCATCAGAATTGCCGCTGTTGGCTACTTTGTGAAGAACCGTTGCTTACCTGGCCATCGTACGCATGTTAACCGGCAAATTCAACCATTATTAAATTGTCTTCGGCTGAGCCGCAAATGGAAGTTGAGGCAAAGTGAAAAAACGTCCTCGCGGTGGTCCGTCTCAAGGCATGCTTGAACCTGACGGCTCCACCTCTTGGAAACGCAATTTTGAGCCGCCTTCCACTCCGCTCGATGTGCTTCGGTGAAGGCAGTCCGCGATATCATCGTTGTTTCCGTCGTGTGCGGCAACTCTTTCTGGCGGGCCCGTGTTTGATATCCGCAACGTGGGGAAAAGCCGTGAAAACGGCGACAGCATATAGCCGCCGGTGTGAGCCGGCGGATAGCCAGTCGTGAAGAACCGAACCGCGAAAGCGGCGACAGCAACAGAGAATTGTGCAACAAGCTTCAACTGCTGTCGCCGCTCTCGCGGCTTGACGAGAAATCTTCCCTCGACCTGCGGGCTGGCACCCGCAGCTATATGCTGCCGCCGTTTTCACGGCTTTCAAAACGGCGGACAAATGGACGCGGTTAGGTCGCGACGCAAGTCTTCATTATGGCAATTGTTAAGGCCGCCATGAATTCTGGCCGCACACTTTCCGCTTTGCCTCGTTGCAGTCGTGGCCGCCATATGGTGAGCCAACGCGATTGAATCCCAAACCACACGGTCGTCGGCCGAAGCAAACAGGACGCACCTACTTGGCAGCGCGCGTTGTCGAGTCATCGCTCCGATTCTTCAGTCGGCTACCGGGCCTTTCCATGTGGCGGTGCCGAATGCGTCATACAAATTTATGAAGGGCGGCTTCTTGCGAGCGAAGTACCACATTCGAAAACTGTTGTCCGGCAACTGCATGATGGTTCCGGATGAGACATAGTTGGATTCCCAAGCTCGGTCCGAATTGGCCTTGAATACCGGGTTCCGAGGATGCTTGTGCCATGTGATGCCATCTTCGCTGGCCGCAAAGCCGATCGCGGTCGTCAACCGGTCCTGTGACGCGTAGCTGGTGTACCACATCAGGTAGACGCCATCGACTTGGATGACCTTGGCATAGTTGAATACGTAGTGCTCCCAGTCTTGCGTCTTTTCGATGGACGGCTTTTTGTCGATATCCCATTTGAAACCGTCCGTGCTTGTTGCCCGACGAATGACCCACGGGTACCGGCCGGGCTCGGAATACCACATGCGATACACTTCGCCGTCCTTGATGATGATCGGGCAGTACGCTCGGGTGATCAGGTCGTCTGTGAAGTCAGTCCAGTGAATGCCGTCTTCGCTTGTCGCATGTTGAACCGTGTGGCCACGACCGCCGCCTCCAAGCGTTGCCGAGCAGAACCACATGCGAAACTTACCGTTCTCTTTGATCAGGCTTCCGTCCGGGTTCGACAGGATCGTCGGCGTCAAGAAGGAGCGTTTGGTGTCCTTCAACTCGACAACCGGCCGAGGGTGCTTTTTAAACTGCTTGCCGTCCGTGCTTCTCGCAAGACCTAGCCGATAGACACGGTGGTCGGGCATTCGCCGCGGAGCAAGATCGTGCGCCGAACCGCTGGACCCGACGTAGAGCATTACATACTTGCCATCAATCTTCTTCACCAGAGGAGCCATGATATGCGTGTCATCAAAGCTTCCTGGCTCACCGAGTTTCAGTACGGGACCGGGCGTATCGCGAACCCAATCCTGCGGCACCAGCCACTTCTCCAACTTCGCCGGAACCTGCGCAAACGCGACGATCGGAATTGACGGTACGATGAATGAGCAGGCCGACAAGAGAACGGCAAACAATCGTGAACTCATGGCGTTAACTCGATTCGGAAACAAAAAACTCGACCGGATTGTCATACCGTACGCGGGCTTGACCATCGACCTGTTATACCTGAAGCAGTGGTGGGCCGTCATCGAGAAAATAGAATTGCCGCCGTCCACTATTTTTGTGAAGAACGTTCCCTTGGTGTAATGTAATGGTCGATTGCCCGCCGCCATCTACCTATACTGCCTTTGTCGGGTGTTTCGCCGATACAAGGCTGATGTGCGAAATTCGACAGACAACTACCCGGTGCCAACTCCCACAAATGATTTGATCGGCTGTGCCTTCGAAGGCTTTAAGTAAGAAGTATACGCAGACATCTGTCACACTAAACCTGGCGATTCATGGCAGCCTCAACCTCTCAAACTAGCCATCGATGGCTGCCCGTCGGTTTCTTCGTGGTCGTGGCAGTTGTTGTTAACTGGGGTTTTGGCCAACACATCGGTCTTTTGCTCGACGACGAACGAGCCTACCTGCATCTGCTGGACATGGGAATGTTGATGGCGATCGAAGGTGGCATTGCCCTTATGCTCATTCGACTTGCACTGCGAACAAAGCATCGAAAAGGATCAAGAAAGCGACAGTTTAGCACCTGGAACCTTTTGGTATTCATGACCCTGATTGGGCTAGTGTGCTGCTACGTTCGATATCGATACTTCGCACTTGCGGCGGAAACCATTGTGGATAAGTCTGAAGCAGCAGAATTTCATCTTCGACGCTTTATTGCAAAAGATTTCTTGTTTCTCGACGATCACGATTTTCAACCAGATGATCTCAACGCATTGGGAGACTTTCCTTCGCTTGTTGGAATCCAAGCCAGCAATTCGACTCTCGACGATCGTGCATTGGAAAAACTCCTTTGTCTTTCAGAGCTAGAGGTCATCAACATTGGTGAAACCTTTGTTACCGACACCGGCATGATCCATCTGAAGAATTTCAAGCGGCTTCGTCAGCTTGAATTGTCTGGCTGCGACATTTCCGACAAAGGACTTGCCGAAATTGCAGACTTGCCTGAACTGCAATGGCTTGATCTGAGCGGATGTGGCATTTCTAACAGCGGCTTGGCCGTGATCAGTGGTCTTCCGCAGCTGGCAGAACTCATCCTGCACGAAACGAATGTTACCGACGCCGGGATAATCCATCTGAAGAATTTCAAACGGCTTCGTCAGCTTGACTTGTCTGGCTGCGACATTTCCGACAAAGGACTTGCTGAAATTGCAGAACTGCCTGAACTGCAAGGGCTTGATCTGACCGGATGTGGCATTTCTAACAGCGGCTTGGCTGCCCTCGCGAATATGCCATGCCTGGATGCGCTCATTATGCATGACGAATTGGTCACGGATGAAGATTTGGCAACGATTGCACGGATAGAGAGTCTTGCGTACTTGGATCTGACAAACAACCGCATCTCCGACCGAGGTGTCGCCAATCTAAAATCGCTAGAGAGTCTGAAGATTGTGGTACTTTCAAACACCGACATCACGGATCAGGCATTACAGGACCTCGCCGCCCTTCCCAATCTGACCAGACTTTTTATCGAAAACACCTCAATCTCGGAGGCTGGCTTGCATCATCTGCTTTCATGCGAAACGCTCAAGTGGGTACGCGTAAGCGGAACGAAAGTGACTGAAGCGGCAGCGCAGAAATTCACCGAGATGCGCCCCGACTTCTTTATCGATGACCGACCGTGAAACGATGACCGACCGTGAAACGATGGGTGGCCTAAAGTAGGATCAAGGAGTTAAAGTGCCGTTTAAGGCACCCTCATTGAACTGAGTCAAGGTACCACCGCAGTGATGTTGGGCATTCGGGGCGGCGGCAGTTTTGGAATAAACTCATCGAACGCCGCGATATTCTTCCGTTTGAGGCGATTTGTGGCCACCAGCGGGAAGCGGCGCATCGAAAGCGGAACAGTGTGCCTCATACTTGCAGTCACTGCCAACGCTTGAAAGTGTTGCGATTTGGATAAATGACGAGTCGGAGCTTGCCGTGGCTGAGAGTACGTTTCCTACCCGTTTCGACCTTCGCCAGCTCAACGCTTCAAGCACCAGGGATCACTTTGACAACCTGAAAATCTCTCGAGACTTTCACAAGCGCATGCCCACGGGGATAGAAGGCCGGCGAACCGTCTTTGCGGCGGCCGATCCACTCCAAATAGACACCAAACTCTCCTCCGGTTTCGCTGACACTGACGACTGCCTCCGCATCGCGTAACAGCTCCTGTTCGAGATGCGCCTTGGCGACTTCTAGCGCGCGACGGCCATCCGGCGATAGATCGCGCAAGTTGGAAGAAGAATCAACCTTGATCTGAGGGGTCCTAGCCGGAAGCCGATCCAAACTTGCGGCAGGCAACGACGCAATAAACTCATCGAACGCCAGGCGATACTCTTCCGTTTGAGGCGAATTGTGGCCGCCGGCGGGAATCGTGATGAACCGTTTAGGGCCCACGGCCGCGTCGTACAGTTGGCGTCCTTGCTCGAACGGAATGAGCTTGTCGGACTCGCCGTGGCTGATCAATAGCGGGCCGTGATAATTGGAGATCTTGGCCAGCGAATTTAATCGCTGCGTCATGTGGATGCGGGGTAATAGCCAGCCGTAGTGATGGGCGGCCACGTTGGGCAGCGACGTAAACGTGCTGGCCAGAACCAAGCCTCTCGCTGAATCGCTGGCGGCCAGATCGATAGCGACCGCGCCGCCCAAGGATCGGCCCATCAGCACGATATCGGTTTCTTGAATGCCCGTTCGCTCGGCAAGCCAACGCCGGGCCGCCCGCGCGTCTTGCAGAACTCCCTTTTCGCTCGGCTTGCCCGCGCTGCGTCCATAGCCACGGTAATCAAAGGTCATCACGGCCAGACCATGTCGCTCGTTCAAAATTCGCAGCGTGTCGCCGCGACTCGTGATATTACCGGCGTTGCCGTGCATGAACAGGGCCACCGCCCGCGGCTGAGGATGACCGACAAACCAGCCATGCAACTGCGCGCCATCCTCGGATTCAAACCAGGCGTCCTCAAAGTTCAAACCGGCGGGCTGCCACTGGCCTTCGGGATAACGCTGCGGCTGAAAAATGATCGAACGTTCGACCGGTGCCAGTGGCGAAAATGGACCAAGAGCCGCGCAGCCGGACATCAACGAGATTAGCAGCATTGCAAAACTGCGTGCAGCGACACGAAGTAGGCTTTGCAGGTCCATGGCGATCGCCCGGTGCTAGCAAGACAGAAACTGGCCGCTGACGTCCACGCTCTTGCGCATTATGTGACAGCTTAAAGGCTGGACTCCAACCAATGCTGGAAAAGAAGCGCGGACTCTAAACCAAGCAGTTGCCACCGTCAAGTCAAGCCAGGCGGACATCTCTCGGCGAAACAAGCCGGAGCGAGAATCAGCAGCGGCAGATGCCCGTGGCAGGTGTGGCGCCCGAACTGCCGAGCGGCATTCGAAAGCCACGCGGACGGATAGCCACGAAAAGCACAAAAAGATACAAAAAAAACTACTCGCTCCATCTTTGTGGATTTTTGTGTTTCTCGTGGCAAGAAATCCGGAAGACCTTCAACGCGGACACGCCTCGACTTCCACCGCGCCAATTGGCACTCTGGCATGAAACATGAAACGAGCCGGAAGCGTTACCAGAGCCAAGCCCGCCTGCGCTGCCACCGGGCTTTTTGAACAGACGACTTGACCTGCCGCTCGAAGACGCGCGAAGTCAAATCCTTACTCGTTATAAGGCAGCGTTGCCATTTTGGGCGGCCCGCCATTTGTCGATTCCGGATACGATCGCGCCATTCCGGCCCATGACTCGGTCACCTAGCGCAACCACTAGTGGATTGGGCCAGGGATGCGCGAATTCTGTGTACGATTCAACGCGCACCATGTGGCTGAATGGTGAAACCTCCGGTTGAAGGTGGCACATTGCCAGAACCGCAACTGCAGGGGAGCAGCTCATCCCGGCACCGCAATGGACCAGGAGGCTCTCGATTTCACCCGCCGCATCGAGCCACTGAAACAAAGTGCGAATGTCTGATGCGATCGGAGCGTCCTTGCGATCGGGAGACTTTCTATCGCGGAAACGCAGGCACAGATGAGACTCTGCCGGAATACTCGGCAACCGCAAGACCCCCAGTTCTTCATCAGGGTCGCCAATTGAGATCATGTGAGTGAAATCAAGGTCGCCGGCGTTCCTTAGGCTGACTCGGCCACAGATCTTTAGCACCATCTTCTCGAGCCGCATAGATCGCGCGTTGATGTCTCCCACTTCGTGATGAGCCGCGATGCGGATGCAAACAGGTCAGGCAGCGTGTTGCGGTCATCTTAACGAAGGATGGAGGTAATTCGCAAACGAATGGAGCCTGGAGTCACACGCGTTACGGCCTGCACGATCGCTGACTTTCTAACGGAGCCTTCTCCCGAAGTGCTTCAGTCCAGTTCGTCACCTCCCCAAACCGCTCCAGGTGCTACCGGTCGGAGCGGCAAATAACCGGGCGGGATTCACACTCGCAAGAACCAACACGCCTTTCACGACACACAGTTCTCAATTGTTAGGTGGTTTTGGGCGACAGGGCTTAGACAAGGGACTCGTACAGGTGTCGGTCGCGCTGCTCACAACGCTCCAATGCATCAATGATCATTGTAGTGGCATCGGGGACGTCTTTGGCGAATCCCGATACGTATTCCCAAGGCCGGTTTTCACTTGGAAGCAAGTATTTAATATCGCCAAAAGCGAAAGGCTCGCGTGGATCAATGTAGACCTGAGGAAATGCACGCTTACCTTCAATTCCGAAACGCGGTGCGTGGTATATCGCCAGCGTCAAATGCCCGTCGTATTCGATCCATTTTTTGGGTCCGCCGGCTAATTGGAGCGAAGCAATGAGTTCGATTCCCTTCTGCGCAGTTTGGATGTCGTGGCGACTAGAACCGTCGTATTCCAACGTTCCGTTGAGTTCTTTGAGGACTTGTTCGAAGTTGTGTAAGATCATGTTGGTGAGCGACAGGATGGGCTATATCCTTTTGAGTTGAAAATGAGCCGGGGGGCTGGCTAATTGGAAATTGTAGCGATCCGCTGGGACCGCCGAAAGTTTGCCGGCGGCGGACAGGCGCTTCGAGACCGTCAACTGGTGACAGCAACTGCATGTAGGCGCTCCTGCGGACAGCCACGAAGAACACAAAAAAACACGAGAAAAGCTGCTCGCTCTTCGGTGTGAATTTTTGCGCTATTTGTGGCAAAAAACTTCGGCTCGAAGACTCGCGAAGTAAAATCCTTACTCGTTATCCGTCACTGCTGTTCTTCCGGACGCTGGCATTGTCAACGTTCCGACAGGCGACCAGGACTTCCTTGTAGCCGGGGCGATCACGCCATTTTTTCACAATATCAACTGCCACTTCCAGTGGAAGGGCATCCCAGAATCGTACGACCAATTGCCACTCTGCGTTGTCCTCCTGCTTCCTGAATGGGCTCGCTCTGACGTTGTATTTCTTGGCGACGGCGAACACTGCCTGCTTAAGTGCATCGACGCGCTTCGCCACTTTTTCACGATCGTATCGATGTTCAATCGCGTGTAGCAGTTCAACGCGCCGGCGTTCTAGAACAGCATTCTTGTCGGAATTCTTGGACATCGTGGTGGCACAAAATGAACGGCTCGGACGTTGCCGTCGCTATCGTGGATTCTCGACCTAGCGAAAGAAAATGACGGGGCCACCTAACAACGACCCGCGTAACCGGGCGGCGATGTTACGCGTTGATTTCAGGTTTCGCCGCTCCGGTTCACGCAATGGTTCAAGTAAGCCGCTTTCGCGGCGGGATAGTTGAGTTTAGCGGATTCTCCGTGCGTGAGGCAATTTGATTAGGGATATTTTCCTTGTTGATCTTTCTTTCTCTCTCAACAAGGAGACATTTCAGATGGGTAAGGCAATTTCTTCTTTCTTCGTCGAACCGCTCTACTCGCGGATGGCGGACGACTTGCATTTAGCGGAAATGAGTCAGCGGACGCATGACGTCTATTTGTGGGCGGTGCCAGGAAGTGAGCGGGAACCATTTCCCGTAGCCAAGCCCGCTTTCGCCCAGACCGGGCTTCTTGAACAGAGGACTTGGCCTTCGGCTCGAAGATTCGCGAATTCAATTCCTTACTCGTTATGTGCCAATTCTACGCGGGTGACTCCAGAATCCTCTCCACTTGTTCACGAATTCGTGGGGAACAACTCAAGATTGATAGTCCGGTGGTTGCACATCCCCTTTTTATCAAATCAAAGAAGAAGGCTTCCGACTCATCGACTGACGGAAATGCCTGTTCTCCATCATCCCATTCAGCGGACAAGTTGAATTCGTAACGGATTGTATGTCCGATCTGTTCGACGACGAGCCATTTTGATGCATCATTCGACGCCATGAACTTTGCGAGACATGTTTCCGGCTGAAGCAATCTCAGAAATCGTGTTAGCGGCACATTTAGACGTTCGGATTTCTCAAGTACGACGGTGTCTAGTTGGTCCGCGAGGAACACATTGTCGTGGTGCAGGACAGCAATCTTGAAAGATGGCGTGTCGGTTATGAATAGGAATTCGTCAGCACCGTCAACGCCACCGACGGGGATGCATTGAGTTCCTGCGACGCAATCCGGCCCGGGCGAACAGCATTGTCGGAGATAGAGTTCCTTGTAGAAACAGAAGGTCTTGCTGAAGACAACCTCGTCGTCGTTGTACCAGTCGTCGATTTCGCGCGGATCGAACGAGAAGCTTAACGTGGTCATACCATCGGCTGACAGAATCGAGATCCAATCATCGAGTAGGTTGCGTCCGACGGAGTTTGTGCGATCTGCGACCAAGCGATCTACCGCGAGTGAAAACTCAGCCTTAGTGGATTCAAAGTCCGTCATCGCTTTTGGCACATAGCGTCTAGTGTTTTGTCGTCTCGTTGCCCAGCCATGAGCGCTGAAGCATGTTGAACTGAGCCGCGTAGCGGTTGGCCCTTTGGGAATTTTAGCGATCTGGCAGGACGGGCGAAAGTTCACCGGTGCTCGACAGGGGGTTCCGAGACCGTCAACTGGCGACAGAAACTGGGTGTAGGGAAGCGCCCTGTCTGTCCAGGGAGCGTTGTGACGCCAACCGAGCAACCTCGGCGGCCTCCCCCAAAGGATTGATTGGGGTGGCTCCCACATTACAAGTTTCGAGGCCCGCTCAACGTTCACTCGCGTTACGGCCGGCACGCTCGCTGACTTCCTCAAGGAGCCATCGTCTGAAGTACTTCAGGCCAGTTCGTTACTTCCCCAAACCGCTCCAGGTGCTACCGGCCGGAGCAACAAATGACCGCGCGGGATTCGCCCCCGCATAAACCAACACGCCTTTCACGGCGCACAATCCCTAGTTGCCCTGCGGTTTTTTGGCAACGGTATCTATTCGTCTTCATCCATCAGTGCATCCGAAACGAGGAAAAGCAATTTCTCTTTTGCGGAATCAAATTCTTCAAATTCGTAGTCGAACCAAAAGTCTTTTGATTGCAGCTCATCTTGCACGGCCTCACCGACCAGGTATCCGTCCGACCTCGAATACACCAGACAATAAATGACATCCATCCATTTTATGGCAAACAAAGCAAGTTGACCGTCAAGAAGATTTACTTGTACCTGGAGGTCATGGCCAAGTGACTTAAGCTGATCCGCAAGTTTGGTAAGTTCGTCCGCCAAATTTCGATCGTTCTGATCAACAAACGTCATACGGCCATCACGATCTAGATTCTCTTCGATAGCAATTCGCACTGCCGTCACTACGTCGCGTTGTCGTTGTTCTTTTGAGTACACGCGCCGACCATTTCTGACATCATCCTTGTACCTGTCAATTTCACTGTCGAAAGACTCGCTTGCGCGACCGACGGGCTCAATCCCTGGTGGATCGTGGGACATCAGGCACAATTCGTCGTCGTCGATGCTTGCTGCCTTAATGAAATAGAAGTTGCCGCATCCGTCTCCATATCCCAAAGCTAAGAAGTGATCTTGCCAGATACCTTTCCAGTCTTCCCTCATTTCACGATTACCATAGATCACTTCATTCGTGTTCTCGTAGTATTCCTCTTCGCCAAACGGAAAATCTAGAGGCTCAGCATCCGCAATGAATTTCCGAAATGCGGCGGGCACCACGAGACCAAGTGATCGTTCGATTTTGTCGAAGTCAAATGCAGTCATTGATTTACCCCATAACGGGAAGGTCTTCGGAGTCGGCGGCCACGCGTGTAAAACCGGGGACATACTAATTATTGGCAGAGCGAGGTTGGCTTGTCAGTTTACCGACCTAGAATCCATCCTGTAGTCGCACTCGAAAGAAACAACAAAGTACAATGTCCCCTTTTTCGCCCGAACAGCCGGTTTCGCATCGAGCAAGAAAACCGGGTATACGAGCATGAATCGCTTCATTGGCATAACGCCAAAATCACCCGGCGGCGGCGAGTAACTGCCGACTCGTTGTACGGCGTTTGTCTTCAGCCGAGCAACAATGCAACGAGGCGCGTCGCCATCCATTGCCGTTCCGCGTCTCTGTCACGTGCGGCTTTGGCAGTTGCGCGAGCAACCCAGCCGACGATCTCGCAGATCTCATCATGATCTTCGTTTTGGAGAAATGCATCAATACAAATACTGGCATGACTTGCCGATTCAGCCGCTGCCATTGCACGGCACAGTTCGGGATCGACATCATCGGTAAATCCTGGGTAGTCGGCATCAATAATTGCCTGCTGGGCTTCATTGGATAGGTGGTCAAAGTCGGCCACAACTCGGTCAGCGATCCACGCTTGGCACGCAACCACGGCATTCGTTGGACGCGCGTCATTCGGAAATCGGGCTTCCCACATTGGCAAAGTACGTGTTGCAGCCTCGCAACAGAAGTCAATGCACTGTTTATCAGAAAGAGGTAACGCGATTTGTTCGATGCTTGTGCGATAGTGTTGATCGAGTTCTAGGGAGGGAATGCCGGTAGCGAGGGCGCCTGAATGCCCCAGAGCGGCGGCAGTCGCGATGCTGCGTTCTGAAAGCCCGCCAGCCGAGAGTCGTATAAGCAGCGATTCCGAGGAATTCATCTTGCGGTGGAATGTCGTGGGATAACGAATCGCGATCTATACGGCCGCTTTGAGACGGGTAGATCGGGTGTTGAACTTTGCCGCTTCGCGAGGGCGGGCGTTCGATGCGGATGCCACCTCACTGCGAAGCGGATGACAATCAGTGTACGGTTCCCGGCAGCGACAATGCAAGCTGACGGATAGCCACGAAAAGCACAAGAAGGCACAAAAACTCGCTCCATCTTTGTGGATTTTTGTGTTTTTCGTGGCCAGACGAAGAAACGGGGACGGGTCCAGTTTGCTGTTCGCTTATCCCCCATGTTCGGCCTTCCCCTTACGCGCTATGGGCGCTGTCCTAGGCATCTACCCCGCTTGCCGCAATCGCCTCCGCTTGCCAATAACTGGACCTGTCCTTGTTTGTCTGTCTGTTTGTCTGTCCAACACACCAATTAGGCGTTGTCCCAAAACTTCGTAGCGAAAGTCGTCTAGACTTTCGGCCACGTATAAAACCGAGACTCTTGACGAGTTTCGCTACGGTCATTCGAGTTTTGGGACAAAGCCTAGCACTCTGGCATGAAACGAGCCGGAAACGTTTCCCATAGCCAAGCTTGACTTCGCTGCCACCAGGCTTCTTGAAAAGACGACTCGGCCTTCGGCTCGAAGACTCGCGAACTCCAAGCCTCACTCGTTAGGGGCGATCATCGGCTTGACTATCGTTGTCCCCGCGCTCCTGGCCTACGTCGAAAATCGCCAATTCGAGCGCAAACGTTTCCGTCATGCCGTCCGCCGTCATTGATGACCAAAGCAATTCTCTTTGGATCAGGGATTCTACGGCAGGACCGGGCAACGATAGCGAGTTTAGGTGAGACCAAGTTAAAACGCTACCGCCTGCCCGTACGAACCCGAGCACAACTTCCTTCTCGTCGTCGCTCAATTGGTCGTAGATATGCTCCGCTTCTTCTCGCTTTATGCGACGCTTTGCGCGGCGAGTTGCCTTTTCGTGCAGCCCGGAAGCAATCAGCCGAATGATTGGAAACGAGATAATCGTAGAAAATGCCCCAACCACCCAGTCCTTAGATACGAGGTAGCCAACCAGGCCGATAATTCCCGATACGAACGTCGCGACGCTCCGGCCGAAATCGCTCTCGGTGTAAACGCGTTCGGCCCACTTGTTGATGGTGTCCACAGGAAGCCTCCTAGCGAATTGCAGCGACCGCCGTTCAGCGCCCCAGCAAGCTATTGATGATTGTTAGCCGAATCAGGTCGCCAAGGAACGCCGCGAGTATCAAGCGATAATTGATCAAGAAGTGACAGAATACATGGGACTTCCTTTCGCGGTTGGCAAGTATGTGACGAGATCGTCTGCTCGGCGTCAACGTAATCCACAGCAAGGTGAGTGTTGACAGCATCCGTGCTTGGATATGCGACAACATACGGAACGTCGAATAGTTGTCCGTACCATGCAGTGGTGAAGTAAAGGCCACGGCCAGTCGTTCCCTCGCGACCGTGCAAAAACGCTTCACCAATGGTAAACCGTTCGCACACGGGCGAATCAAGCAAGCGATTTACGATGTACCGAAATCGGAAGTGGGCGTCCCGTTGTCCAGATTCGGATTCATAGTTCTTGTGCAATGAAGTCCAAGACTCGCGATGATGCTCTGCGGGCGGAGCCGAATCGAGTTCGTCGGTCATCATGAAATCCCCCTGCCGCATGACAATTATTATCAAGAACGTTGCATAATCGACCCTCGTGCAGCAGTTGCAATTCTGCATGGTTTTGAGTTGGTGTCAAACAGCACGGACGGCGCACCTTCCTAAAGTGCTTTCACACAGAATTGGCGCGGCCGCATTTTGACGCCCTCTTTATATTCCGATAGGCCGAAGCCTGATCGACAGCCGATGTCTCCGCTGCTGCAGGAAGTTAGGAATCTGATGCGGCGGCGTCCTCTGTCGATTCGAACTCCAGCGCTACCGTATTCACCTCCGGCAATTCCGACGTTTCTTGTGGCCAAGAACTGACAATTGGCTGCGGAAAGAAATACTATTCATTTCGGCGATTCGCTGTAAAATGAAGGTAGCAGTCAGATGGGGCGACGGTCGGGGCACCAAGGGCTTGAACCGGATGCGCCGCGCTGACGCTTCGTGAATCGGCGTGGGCATCGCGCGAATGTGTTGTTGCGCGCTTACCACTCCGAGATCGTTGTCAGCTTTGCAACTGTTATGGTGACGAGCTGGCGCGTAGCGCCGGTTGCCGGGTTGTGGTTAAGTTGTTGCGGAGGCTTTTCTTAGGGCAGTTGATTTTGACGGATTCGAGGGGGTTTTGCTGATGAGACGTATGTTACAAGCTGGTGCGTGCCCCGCTTTGCGGCGACGCGGGGAACGACAAGGAACGATGGTTTGCGGCCGTTTAATTGATAGTGGGCTACTAATCTTCTTCCTCGTCGGTCACCTTCGACTTGGCCATGATCGCTTGCTGGACGTTGGACGGCATGACGTCGTAATGGCTGAAGTCCATCGTGTAGCTGCCGTGTCCACCCGTCATGCTCGACAACGTGCGGGAGTACGTTGTTACTTCGCGGAGCGGTACTTCGGCGTGGACGGTTTGGAAAGTCCCGCCCGCCGCGTCCGCTCCCTGGACTCGTCCGCCGCGCCCCGACATGTCGCTGTAGACGTCGCCCACGTTCGCTTCGGGAACCGTGATGTCCATGTGAACGACCGGTTCCAAGAGGCTGGGCTTGGACTGCTCGAAGACTTGGCGAAAGGCCATGCGGGCCGCGGTCTTGAAAGCCGCTTCCGAACTATCCACCGGATGATGTTTTCCAAAGTGGACCTCGACACAGACATCTTGAACCCGGTAACCCGCGATCACTCCGCCCGCCAATCGCTCTTTAAAACCCTTCTCGATCGCGGGCATGAAGTTGCCCGGAATCACGCCGCCGACCACCGAATCGACCCACACGAAATTATGGTCTTCATCATAGTGGAACGTTTTCATGGACGGAAAGCGGCTCTTGACGCAGTGCTCTTCCGGGTTGGTGCCACGCGGAAACGGCCACATTCGAATATGCACTTCGCCGAACTGGCCGCGGCCGCCCGACTGCTTCCGGTGACGATACATTCCATCGCCGCTGGTCTGGATCGTTTCGCGGAACGGAATTTTGGGCTCTTTGGTCTCGACTTCAAGTTTGTCGCGACGAGCGAGCCGTTCTTGAATGACATTGAGATGCAATTCGCTCATGCCCGTCACGACCAACTCCTTGGTCTGGGCATCGCGATCGAGGTGGAAGGTTGGATCTTCCTCGACGACCTTGTTCAATGCACCCGACAACTTGGTTTCGTCCCCGCGGCTTTTGGGCGTCACCGCCAAGCCGACCATCGGTGTGGGGAACTGCATGGGCGGAAGTTCCGCTTCGCCGAGTGTCGTTCCCGTGTGCAGGTCTTCCATCTTGGCGATGGCAATAATGTCGCCCGGACCCGCCTCGTCGACTGCCGCCGTTTCTTCCGCTTGGACTTCCAACAACGGGCCTAGTTTCACGCCTTTGCGAGCCGACGACGCTTCCACCGTTTGGTCTTTTTTCAACGTGCCGGAAAACAGCCGAATGAAACTGAGCTTTTGCACGAACGGGTCGATTCGTGTTTTGAACACGCGCGCCACCAAGGGGCCATTGGCGTCGGGTGTGATTTCCGTATCGCCGGCGGTACGTTTCAGATTGCCCGGGGCCAAGCCGCACATGACAACGGCGTCGAGCAATTCCTTGACGCCCGTTTCCGTTTTGGCTGAACAACAGACAACGGGGATCAGGCTGCCTTCGGCCACGGCCCGCACGATTAACTTCGATAGCTCCTCGTCGCTGGGCGGCGTTCCTTCCTCGAGGTAGACCATCATCGCTTCTTCATCCGCTTCGATAATTTGCTCGATCAATGGACCATTGATCTCGTTGGGGTCTATTAAAGCGCCGGCGGTATCCTCGGGAACTTGCAGCGTGCTGACGACTCCTTTGAAATCCGCGCCGCTTCCAACAGGCACATTCAGCAACACGCACTTGGCTCCCCACATTTCTTGGATGTCGCCGATCAACGCGGGGAAGTCGATGTTTTCGTCATCCATTTTGTTGATGACGACCATTCGCCCCAGGCCCGCTTTCTCGGCTTCCTGGAACACACGCCGTGTGTTCACCTCAATCCCCGAATGGGCGTTGATCACGATGGCCACCGTATCCACGCCGCCCATCGCTCCGATCGCCTGTCCCACGAAATCGGGATAGCCGGGCGTGTCGATGACGTTGAATCTTTTGCCGCCGTGATTGAAATGAATCACGCTGGCTTCGACCGTGTACTTGTGAGTCTTCTCTTCGGCGTCGAAATCGCAGATGCTGGTTCCTTCATCCACGCTCGGATGGGTGTTGACGGTGTTGGTCATCGTCAGCATCTTGTCAGCGAGTGTCGTCTTGCCGGACGAACCGTGCCCACAAAGTGCCAGATTACGAATGTCTTCGACCTTCACCTTAGCCATGTTTGATTCCTTTGTTCTTATTCGTTGCTCGCCGGCCGCCCGGAAGATTCGGGAGCCGACCGACTATTGTCCTGTCAATTCTGCTGCCTCAAGCGCTTGGGGAAGCGTCAAGGATCCTTCGTAGAGAGCACGTCCAATAATGCAGCCCGCCATTTCCAGCCGGGCGAGCTGCTCGACATCGGCGGCAGTCGTCACGCCGCCGGAAGCAATGACCGGCAGTTCGGCGGCGCGGTTCATCTCGGCCATCGCTTCCAAGTTGGGGCCCGCCATCATCCCGTCCTTGGCAATGTCGGTGTAAATGATCGCCGCGATCGGCTCGCCAGCGAATTGCCGCGCCAGTTCCGTGGCGGGTACGTCGCTGGTTTCCAACCAACCGTCGGTCGCAACCTGGCCATTCTTGGCATCGATTCCCAACACGAGTTTTTCGGGAAAGGTGCGGCACATGTCACGGAACCAATCAGGCTCTTTGATGGCTTTGGTTCCCACGACCAGCCGGTTCATCCCAAGATCCAATAGTTGGCGGATGGTGTTCTCGTCGCGAACGCCGCCGCCCAGTTCACAGGGAATGTCGACAGCCGCCCGGATCGCGGCGACCGCTTCTCGGTTAACCAACTTGCCGTCACGCGCGCCATCGAGATCGACAAGGTGCATATACTTGGCACCAGCAGCGACCCAACTCTGAGCCATCTGGCTAGGGTCGTCACCGAAGATTGTTTCGCGGTCGTAATCGCCCTGTTGCAGCCGCACGCATTTGCCGCCTCGCAGGTCGATGGCAGGCCAGATTTGCATCACGCCGTGACTCGTTGCCATGCGACAATAGGATGTACGAAAACCGGCAATATGCCACACAAATTGAGCATTGGCAAGCACCGGCTATGGGCCTTGCCGGACCTAACGAGTTCCGTCTGATACATTAAGCGGATGGCCAAACCGCTCAACGAGGGCAATGACGCCATCATTCGGCTGGCATGGATTGCTCGTCAAACTTCCTATCCGATCGAGGCGATTATTTTCGTCTTGCACGCCATCGGTCCGCCGGACGATTCCCCACCCGCCGATTCCGTGGACATTCCAGCCTTGTGCAGAAGGATTCGTGACCACTACATGATCGCCTACGGGCAGCATGCTTACGAGCGGCTTGATACCTGGTCGATTCGTTCGTGGCGTGATTTTGGGAGGATTGTCGTGGCCCTGGCGCGGTTTGAACTCTTGCCCAAGTGCTACGATCGACCTCTGGAGGAATTCGAGGCGGTGTTCGATATTAGGGCGGGCTTTCAAGTTGAAAGTTCACCCGAGCAAAGGGCGGCCGCCGATATCCGGCGCCGTCGCCGACATCAGCGCCAGTGGAAGCTGTCGACTCTGTTTCTAATCACGACGATTGCCGCGCTTGTATTCGCGGGCTTTTCAAAATTGGGCCTGGAAGGCGCAATCGGCATGCTTTTCGCCAGTTGGTTGGGAGTGATTGGAAGTTCGAGTTTCGCTTATGCGGTGTTCGATCGAAGGAAGGGTTGGCGGACGGCGTTGGTGATCGGCCTGTTTTTCATCGTCGTCGCATTGGTCATGTTCTTCAGTGTTGTGTTGTACGAAATGTGATCCGCCGTGGAGTGATCCCTGGGTGATCCCTTCCGGCACGTCTTCTCGAGTGCGGAGAGCATGGGGCCATTGATCATCGATGGGCATTGCGCACACTATGGAGTGACCAGCGATCAGCATCGCGCATGAAATCCTCTCCTGGCACTGTTGGCCGCGAGGGAGATCGCTTGTCGCACCATCCTTGAGGATCGAAACCCATGCCTGCTGAAAAATCGCTAGCGATCGTGCTTCGGCTGGTCGATTTCAGCGAAACCAGTTGCGTGGTGACGATGTACACCCGCGAGTTTGGAAAGTCGGGCGCTTTGGCCAAAGGGGCGCGGCGTCCCAAGAGCCCCTTCGAGTCTGCTCTTGACTTGCTCTCGGTTTGTCGCATAGTGTTCATCCGCAAATCGTCCGGTTCCTTGGACCTGTTAACCGAAGCAAAACTAGAAAGGCGTTTTCGATCCGCGACACGTAACCTGTCTCGTCTATACGCGGGATACTATGTCGCGGAACTGCTGGATTTGCTGACCGACGTGGGTGATCCTTTGCCGCAATTATACGACATTGCCGATCAAGCACTGGCAGCCATTGACAGCGATGCCGAGCTAGCTCCGTCAGTGCTGAGTTTCGAACTCAGCGCCTTGCGGCTGCTAGGACACATTCCTTCACTGATCGACTGCGTTGAATGTGGCAAACGCGTGGAGACAACCGCGCGGGTCGCGTTCAGCCAAATCGCGGGTGGAGTTTTTTGTTCGACCTGTCGAATAGGAAAGAGACGAGTCGTAAGCGTGAGTGGTCCCACCATCGACACGCTGCGAACTTTCGCCTCCGAAGACGATAGCGAGTGGCACCAGACGGCCGTCGGCAAGTCTAGTCATGGCGAACTGCGCGGCGTCCTGAATAACTACATGAATTACATCTTGGGAACCAAACCACGCCTGCAATCGTATTTAGGAGTATTGGGCAACGACGAGAACGTCCCAGCAAATCCGCGATGACGAAAACTCAAATGGACACGGCACGGGCCGCTTCGTTCGATTCGCGAGCTCATTAAGAGAATTGGTAAACTGCAACGATTGGTCAAGGACGACCTGGATGCTTGATCTTAGAATTCTAAATATCGCCTCGTTACTCTCCGCCGCCGTGGTGGCTTCTTCGGGTTGTACGTATTTTCGTCCCGATGCCAGTCCTCAAGCCACGTTGCCCGGACCGCCCACAGCGCAAACCGCGACCGCAAACGGGCCGCGGCCGGGCGATACCATCCCGGCGTCCTACTATGAGTCGGATGGTCCCAAAAAGAAGGGCTTTGAACTGGAGGATTTGGATCCGTTCAACGCTCCAACAACGATTCGAAAAATTACTGGACGCGGACCAAAACGCGATATCGCGATCAACCTCTATCGCAAAGCGCAACAGAAATTCGACGAGGCTTCGGCGGCTAGGCAACAAGACCAGAATGCAAGTTCGTCCTATCGGGCCGCGGCGGGATCGTTCGAGGAAGCCGCGGCACGCTGGCCCGACTCGGCGCTTGAGGAAGACGCGCTGTTCATGACCGGTGAGTCCTATTTCTTCGCCGATGATTATCCCAAAGCGAACAACCAGTACGAGCAACTGATCAAAAAGTATCCCAACACGAAACACATCGACACGGCCGGCGTTCGCAAGTTTTCGATTGCTAAATTCTGGGTCGACGCCAATCGCGCGCGGCCGGACAACAGCTTTTCCTTCAACATGCTAGACAATACTCGGCCGAGGCGTGACACGCGAGGCCATGGAATTCGTGTCTTTGATCGCATCCGCCTGGACGACCCAACAGGCAAGCTGGCCGATGACGCGACTTTGGCGGCGGGGAACGCGCATTTCGAAAATGGCCGCTACCTCGAAGCGGGTGAATTTTACGAAGACTTGATTCGAACATTTCCTAACAGCGAACATCAGTTCACCGCCCATTTGCTGGCCCTCAAGTCCAAACTTGCCAGCTATCAGGGTCCGGCCTACGACGCCGATCCGTTGCTAAAAGCGGAGGGATTTCTGACTAAGGTTCGTCGCCAATTTCCACAGGAAGTGGAGGAGCATCGTGAATACTTGAAGCGAACCTTCGCGGAGATTCATGACAAGAAAGCCGAGCGTGAATATCGCAGCGCCAGATACTACGATCGGCGCGGCGAGTATGGCGCGGCCCGGATGCACTACGAAACACTCGCTTCCGAGTATTCAGCAACGTCGTATGGCGAACGGGCGATTTCCCGCCTGCAGGATATTCAGTCCAAACCCGCCGTGCCACCGGATCGACTCAAGTGGCTGGCCCGGCTGTTTCCCGAGGAAGAAAACGTCAAACCGCTGTTTAGCGGCAAAGGCCCCATTCCAACATTCAGGTAGTCCGTGTTTCATCGTTTGCCACGAATCGCCGTGGGGGTTCTGTTCAGCGTTTCGCTGCTGTCAGGCTGCGCCGGCTACCAGGTCGGCGCCAGCACGCTGTTTCATCCGGGCGTTCGAACGGTCCATGTTCCCGTCTTCGTTTCAGCATCGTACCGGCGTAACCTGGGTGAACGGCTCACCGAGGCAGTCGTTAAGGAACTGGAACTGCGCGGCCTGAAAGCAGTCGGACCCGACACGGCCGACAGTCGTTTAAGTGGCAACATTCTATCCGCTGAAAAGAGAGTCATTGGCCTCGATGCCAACTCGGTGCCGCGCAGCTTGGAAGTGGGTTTCCTGGTCGAAGTGCAGTGGACCGACCGCGTCGGCAACGAATTGCTAAACCAGTCCTTCCACATGGCCGAAAACTTGATTCCCGAAAGCGGGCAATCCATGGCCACCTCACAGCAAGCAGCCATCGACCAAACGGCTCGCCAAATCGTCTCACGCATGGAAATGCGCTGGTAGTCGATCGCGTCTTTTGTTCGGCCGGTCCGTGTGCTAACCTTGCGGCAAATGACCGACCACTCCGACGCGCCGCCCTCCCCTCCCCTTCCGATCGCATCCTCCTGGCGACTGCGGACGCGCACACTGCAATTTGATCGGCTGCCCAAACTGATGGGAATCATCAACGTCACGCCCGATAGCTTTTCGGATGGCGGCAGCTACTTCGATCCGCGGCAAGCGATAGAACACGGATTGCAACTCGCCGGCGAAGGCGCCGATATTTTGGATATAGGAGGAGAAAGCACTCGCCCTTACTCCTCGCCAGTTTCCCAAGATGAGGAACTCCGCCGAGTCTTGCCCGTCATCCAAGCGCTCCGCGAAAAAACCGAGGTTCCCATTTCGATCGACACTTCCAAGGCGAAAGTGGCCGAAGAGGCGCTTAGCGCGGGCGCGGAGATCATCAACGATGTCACCGGCTTGGAAGGCGACGCCGACATGGTCGACGTGGCGGTTGAGTCGCGGGCGGGCGTTTGCGCTATGCACATGCAAGGGACGCCTCAAACGATGCAAGACGCTCCGACCTATTCCGACATCGTCGCGGACATCCACGACTATCTTCGGCAACGGCGTGACGCACTGTTGCGGTCGGGGATTGAGCAAGATCGAATCTGCCTCGATCCGGGAATCGGCTTTGGAAAAACGCACCAGCACAATCTTACTTTGCTTGCCGGTTGCAGCCGATTTCACGACCTGGGCTGCCCACTGCTAATCGGACATTCTCGCAAGGGATTCATCGGCAAGCTGCTGGGGGATAAAGATCGCGAGAGAACTTTCGGCACGATCGGCGTCTCGCTCGCCCTGGCCCGTCAGCGAGTGCAGATCTTACGTGTTCATGACGTACCGCCGGCCCGCGAGGCAATCCTGCTGTTCGCCGCGGCCGGAGGCATTGGTGGCCGCCCGGCACAAGTTGAGTGATTCCCGATCCGTCAAACAACGTCTCCGCAAGTTCTAAAATCATGCCATCCGCGAATCACGAAACCGAGGAAGCTTGCCTTGCCAGTTCGCTCGGCGCAACTCCGCTTGCTGGCCGTCAAACTCACTTTCGCGTTTGGGCACCTAAACGAAAGTCCGTGGCGGTTGAATGGGACCGTGGCGGCGCGCGGCAACGACATGAACTGACGAGCTACGTCGATGGCTACTTCCGCGGAGTTGTCCCGGGGCTGGGAGCCGGTGATGGTTATCGATACTCACTGGATCACGAGATCTCGCGACCCGACCCGGCGTCGCGCTTTCAACCCGACGGCGTGCACGGGGATTCGCAAATCGTCGATCCGGCCGCCTTTGCGTGGCAAAACAAATCTTGGCGCGGAGTGCCCAAGCATGACCTGATTATCTACGAGATGCATGTGGGGACATTTACCGAACAGGGGACATTCGCGGCCGCCATGCAACGGCTGCCGGAATTGAAGGACTTGGGCGTTACGGCCGTCGAACTGATGCCACTCGCGCAGTCGCCCGGCCGCTGGAACTGGGGCTACGACGGAGTCGGCCTGTTCTCTGTTCGCAACACCTACGGCACGCCGGACGACTTACGGGCTTTGGTCGATGCCTGCCACGGTCTTGGTCTCGCCGTAATCTTGGACGTGGTCTACAACCATTTGGGGCCCGAGGGAAATTATCTGGCCGACTTCGGTCCGTATTTTTCAAACAAGCACCATACGCCCTGGGGCGAGGCGTTGGATTACGATGGCCCCCACGCCCAGCCGGTGCGCGAGTTCATTGTCGAGAACGCGTTGTATTGGCTGCGTGAGTACCATTTCGACGGACTGCGCCTCGACGCGGTCCACTTCATGCTGGATGACAGCCCGTGGCCGATCCTGGACGAACTCCGACAACAGGTCGCCAACTACGAGCAAACCGCCGGCCGTCACATTCACCTGATTGCCGAGTCCAATGTATTCGATTCGAAATTGCTACCCGCCGATTCTGGCACCGCGCCAGAAGAGCACGGCTCCTACGACGCGATTTGGTGCGATGACATTATGCACTCGATCTATTCCGTCGTCGCGCCCGAAATCTCCGTCACTCATCGCGAGTACACCGGCTGGGACGATCTCGTCGAAGCGCTACAACACGGGTTTATCTATAACCACTTTCACAACGCTGCCAAGGCGCGGCGTGTAACGGACAACGACCGCCGGCAATTGTATCCGCAGGGCAATGAATCGTCCTTATCGTTGCTGCCATCGTTTGTCGTCGGTTTGCAAACACACGACAGTGTTGGCAATCATCCACAGGGAAAGCGATTCCATCATTTAACATCCGTCGCTCAACAAAAAGCTGCGGCAACCTTGATGCTGTTGTATCCCGCGATTCCTCTGATTTTCATGGGCGAGGAATCCGCAACACCATCACCGTTCCATTTCTTTGTCGACTATCAAGATCAACGACTGCGAGATGCGGTCGATCGCGGGCGGGCGCGCGAATATCCACGACAGGTTTGGAGCGGGGCCTTGTCACCCACGGACGAACGGGCGTTCCACGATTCAAAATGTGCCGCGCGAGGCGACGAGCAAGTATTCGCCTGGTATCAAGCACTTCTTCGCTTGCGAAAAGAATGGCAACGCCAAGGCTACCTCGCTCCCGAACATCTCCGAGTTGAAGATGATCGCCGGACGGCAGTCATTTCGCTGCATTACGAAATGCCAGGCGCGGGAAGTGTTTTCGTCGTGACGAAGTTGCTTGCCGCCAGCGGCACGGTAAGCGATGTCGAAGTTCGGATCGACGGCCAGTTGTTGCTCGACTCCGAAGGTGGCGGCCCTGGAAAGTCTTCAGTCGTTTTGAAGTCGGCGCGAGCGCTCGTCGGCACTGGCCGATGCACGCTGTCTAAACCTGATTAGGACCGAGTTTCCCAATTGTGGTGCAGCCGTCTCGGCTGCACCGGGCAGGCGGGACGCCTGCACCACAAGCAATTCTCTAACTTGCCCTAAGTTCCTGTTTTGCACTTTTCGTGACTGGTATTGGCGCGAAAAAGGCGGCCCGTGACAATTGAAATTGACCATCTTACCTTTCAATTTCTCTGGCACGGAAGCCGCCTACGATGGAACTTACCAGTTCGTTCGAGTCTTTG